>JAGABS010000068.1 GCA_017614525.1 Alphaproteobacteria bacterium
AACGCCTCATAAGAATTTCTACTGTTGTAGATGCGTTAGGAGTTCTGATGCTCGGTTGCGGCTAACGCCTCATAAGAATTTCTACTGTTGTAGATTCCATCCATCGCTGGACTTGGAACGCCGCAGGCTAACGCCTCATAAGAATTTCTACTGTTGTAGATATTATGAACTTGTTGTTCGTTCCATCGAGGCTAACGCCTCATAAGAATTTCTACTGTTGTAGATTACACGCCCTCGGCTCTCTATACACGCGGCTAACGCCTCATAAGAATTTCTACTGTTGTAGATTTTACAATACGAGGCGGTGTAGGGTATATTCAGTGTGAGATTTAATTTTCATACAGAGCGGAGAAGATGAAAAACGTGAAGCAACGGCAGATTTCGATTTATGATGCGGAGCGCGAATCGTGAGGGATATTTGGAATCCGTGGCACGGCTGCAAAAAAGTCAGCGAAGGCTGCCGAAATTGCTACGTATATTTTTTGGATGCTCGACGCAACCGCAGCGGCGCGGAAATTTACAAGGTAAAAAATAATTTCGATTACCCTCTGCACAAGGATCGCTTCGGAAATTACAAAACACGCAGCGGAGAATTTTTGCGCGTGTGCATGACTTCAGATTTTTTTCTCGCCGAAGCGGACCAATGGCGTCCGAAAGCCTGGGAAATAATGAAAATACGCAGCGATGTTGTCTTTATCCTCGTGACCAAAAGGCCGCAGCGAATTCCAGAATGTCTTCCGGATGACTGGGGCGTCGGCTGGGAAAATATCTGGCTGAATGTTACCGCGGAAAACCAAAAACGCGCCGATGAAAGAATTCCGATTTTGCTGGATCTTCCGTTTAAGCACAAAGGCGTGTTGGTTGCTCCTTTTATCGAAGAGGTATCGCTGGAAAAATATTTGCAATCGCAGAAAATTGAAAATGTGTGGTGCGGCGGCGAAAATTACGACGGAGCGCGTCCTTTATACTACTCGTGGGTTGCAAAACTTTCGCGAGAATGTCGTGAAAATGACGTCTCCTTTTCATTTTTCGAAACGGGTAACATATTTGTAAAAAATGGAGAAAAGTTCAAAATTTCAGATAAAATCGAACAAATGAAGAGGGCTTTTTCGGAAAATTTAAATTACGAAAGCAAAAAACCGCAAATTTTTAACATTTCCGAAGATTTGCAAATCCAAAAAAATCTGTTTGATTTTGTTGAAGTACCGCCGAAATTTTTCAAAGAACATTGCAACTTCTGCGCGATGAAAAAACATTGTGCCGGCTGCTCCCGATGCGGAAAATGTACCAGATGAAATTCCTATGACCTATTTCGTTACAAATTCAAACTCCGTTGTAGAAAACGTATCCGATAAAGTCTCAATGAATTATTATGATGAAAATAAAAAAATCTTTTTTCAGACGTACCAAACAGCTCTCGGAAAAATTTGGATCTCAGCGAATTCCGATGCTGTTGTCGGATTGAACTTTCAGTTAAATATCAACTCAGTCGTCGGTCTTCAATCGATTCATTCGAAAAATTTCATAAATCGAGAGACAGCTCTGATTAGGGAAACCTTTCATCAACTGTCTGAATATCTGGAAGGAAAGAGAAAAAATTTTAACCTTCCGACCGCTCCGCGGGGGACTGATTTTCAGAAAAAAGTCTGGAACGAGTTGAAAAAAATTCCTTATGGAGAAGTCAGATCTTATAAAAAAATCGCTGAATCAATTGGAAATCCGAAAGCATGCCGAGCAGTTGGCTCCGCAAACAACAAAAATCCGATCGCTGTGATTATCCCATGCCACAGAGTGATAGGAACAAAAGGACAGCTGATCGGATATGCCGGAGGATTGGAGCGAAAAAAGCTTCTCTTAGATCTTGAAAAATCAGCGTTGCAAACTTAGTAAAAAGACATAAAAGCCGTTGAGATAAAGATATAACTTAAATAAAATCAATCGAGGTAAATGCAATCTGGCGTCGCAGACACTTGTCACCATCCGAATCACAAAATCCAATCTTCATGTTTCGAAAATTCCTGAAAACAGAGTCTTGCACATGCTTGTTATAGCAAAAGTATAATGATTTCGGCGCTTTTGTACTTTATACCCAACGGTCGGAAGCCTCGAATTTGGGGTATTGTATAAACGAAAAAATAAGGCTCCCATTGAAGGAAATCGTCCGCTGAATTTTTGATATTTTGATGCATTTGAAACCAAAGACGCTCGAAATTATCGATATTGCCAAAGGTTAAAAATTATATCAAAAGGATAACGATTTTGGAGTTTTTATATTTTATACCGAACCCGTAAGCACACTATTATAGAAAAACCCTAAATGTTTATTTGTTTAACTAATTGAATTTTCTTGGAATTTTTTTGATGATGGTTTTTAGAGTTCCGAGTTTTTTAACTTCGGATCTTCATTTAGCGACACTGATCGATCTTTTTCGCCGCAATCTTATTTTTCGCGTCATTAACGCGCGTTCTTTTTCTGAGAACACTGAAATTTCTGGACTTTACAGACTTAGTCATGTCCAGTTTTACCTTTCCGTTTCTGCAGACATGTAGCTTTCTCATCTTGTGCATTTTACACAATTTCGAGCCTTTTCGATTTTTTAACTCATTGTTTTTTAAAGAAATCATATTTTCTCCTTTTTCTATTAAAAATCTTCCTTAAAATAAAATTTTTTGAACAGAAAAAACTACAAAAAATGATTTTCTAGTAAAATCCGACAGATCGAACCCAATCTGGTATATGCGAAAAAGGCCTTTTTTCGAGTTCATTATTAGGTAAAATCAATGTGTTATATACAAAAATATATCTAAATTTCAAAATAAATAAAAAATTTTTCGTTTATATATAGATTTCTCTTTTGTCATATGATATACATGTGCTTGTAATTTTTTAGAGGGGTATTATGGCAAGACAAAGTTTAAGTCCTATGAAGGATCTGGATTTCTATGAAAATCAATCTCCTAAGCCGATGAAACGAGAGCGTGTCGGTAGGAAGAAAAAAGACGCTCCAATGACTCATTTGAAGTTTCTTCGGAAGAAAAATGGGTATACCTTGGAAACCCTGTCGCAGGTAACAAATGTTTCGATTTCCTACCTGTCGCGACTGGAATCCGGTTCGAGAAGGCTGAACACGGATCTGATTCGCAGGTTGTCCCATGCATTCAGGTGTTCCCCGGCGGAATTGCTGCAGGAGATATCTCATGACGGTAATGTCGTTACCGCTGTTGAGTTCGGTCGCAGAAAACGTCACGACGTAATCTCGAGAGAGATGAATATGCCGGTGTATAAAGTCGTAGCAAGTGCAGACGATCAAAGCAAGTTGGCCATCAGCATTTGTCCGAGCACGGAATGGAAATCCAAACCGGCAGAACTGTTTGCAAAGGATGATGTGTTCGCTATCAAAGCGGAAAGTTATTTCAAGCCGTATTTCAGCGAGACATCCACTCTGTACCTTGAGCCTGCCTCAAATTTAGCCCCGGAATCGACGGTCGTAATTTTGGATCGCGGACAGATCATGATTAAGAAAATTTGGAGCGTCACTCCGACATCGCTGCAACTATGCGACATCTCGGATATTGAAGCTTTGAAAAACGGAAATGCTCCAAAGCAAGAGCTTCTGTCTCTTGACCGCGATAATCTCGACGCGACTTATAAAGTCGTCGGATACGCAGACTTTGACCTGGCATAGCATATAGATTTATAAATACCTTTACGGGAGGCTTCGTCCTCCTTTTTTTTGCAGGCGTCTTGTTTTTAACCGTTTATTAACAAATGTCTGAGGGAATGGCAGGGCACGAATTTTATAGCCGTTCTCCTATCAAAAGCTAAGCTGGGCTTGGAGCCAATTATTTTGGGAAGTTCACTTATCCAGCAGTATGCGGGGAAAAATTAATAATTTATTAACCTTTAACTCTTGCCTGCCCCGCAGCCCCCACCCATGGGATGGTAGCACAGAAGGGTTGAAAAACAGTTAATTTAACTTTTTGTTAACCTTTAATACAAGACGCGCTCTCTGGCCCAACCCTGGAGAAAATAGCACAAAAAAGTTAATATTCCGTTAATTTAACTTCTCATTAACTTTTACAACTCGAGATGCCCTCTGGCCCGCCCTGGAGAAAATAGCACAAAAAAGTTAATATTCCGTTGATTTAACTTTTCGTTAAAGCCGAGCTTGGAGGCGGTATCACAAGTACTTGCAGGTATGCGTTTTGTATCTGAAACGATTTTAGTCATTTACGGACGCATACTGTCGGATAGAAGTATTTATAACACGGGCTCCAGGACCTTCCTGGTTTTTGCGCGGTTTTGATAAGCGATCGTCTGTAGTATTGGGGAGCATACTTGATGAAACAGTTCACAAAAATGATAGTTGACAGGGGCCGCCTTAAAAATTCCTTTAAATTCAAATAGTTACAACACAAAAAGACCGCCACGCCGTCGCTAACTTCGACAAAACACTTCAGCGCACTCAATCGTTGAAAAAAGACATAGGAGTCGGCGCGGTTCACTCAATTCGTTGAAAAAAAACGTCGGAATCGGTGCTGTCATCTGCTTGCGAGAAGATGCCATTCCTCTTTCTCGAAATGTTGATGCCATTCCCGTTGGGTAGTGGAATGTTTTATTCTTTTTCTATAACAACTACGGCATTTGCTCCTACCGGACCGTAAGTTGCTCTTTTTACCAAGTTTATATCCTTCGTCTCCATAAAAAGATTATCTTCTATTCCTTTAAAAGGGTTGTCTCTTGCTCCTTCAAAAAAGCTGTTATTTAATTTCCTAACGAAAAAAGAAACCGTTACCGGCTTAGAAAAGGTATTTTCAAAAACATACAAATCCAATTCTTTATTCCTGCCGACAGGGAAAGTTATCAAGCACTTTCTTGATTCACGTAAAATTTTTTTTAGTGCTGATACCGCTGATTCGTTTTTGTTGATCGGTATACCATATTCTCCCATTCCAATATGTTCTATAGTCGAAATACTTAACACATTTTTATCTTTCAGATCTAGGTTAAACATGGAAGTTTTCAAATTTACCCTTTCATGTTTATCCGCAGGATCACAAACGTCATGTGTTAAATTTTGAAAATAGTAAGGAGAAACTGCGCCGATTTCTATAACATCTTCCTTATTTTTTTCAAGCCAGATTTTTGCGATAGCCATCTCCAAGCACCTTTCCGTCATACGACGGTGACGAAAACCGCAATTGTAAGATGATTCTATCAGTTTCACTCTTTTCCCTTTGTAAATGAAGCTGTCAATCTGAATCATACGATGATCCACATACGCACTGTACACATAAAGCAAGGCAGACAAGACCACAACGACTCCACAAGAAACAGGAATCAAATCATTTCTTTTTAAACCCATCTGAAACCTCCTCCGGCAGCATAAGGCAGAAACGTTAATTCTTCGTATACATCTTTGAATTGATCCGAAACACTGACGTTCAAAAACTGTACAACCACCAGTCACAACTCCTGCCAAAATTCCTTAACTTTAGCGAAAAAACCTTCGGATTTCGGATGGGATTTATGATCTTTATCGAATTCACGCAGTAATTCTTTCTGATGATCTGTAAGATTGACAGGCGTTTCGACGTTGACGTGGACAAACATATCTCCGCGCAGCGAGCTGCGAACTATCGTCATTCCCTTTCCGCGCAATTTAAGAATTTGTCCCGACTGAGTTCCCGCCGGCACTTTCACCACAGCTTTTTTCCCGTCGATTGTCGGAACCTCAACTTCTCCGCCCAACGCAGCTGTGACTATTGAGACAGGAACTTCGCAATGAATCGCGCTTCTCTCTCTCGAAAATAATTTATGAGGCTTTATCGCCACGAATATGTACAAATCTCCTGCGCGGCCGCCTCTGATTCCCGCTTCGCCTTCTCCCGAAAGCCTGATTTTTGCGCCGTTTTCAATACCTGCGGGGATCGAAACTTTGATTTTTCTCGCTTGGCTGACGCGTCCTGCGCCGCGGCACTTTTTACAGGAATTTTCGATAATGTGTCCCGTTCCGTTACATGCCGAACATGTTCTTTCGACTGAGAAGAATCCCTGTGCGAATCTCATGCGCCCCGTTCCGCGACACGATGGGCAGGTTTTTGGCTTGACCCCGCCTTCAGAGCCCGTACCTTTGC
>JAGABS010000069.1 GCA_017614525.1 Alphaproteobacteria bacterium
ACGTCGATGTGAGACTGTTTCATATTCACTGCGGATTGTTTTAATGTTTTAATAGCTTCTACCACCTGCGGATATTTACTGAAACAGACAATAAAGTCCTCGATGTTTCTGATTCTGAATCCCGGGAACAGATTTTGGGCGATTCGGTTTATGAACAAGCATTTTCCGCTTTCCGAAAAGATGAAGAACGCGAAAAAAGAAGCGTCAAATCCTCCGGCAATCATATCTCGCTGGAACGAGACCAAACTGTTTTTCGATTGAATTTTTTTTATTTCGTTCGAAAAGGACAAGCAGATTATTCCGATAACAATCAGAGATATCAGTGAAAAATAGTTTCCTTCGTACAAAGAAAAAATGATTGAGAAAAAAGCAAAAAACGAAAACAGTCCGAATAAAATTAACTGATGGAAACTTAACTGTTTTTTGGATAAAAACTGCTCTATATCGATAAAAAAATTCATGCGTTTCCTTTCTTTACGGATGCAAAATACGAACCGACCAATACTAATATGATAAATATCAAAGATTCCAGCGACCCGATATGAATTACATCTGCTAAAATCATTTTCACTCCGATTGCGCAGAGTATTATGCTGACAGCGTGTTTTAAGTAGTATAATCTGTTGATAATTTCCGAGAAAATTCCGTACAAAGACCTCAGTCCGATAATGGCAAACGCGTTGGAGGTATAGATAATATCTTTATGCGAGGTTACGGAAAAAATCGCCGGTATTGAGTCGAACGCGAACACAATATCGCTGGTTTCCACAAGGATTAACACCAAAATTAATATAGTCATTTTCCAAGATCCATCGCCTTGTTTTACGAAAAAATGTCCACCGTGATTTAATTCTACATGATCAGAGAATTTTTTGAAAAATTTCATATCGATTGCGGTTTCATTTTTCTTTTTCAATGATGTGACTCCGGTATACAGCAGGAACAATCCGAAAAGCGGTATCAGGAAATGGAATTTGTCTATTAATTCCCCCAAGACGAATATCATCAGATATCTGAAAAACAACGCTCCCCAAATTCCGAGAAACAGAACTTTATGTTGATATTTAAAATCTATGTTGAATTTTGAAAAAATCAGCAAAAACACAAAGATATTGTCTAAACTCAGTGATTTTTCTATAAAATATGCGCTCAAATATTCGTAAAATAATTCGAGATCCCGACTGTAACAATAAACATATACCGAAAATAAAAGTCCGACGATTATCCAAAATATCGTCAACATTGTGTAAGTTTTTGCAGATTGATTTCTCGATACGATCCAAAAATCAATAATAACAAAAAATAATATGAAACAGTTAAACGATAAAAAAGAAATCACAACAACCCTCTCAAGTCATTGTGATTATAAATAATTATAAAGATTAATATCAATAAAATATTAACAAAATTAATAAACAATTTAGGATAAAGTTTCTTTTAAATAAGACTTCAATTTTTCCTTTGCCTGCTCTTCTATGCTTCCTGCCTGTTTCTTAAATTTCCAACAATAGAGACCGTAAACATTCATGGAAAGGTAAGCTGTAAATAAAGCCGCCTGAGCGTAGCATCCGTTGTAAACGTCATATATAATCCAGGAAACATTTGCTACCATCCATACAAGAAAGCTATACCACTTTTTTCTGGCATTCAGAAAGGCACCCGTTAAAGAAACAGAAGCGGTCACCCAACCCAATAATTCCATCGTTGAACAGGAAAAATTCACAATGCCGTTTGATGCTGAAGTTAATCCCAAAAAATTGTAAATACTCTCAAACATACTCATAATTTTCTCCTTTTTTACTTACACATCGCAAAGCTTCGCTGCAAAAAACAAAGACAAAATACCATAAGCACAAAATTCCGCAAATACACGAAGACTTTGCAAAACCCACTCTCTAGATTCTACCAAACTGAGTCGAAAAGTTCCAGTCGATCTAATTTGATGCCCGATTGCCGACTAATTGCCTGTACCATTGCAGCTTATTGTACCGAACGTAAATAACTCCGCAATTGATGATTCCCGTAATAGGTATCATTACGTAGGCGGGACGAATTGATGTTAAAGAATTAGTCCAATACATGACGGCTACGGGAATTACGACCAGCCCCCACAAAGTTGCGGTTTCGAGATAAGTCGGAAACTTTGTATCTCCCCCTGAGGTCAGAACTCCACAATACAAATAAAATACGCTGTCTGCCAACAAAATTATAAACAAACTCACGAGGGTAAAATGTATGTCCGGAATTAAATGGGTGATCTCGCCTTCTGCTTTATCCAAAAAATAAATCATCATTTCCGGAAAAAACACCAACGGAATGGAATAAATCACGCACAGCACGGAATTCGCCTTCAGAAATTTTTTTAGTAGGTTTTGTATGACTCCGAGTTGTCTTTCCCCGATCAAATTCGCAGATAAAGCCGAGAGGGCTCTGGATGTCCCATCCGCAAAAAATATAAATGCCATCCAAATTCCCATTATGAATGACTCAAGAGTCGCGATGTCTTTTGAAGCATTAATGAAGCAGGTCATAATGCAGAACCATCCTAGCAGATTCAGGAATTTTCCAAGGGATACCGGAAACCCAAT
Source organism: Alphaproteobacteria bacterium (assembly GCA_017614525.1). Taxonomy (GTDB): domain Bacteria; phylum Pseudomonadota; class Alphaproteobacteria; order UBA3830; family UBA3830; genus UBA3830. Next base: position 2,589 of record JAGABS010000069.1, read on the forward strand.
TCTTAAGCAGTCAACAAACAAATCAGGTCTGAATTTATAATCCAGCGTCTTAAATTTCAGTCGGTTGTTTTTGCTGAAAAACACTGTCGCGAATATGATGTTAAATATCATTTCCACTGATACTGTCGCGATGGCTGCGCCTTCTGCTCCCATTGGATCGAATAATCCCTCAACGCCGAATACAAGCAGATAATACAACACAACATTCACCAAATTTCCGACCAAAAAAGTGAAAATTACGATGTGGCTTTGCTTTCTTCCGATGAAAAAAGAAGACAAAGCAACGGAGATTACATGAAATCCGGCGAAAGATAACAGTATCCTTGTGTAGGCTAAACCCTCTTCTTCCAAATATTTCGGGAAGATGTTGAATTGATCGCAAAACACGGCCATCGGAATGAAAAACAGGAAAGATGCAAATCCGAGATAAATCATCTGCCAGGGAGCGCGAGCTGTTTTGTCGTATTCTTTGACTCCGTTGTATTGTCCTACGAACACTGTGGCGATTTGAGCTACGCTGGTAAAAATAAAACTAATCGTCGCGTTGAAATTTCCTCCGAGACTGGATGCATTCATAGAATCCAATGAGTGCAAACCAAGAATTGTTCTGTCCGTGACGAGCATCAAATTCACCGATAAGGAAGCAAGAATCAGTGATAAGGTAAATTTTATCAATTCATCGTTTTTACAAGTCGGCGCATCCTGCATGCTTATTCTCTACTTTAATGTAAACTCATAGAACTCAAATCTACTCGGCAATTCTACATAGTATTCTTTAAAAATTGCTAAAAATCGCACAGACTGTATGGTAATGTAGAGTAAAAAAAGGTTCAAGATGAAGATAGCAATTGTTGGAATCAGCGGCAGAATGGGACAGGAAGTTTTGAAACTGTTGAGGCTGGATGAAATCGGTGGCGGGGTGTCGAGCGGCACGAGTGACGAAGAATTTGAAAAAGCAATAAAAAACTGTTCTGTTGCCGTGGATTTCTCCACTCCTGCGATTTCGATAAAAGCCGCCGGACATTGTGCAAAACATTGCGTTCCTCTGGTTTGCGGCACGACCGGTTTTTCTGATGAAGAGTTCGAACGACTGAAGTCTTTTTCAAAACATGCTCCGATTCTTTATGCCAGCAATTTCAGCGTAGGAATTTTTCTCATGTCTAAATTAATTCGGATGAGCGAGAAGGCTTTGGACGATTTCGATGTTTCAATTATTGATCGACACCACAGCGGGAAAAAAGACAGTCCTTCCGGGACGACTTTGTTTTTGGCATCACAACTTGAGAAATCGCCGCAAATAGTTTCTTTGAGGGTAGGGGGGGTGGCTGGAGATCACGTCTGCAGTTTTACCGGAGATGATGAAGAGATAACGATATCTCACAGATCATTTTCCAGAAAAGTATTCGCTTCGGGAGCTGTAAAATGTGCCCGCTGGCTGGTATCCCAAAAAAACGGGTTTTATTCCCTGGAGGATTATCTGAATGCAAAAAAATAGAATAGAGGAGATTTGCAGAATTCTTTCGGAAACAATTAAGTTTCCGAAAAGTGAACTGAAAAGTTTTTCCGACTATTCGTTTCTTATGGCTGTCGTGATGTCAGCACAAACGACGGATGTTCAGGTTAACAAAGTTACGGATAAATTATTCAAAAAATATAAAACTATCGACGATTTTTTGGATTTAGGAGAAGAAAAATTGGCTAAGGAAATTTCTTCCATTGGTTTGTATCGGAATAAATCCAAAAATATAATCGGGCTGCTGAAAATTTTAAAAGAGAAGTATAACGGACGCGTTCCCGATTCCAGGGAAGCTCTTGAGTCATTACCCGGAGTGGGACGAAAAAGTGCTAATGTCGTTCTGAATGAATTATTCGATCATCCGACCATTGCCGTTGACACCCATGTGCTGAGACTGACCAATATAATGGGAATGTCGGCGAGCAACAATCCTTTGCAAGTGGAAAAGGATTTGGAAAAAGTTATTCCGGAAAAATATAAAAGAAATATCAGTAATTATTTGGTCTTGCACGGACGATATGTTTGCAAGGCCAGAAAACCTGACTGCGAGCACTGTCAAGTCTCCGAAGTTTGCCCTAAAATTTTTAAAAATTAACGGTATCTTTACCGAGACATTATAGAATTTCCCCGAGAAACTCGCGGGGGTTGCTATGCTTTGTAAATTGTCGACGGAAAATTCGCAAGATGATTTTCTCTTCGTATTTTTTAACGGATTCGGTTCGGACTATAAGTACTGGGATGAAATGTTGCCGTATTTCTCGAATTGCGGGTATGTTTTGCTTTCTGAGAATTACTTCGACAATCCCGAAGATTATGACGAAAAATATCTGAGAAAAATTTTCAAGGGAAAAAGATTAGTCGGAGTAGGGCACTCATTGGGATACCACAAACTTTGTGCTTTAAATCAGAGATACGATTTTTTTAATTTAGAGAAGATCGTGTCGGTGGAAGGATTTTCCCGCTATCTCGGAAGCTCTGAACCAATGCGCAGTGTCAGACAATTTTATTTGGATCTTATGAAGAACAATTACACTTATTTTCCGAAAATCACCTTATACAATTTTATGTCGATGTGCGGTGCGCCGATGATGGCTCTTCCGTCTCAATTAAATCATGAATTGTTGATGGACGATTTGGATTTACTGTATTCTGGGATTGAGCCTCCGAAAATTCCTCATTTGGTCCTGTCAAGTTTCGATGATTGGGTGATTCCGTTTAACATTATAGAGGATAATTTCGGAAAACTAGATGACGTCAAAATAATTTACACCGTTGGAGCAGGTCATCTTCTCGGAATGAAATTTCCTCAATACGTGAGTCGGGAAATTCAAAAATTTGCGATGCAGTGACGGTTTTGCAATGTAATGGCGATGAATAATTCTGCATCTCAGCGCAGAGATACAATTTAGTGCACGGTAATGTCATTCAACGGTTTTTCTCTATATACCTCATCATGTTGAAATACCCGGCAACGCATCCTAATAACAGAAATATTACTAAGAACAGCGGAAAACAATTGATTTTTTTATCTATGAAAATTCCGATGAATACTCCGACTACGACGCAAGAAGAGAATTCCAAGCCGCAGTTTATTGACTTTATTAAACAATCCTTCTTATCCATGTTACCCACATTTTTTTGATTTCGTTTTATCCATGTCTCTCCAGACTACCCATGTTTTTTGATTTCATAAATTGATCTCTTTTGTTTACGTCACGAGTTTATCACTTTATCGAGGATTTCAGAAGACTGTTCTTGATCATCAATCTTTTCCTCGGATACTCCATGCAACGGAAGGGAACAAATGACGCTTGTGCAGCGCTCAACGTCATTGAAACAAGTGTTTAATGACCCGCCGTGCATTTCTAAAAGCGATCTTACCAGAGGCATGCTGATATTATTGGAATCGGAATTTATGAAATTAACTGACTTGCTGTTCGATCTTTGGAAAATTTTCCTGCTCGGGCTAGGGTCTCTGTATTTTTCTCCGTTATCCGTAATTATTATTTTCACATTTTGACTATCGGTTGTCAGCCGCAGAGTAACTTTCCCGTTAGGGGAGCTGTATTGTATCGCATTGATCAGAACGTTAAATATCGCCTGCTTAATTCTGATTCTGTCCCCTTTATACACAATATTGTCGTCACTGTAGCTTCTGACTATATCGATATTCTTCTCTTGAGCCCTTTTGGATATGCTCTCTATCACTTCCTCTAGTGTGTCTTTTAAAGAGAATAAGGAAACGTTCAGCTTTTGCTCTTCCAGATCTATTGAAACCATATCCATAAGATTACCTATCAGTTCGTTCAGCTGGTTCGAGGAACTGAGAATATATTTGCAGTATTCCGTTTGCTTTTGGTTCAGATTGCCGAAATACTGATTCAGTAGCAGTTCTGCAAATCCGATTACGGAGTTCAGCGGCTCTCGCAATTCCACCGATATTCCTGAAATCAACTCAAATCGCAAGGTTTGAGAAGTTTTCAGCATCTCATTCTTTTCCATAATTGCTCGTTCGACGGTGTAGGTGTCCGTGATGTCCATAAAGCTGTGCATATGGGCACCGTCAGGCAGCGGGGTGTAGGTAAACAAAATTACGGAATTATCTTTCTTGATCAATTTACCGGTTTTGTTGATTCTGTCTGTGAAATTGCTTATCGCGTTGGCTCTGAATGCTTCCCAATCATCTCCATAGTCTAACTCCGTCTTCATTCGGTCCATCATTTCAGACAAATGACATCCCTTTAATTCTTCCGTAGATACATCCGTCAGATTCCAAACCTTGAGGAAAGCCTGGTTTACAATTTTCAATCGGTTATCGCTTCCGTAAACCATGATTCCTTCGTAAAGATGGTCCAAAGTCTCTTTTTGAACAGCTAGCAAAGTATTGTTTTTTCGTTGAAGTATCAGTGAATCGGTAACATCTTCATATACAAATATCAGCCCACCCAAAGGATAAGGAGCGACCACCACCCGCAGACTTTTTCCGCTAGGTAAGTGCAATAATTCCTGTATCGGCGAAGTTATGGACGTAAACCAGTTTAACTGTTCTTTTTTGAATACTTGGAAGTCCGCGTGTTCCGGAATCTGCCGATTATTTCGCCTTTCTTCCAGAATCTCTCCGTAAGTTGGTTTGGAATGCAGCCAGGAAGATTCTAATTTCATCAATCTTTGATAGGTGCTGTTGAAAAATGACAATCTTGTATCCTCTCCGAATATTGCAATTGCGGTAGACAAGTTTTCCAAAACTTCATGATTAGCCGTCACTATTTTGTCGATGCTTGATGAAAGGCTTTCTTCTTCGGTAATATCCGTTGCGTAACCGATAAATTCGTCATTGGCTGCCGGAGATTCATTTATGGAAAGCTTTCTTCTGACTCCGTCTATGACCGCAAATTGAGAGATTTTTTGAGGTTTGTGACTTTTCTTTACATTTTCCGCCAAAGAGTGTCCCTGGCCGAATATGGATCCCGGAATCAACGGAATGTTATTTAGCAGAACTTTTTCGGGACTGACATTGAGTGAGTCAGCATAGGCTCGATTGCAATACGTGATTTCGAGTCTGTCATTGCGTCTCCAGACTTGAACGGGAATCGCGTCGAGTATTTCCTGTAAAGAATTAATTTTTTCTTGAGCAGAAAATAAACTACTCTCGATGTTGCTCATAATATTGAAAGTTTCGGTGATATTCTGGCACCACAGAATGACTGTTTCCAACCCTCCGATGATCATTCTTGATCCAGTGACTTTTATGTTTTTTTGCTCCAACGTTGAAATATCCAACTCAAATGACTGGCCGTTCTGCTTTAATTTATTAAACGCGACCGACAAATTTTCAGCGTCTTTTTTATTTAAGAGCGAAACTATATCCCGAAAAAATATTGCGGAATTTCCCTTGAAATTGAAAATTTCTTTAAATTTCTTGGAAGAATTTACATATTCATGATTTTTATTCCAAGCAATCCATCCGTCGGAATTGCAAGACAGAATAGCTTGGTAGTGACAGAGCAAATCCCGATATTTCGCCAGATCATACTTTGCCTCATACAAACCGTACAACAAACTTACCGATGAAATCATCATGGCAGATATTGTTAAAATTTGAGAATCTGAAAAAAGCAGGAAAATTGTACCGAATAAAATGAATACCACACCGCAAAGATCGATCTTCGTCCAAGTTTTCATCGAACTTACTCTCTTACACAACGACACAATTATTATGTATATAACGGTGTGAAAAAATCAAGAAATTAATAAATATTTTATTAAAATTTGCGCATTAATCTGCTTATTTAATTGTCTTTTCCCGATTGTCTTTTTCAGTTATCTTCTTTAGACACTATTTTTAAAGTTTCGGGAACCATATTTTTTACATATAAACCTGGCGCGTCTCTCAAAAATTCTTTAATGGCAGGGGGGATAATCATTTCTCCCAACATTGGCTGTATCCATTCAAACCAATCATTCCACCAAGATCCCCGGATTTCCCTCGCGGTGTCCATCCACTCCTGAGCCGTTTCCACAATTTTATCATTTATCCAATAACAGTATTTATTCCTTGCCGGCGGGTTTACCACTCCTGCGACATGTCCCGAGCCTCCGACAACAAATCTGATATTGCTGTTAAAGAGTTTCATGCCGTCAAAAGCTGCTTTCCACGGAACCAGATGGTCTTTTTTCATAGAAATCATGTAAATCGGAGTTTTAACCAAACTCAAATCGATGGGAACTCCGAACATCTTCACGGTTCCAGTTTTGAGAAGATTGTCTCTGTACAAATCGTGGGACAGGAAAGTCTGCATCGCCTTGGTCAGGTTCGTGGAATCCGAATTCCAGAACAAGATCTCGTGAGCTTTCGGTTTTTCTCCCAACATATAGCTGTTTATGAAATACCTCCAGATCATGTCTTTCGCTTTCAGCGCGCTGAAAGTATTGTACATTATGCTGCCGTCCAGGACTCCTTTTTCTTTCATCTGTGCAGTGATTGCTTCCAGGTAGTTTCCGCTCATGAAGACAGCCATATCTCCCGCGTTTTTGAAATCCAGCAAAGTTGTCATCAATGTTGCGGTCATAATGCTCGCTTTTGGCTTTCTTTTGCAAAGCGGATGGGCCAAATATGCCATTAAACTCGAAATCAACGTTCCGCCCACGCAATATCCAATGGTGTGCACGGATTTTGCCTTAGTTGCTTCGTATATTTTGTCCAGGGAATCCATTATTCCGCTGAATGCGTAATCCGCAAATGTAACATCTTTGTATCTCTTGTCAGGATTTACCCAAGATATCATAAACACGGTAATTCCTTTATCCAAAAGCCATTTTACAAATGAGAATTTTTCGGTTAAATCCAAGATATAGAACTTATTGATCCACGGAGGAACAAATAGCACGGGAACGGAAAAAACTTTATCCGTCGTCGGAGAGTATTGGATTAATTCAATAATATCATTCTGAAAAATGACCTTTCCCGGGGTAGCGGCAACATTTTTTCCGATATCGAATGGTTTGCTGTCATTAGTGGTAATGGACCCGTTTTGCAGATCCCGCAAAAACATTTCTATTCCCTTTTTGAAATTTTCTCCCTGCGAATTGAAGGTTTCTTTCAAAACTTGCGGATTTAAAAACGGAAAGTTGTCTGGGGACATCATATCTATGTATTGCTTGAGAAAAAATCTGGCATTATTCATCAGCTGCGGGTCGATATTTTCAAAGCTGTCGAGAGTATCCATCATCCAGGAAGAAGTCACATCATAGAACCGCCTGGCGAAAAGCATCATCGGGTTGTTTTCAAAAGCGTCATCTTCGAATTTTTTGTTTTGAGCATTGTATTTTAAATCGATACAGTCTTTGTCCTTGGAACATACCTCCTTAACGAAAGATTTTTGCAGATCAATTAATCTGTTCAGCAAATCTTGCTGCGAATCTTCGATTTTTTTCGGTTGGCCGGCCATTTGTTCGGCGACTTTCAGAAAGGCAAGCAACGCAATTTGAGGGTTTAACACTGCAAATTGAAATAAATCAAAATTATTGAATGAAGATTCGTTATTAGGTACAAAATGTTCCATGGATATTCTCCTTATCATCCGCAATAAAAATACAATAAAATCGGTTAAAAATATATAAAAATTAAATAAAAAGGCAGGTGACGCCTGCGGGCGGTAGCCCGGAGCCCGTGCAGGAAGGCAAGATGATCTTGCATTCGGTATTAAGTTCACCGATTCAAAGATATGCCGAGAAATCGAAAAAACCGATTTAGATATAGCGAGCATACTGTCGGATAGGAATACTCAAATAACAGCAGCCCAGGAAGCATTCCTGGCGCTCCCCGCGCAGGGGCAACGTGACGTTGCATCCGATGTTAAGTACACTCACCGAATGGTATGCCGAATAAATTACAAAAACCGATTCAGATACGAAGGGCATACTGTTGTTATGGAGTACTTACAACACCGGCTCCAGGACCCTCCTGGTCGGGTTGGACAAATAACCGAATATGAGTTATATTCGACCCCGTGAATTGTAGAGTGTTCATTAACAAATATAGGTTATACGGAACTTAAATTATAAGGAAACAGATATGGGATTTAATTGCGGAATTGTAGGACTTCCGAACGTCGGAAAATCAACTTTGTTTAACGCGATAACTCAAACAAATGCCGCGGAAGCGATGAATTATCCCTTTTGTACCATCGAGCCGAATGTCGGGCGCATCGGAGTTCCCGATCCTCGTTTGTATAAGTTGGCGGGCATGGTATCCAGCGAGAAGATTATTCCGACTCAAATTGAAATAGTTGATATTGCGGGGTTAGTCAAAGGGGCGAGCAAAGGTGAGGGGCTGGGCAATCAGTTTCTGGGACACATAAGAAGTACTGACGCGATCCTGCATATTGTCAGGTGTTTCAACAGCTCGGACATAACTCATGTTAACGGCAGTGTGGATCCGATCAGAGATATTGAAATTGTCGAGACAGAACTTATGCTTGCGGATCTCGAAAGTTTGAAGCGAAAAGAAGAGGGGATTGCGAGGAAAAACAATCCAGACTTGGCGGTTGAAAAGCAATTTTTGAAAAAATCCATCGATTGGCTGGAGTCAGGGAAACTGCTGAGTCATCTGGAACTGAGCGAGGAGGAGACAGCTTTTGCGAATACCATACAGCTGATAACACGCAAGCCTATTTTGTACGTGTGCAATGTTTCCGAAAGTGACGTCGCTTCGGGAAACGGTTACACGAAAGAGGTTGAAAATTTTGCAAAGCAACACAATTCGTCGGTGGTTATGATTTCTGCGGCGATTGAATCGGAAATAGCTTTAATCCAAGACAAAGATGAAAAGCAGGAGTATATAGAATCTCTTGGTCTTACCGAGTCCGGGTTGGATAGAGTGATTCGCGGCGGGTATGATTTATTAAATTTGCTGACATTTTTTACCGTAGGTCCTCAGGAATCCCACGCCTGGACGACTTACAGAGGAGCTAAAGCGCCGACGGCAGCAGGTGTTATTCACTCCGATTTTGAAAGAGGTTTTATCTGCGCCGAGACTATCAGTTATGATGATTACATATCGTGTAACGGCGAGCAGGGAGCGAAGGCTGCGGGAAAAATGAGACTGGAAGGAAAAGACTACACCGTTGCTGACGGAGATATTTTTCATTTTCGGTTTAATGTATAGCTGTGATACAATTCACGGGAACAATTGGTGTTTGATATGTTACCGAATTTGCTGACGTTATCAAGAATATTTTCGATTCCGTTTATTGTTGCGTGTTTCTATGTTGATGGATATTTTTCGCATTTGATTGCGACGATTTTGTTCATTGTCGCGTGTGTGACAGATTTTTTTGACGGATATCTCGCGCGCCAATGGAAACAAGTTTCAGCTTTTGGTCGTTTTTTGGATCCTGTCGCGGATAAATTGTTGGTTTCTACGATTTTACTTATGCTCTCGGGAGTCGGTATCATAGACGGAGTTCATCTTGTTGCGGCAACCGTAATTTTGGCGAGGGAAATAATCGTTTCGGGATTGAGGCAGTTTATGGCTGAGATGAAAGTCAGGGTTCCCGTCACTCGATATGCGAAATGGAAAACGGCCATGCAAATGTTTTCCATAACTTGTTTATTGTTTTCGGCGATGTTTCCGGAAACGCCGACTATCCGTCAGCTAGGATTGTTTTTGCTGTGGATAGCGGTTTTTATGACGGTGTTCACGGGAGTTCGTTATATGAAATTCGGTGCAGTCAGAATTGCGAACGAGATAGAAGATCAAAAGTAGAACTGGAGGAAATGGCGGTGTCGAGTAGAATATCAAAAATAGTATTGGGGAAGTGAAAAGTGGCAGGTTGCAGAAAATATTCTAAGCAGGATTTTGTCGGACTTCGCAGAGCAGGGGAGTTGGCTGCTCATATCCTGGACTATATTACTCCGTTTGTGCAGGCGGGAGTGACAACAGCGGAGTTGGATCAGCTTTGCCATGAAGAGATTTTGCGCAGTGATGCTGTCCCCGCTCCGTTGGGATATAACGGGTATCCGAAGGCAACTTGCATATCTCTAAATCATGTAATTTGTCACGGAATTCCCTCATCAAGAAAGCTGATCAAAGGAGATATTTTAAACATAGATGTCACTGTGATTCTCGACGGATGGTACGGCGACACCAGTCGTATGTATGTAGTGGGAAAGCCTTCCGCAAAAGCGATGGAATTGATCGATGTAACCTACAATTCCCTCATGATGGCGATAGAGGCAGTGAAACCCGGAGTGACATTGGGAGATATCGGCCATATTATCCAGTCTTATGCGGAAGAAAATAAGTTTTCGGTTGTGCGAGACTATTGCGGACACGGAATTGGTCGAGTGTTTCACGATGAGCCGATGGTATTGCACTACGGAAAGCCGAATACCGGGATGAAGCTGGAAGTTGGACATGTTTTCACGATTGAACCTATGATTAATGTCGGCGGATACAAGTCGCGTTTGTTGGGTGACGGGTGGACGGCGATCACGGCCGATCATTCTTTGTCGGCGCAGTTCGAACACACTATCGGAGTTACCGAAGACGGCTG
>JAGABS010000070.1 GCA_017614525.1 Alphaproteobacteria bacterium
CATGCTAGAACACTCCAGACACAGGTCTTTTATCAACATGCTTGTGCATATTATTTCCACCCTCACTGCTTATCAATTAAAGTCGACTAAACCTTCGATTTCTGTTCGTTGCCCGCTTCTTTCTAATCCTTAATTGGGGTTTCTAAAATATTTGAGCATTGGAATCAGAGAAATACAGAATATTACCAAGAAGCTTTCAAAAAATTGGAGGAAGAAAACAAAACGACATTCAATTTTGCCTCAGCACTTTTTAATGTCAGGTGGTTAGTTTTCAGAAAGATGTACGGTTGGGCGATATTGTTATCTTTAATATCAGGCGGAATTCTTTTCTCAACAAAAATGTTATGCAAGAATGCTAACGTAGTTTTTATGATACAAATATCAGTTTCATCAATTATGATACTCGGATTAGGAATTTTCGGTAATACTTTGTATTACAATCACGTAAAATCTCAAGTATCAAAAGGATATGCCGAGATGCTTGAATATAATCCGGTTGATCCAGTATGGAGCGTATTATACAGTATGTTGGGATCTCTTTTAAAAATGTTGAGCATTCCTGTTCTCGTATTTTCATCCGTATCAGGAGAAGCCATAAAGAATTTATCGTGTCTTTTTGAGACATTGATCATAGCAATTGTTTGGGCAATCGATTATCGAAAATTCCATCCGCAAGAATCTGCCGAACCTATCACAGTTACCGAAGAATCCGCAAATAACTATTTAAAAAAATCGAATCCTACACAAATGATCGCAGCTCTATGTGCTTTAGTCTTTATATCTTTAATACATGTCGCGACTACTTCTTCTCTGAAAGTTTTAGGGAAAAAAGTGCTTAATCAATTGGATGCAATGTCGGCGAAAAAAGATATAGAAAGCCGTATCGATGATGAAATGAGGAAACAGCTGGATGAGATAGATAAACTTAACAAAAGAATCCTTGAAAAGAAAAAATCAGGTATAGTTGATGAATCTCTGGAGAAAGACAAAGAGGCATTGGTGGCTAAATGGGCGGAACTGGCAAAATACGTTAAAAAGAAGAATTCTCAAAAAGTTCCTAAAAAAAACAATGAACCACTTGGGATTGAAGGAGAAAAACTCGTGAAATAATCTCGAGACTTCGACAACGCCACTGCCCGAATGGTGCCCGTGGAGGGACTCGAACCCCCACGCCCGAAAGGACAACAGATTTTAAGTCTGTAGCGTCTACCATTCCGCCACACGGGCAACCTTACGCAATCTATCATCAAACCTGAAGCATATCAATATACGGGGAATTTCTATTCTTTGATTTTTTCAATAAATTGAGCAAAACTCCCGACAACTCAATCGAAAAATCTGGACTTATCACCACGGCTAATATATATTGGTCCTAACTTTAAGTAAGTTTTTAATCAGAGGTCAGAATGGAACATATAAAAGTTATTTTGCTGCAGAGAGTTTCCAAGTTGGGATATATTGGCGATGTCGTGAATGTAAAGCCGGGTTACGCCAGAAACTATCTGCTGCCGAAGAAAATCGCGCTGAGAGCGACGAAAGAGAATCTCAAGTATTTTGAAGATCAGAAAGAGCAAATTCAGAAAAACAACGAAATTGCAAAGGCAGAGGCTCAGAAAGTCGCCGACCAGATGGGGCAATTGGCCATTTCTTTGGTGCGCCAGGCCAGTGAAAAAGGGCAGCTCTACGGATCTGTTACCGGCCGCGATATTTCCGCCGCGATCAAGGAATTGGGTTACAAAGTCAGCGCAGGCCAGGTGGACCTCAGCGCTCCGATCAAAACCATTGGTGTTTACGAAATCGATGTAAATTTGCATCCGGAAGTTTCCGTTATGGTTAAGTTAAGTGTTGCGAAGTCCGAAGAGGAAGCAAAGCAGCAGATCTCGGCTGAAGCTGAAGATCAGGCGAAAGCAGAGAACGCCTAATTATGAAGCAGGTATTGACTCCGGAGGACATAAATCTTTTGGAGAAAAGGCTGGAAGAGGCAACAAAAGCTCCTTGGAATGTCATTGAAAAGGAGGGAGTCGATACCGTGTGGGTTTCTCCCAATTTGGACGGAAACCCCATTGCTTTGTTTGATTACCATTCCGGAGAGCAAAACAGAAACGATGCTCATTTCATGGTGGCAGCTCGCGAATACATGGGAGTTATGCTGAGGGAAATCAAAGAATTGCGCAGCCGAATTCTTGAGTTGATTCAATCGAATAATTCAGAATTTCAGAAGAGAATGGATCTTCAGACGGAAGTGAATGAGCTCAAAAAAGTTCTGAACAAAACCAATGAAGAAAATTAGTCACGAAAATTCAACGAAAATAAAAGTTTCAGCCCTCGAAGGGGTGAGCGGATCTGACGAAATACTTAGTTTTGCCTTTGAAAATTCGCTGACAGCAAAGAAATTGTTCCTTAAACGGCAGGTCAAATGAAAATAAGTAACCTCATATTCGGAAATCCGCTGAAAACAGAAAATTTGGTCCTCGAACGGCTGGACAAAGTGAAAGCTCTCGCGGTTTTTTCGTCGGATATCCTTTCATCGGTGGCTTATGCGACAGAGGCGGTCTTGCTGTCGTTGGGTATTGTCCTGTCGATGTCTTTTCCGATTCCGATTGCTTTGACGATTTCGGGGCTGCTTTTTATCATTATCTGCTCCTACTGGCAGACTTTGCGGGCCTACCCGAACGGCGGCGGAGCTTTTGCTGTCGCGAAAAATAATCTCGGGGAATTTTGTGGGCTGATTACTGCGGCTTCCTTGTCGGTTGACTATATTTTGACGGTTGCTGTGAGCTTGTCTGCGGGAACTTTCGCCATAATATCGGCATTCCCGAGTTTATCAAATCACGTCGTAGGAATTTGCATAACGGTTTTGATTATCATTGCGATAGCGAATTTGCGAGGTACTCGTTCGGCGGCCGGAGTTTTGGCTCTTCCGACCTACGGGTTCATCGGAATGATATTTTTGATGATAGTCACCGGGTTTTTCCTGCCTGAGGGAACTCCGAAATTTGTCATTTCCGAGGAACAGCAGTCGATGACCAAAAGCGTAACGATTCTTTTGGTGCTGCGTGCGTTCGCGTCCGGATGTGCTGCTCTTACCGGAATCGAGTCCATTGCGGGTGGAGTGGCGTCGTTCAAAAAACCTCAATACAAAAATGCACGTATCACCCTGGTGTGCATGGGACTGATTTTGTCGTCAATGTTCGTCGGAATTACTTATCTCGCTCACAAGTTTTATATAGTGCCGAATTATTCCGAAACGGTGTTATCGCAAATTGCCAAAACGGTTTTCGGCGACAACATTTTATATTATGCCGTGCAGTTTCTGACAGCGGGAATTTTGTTTATGGCGGTGAATACTTCGTTTGCTGGATTTCCTCGGTTGGCGGGAGTACTCGCAAAAGAGAAATATATCCCGACAAGATTCGCTCACCTCGGAGACAGATTAGCTTATTCCAACGGAATTATCGCGTTGGCTTTTGTCGCTTTTTTGCTGATAGTATTCTTCAAAGGACAAACTCAGTCGCTGCTGCCTTTGTATGCTCTGGGTGTGTTTACTTCGTTCACTTTGTCCCAGGCGGGAATGTTCAGATTTTTATGCAAGGAAAAAGGAGAACACTGGAGAATAAAAGCAGCAATCAGTGCCTTCGGGTCGATCGCGACATTCGTTACCCTGCTGGTTATCATCGAAAGCAAGTTTTTAGACGGCGCGTGGATGGTATTAATTTTGATTCCGACTTTATTTTTTTCCTTTCGCAAAATTAACAGAAGATATTCCGAGACAAACAAGGAACTCGATTTGAAAAGCGGAGGATTGAGCGAACTTCTCACTCAGAAAGAAAATTTTCACCCGAAAGTCGTCGTTCCCGTGTCGAGATTGCATCGCGGGACCCTGAAAGCCCTGAAATTCGCGCAGTCTCTGTCGGAGGACGTAACGGCGGTGGTCGTCAATATTGATTCCGCCGAAACCGAGAGACTGAAACTTGTTTGGCGGTCTATGAATTTTTCGGTTCCGCTGGTGATTTTGGGATCGCCCTACAGGTCAGTCGTAAATCCATTTTTGGATTTTCTCTTCGAACAGGACGAACGGGATCCTGAAAAGGGAAAAACCGTCGTTGTGATGTCCAGTTTCGTTCCGGGTGAGCTCTGGCAAAATATTCTCCACAACCAAACCGCAAGAATTTTCAAAAACGGGATGCTCTACCGTAAGCAGGAGAGCGAACAAACCCGCGTTATCGTGGAAATTCCTTATCAAATGAAGCTGAGTGAGTGAATTCGGTATCGCGGGAAATGCTGATCAGACTTATTTCAGCAACATTCATGGTTTTGTGCTTATTCGGATGTGAATTTGCGCGCGAAAATCGGAACCATCAGGAAATCATCAGGACCGACGATTTAGAAACGATAAAATCCGTGTGCGACGAAGCAGATTCGCAAACTTTGGTGATTTTCGATATGGATAACGTTCTTACCGAACCAACGGAGAGAGCATTTCAGGCTGATTTGTACCCGAAAATCGGGAAAATTGTCGACCAATACAGAGAGCAAGTGAAGAAAATGTCGCCGCCTGATCAAGAAAAATTAAAAGGCGCGCAGTGGGAGATTCCCGTATGTTTGGTCGATGAATCAATGCCGTTGCTAATAAGATCCTTGCAGGACAGAGGTATCAAAGTGTTGATGCTGACCGCGAATCCGCATGGGAGAATAGCAAATATCGACTCTATTGAGAATTTATGCGACGCAAGATTGCTCGCTTTGGGAATAGATTTCGGAAAATCCTGGCATTCAGTTAATGTAAAACGCCGTTTCGATACGGATTTGACCATTTTCTATAAAGGAGAAGTTTTTACATTGGAATCCAAAGAAATCGCACTGAAAAGATTCTTGGAACATATTCCCGAACAAAAATTCCAGAAGATTATTTTTGTGGATGATAAGCGGAAAAATTTGGAAAAAGTGAAAAATCTGGCGGAAAAACTCGAAATGGATTTTTTTGGAATAGAATATTTCAGAGTTTTTACAAAAAATCGACCGAAAACTGATTTCTCCCTTATGAAGGAACGATTTGAGCAGTTGAAAAAGGTCGTTTCCTCCAAAACTAAATCGCTGTAGATGCGTGATTCCGGAAAAAAGTATGGACATAGTCCGATTTTTTGCCCACGAATATTCCGAAATTTTCCTAGCCAATCTAAATTCCTTGATTTCTTTTATTAATTTACATAGAATTTGCTCTAGTTAATGTGGTGCGGCGAGTGATAAAGCGAAAGTTTAAAATAGGCAGCGTCCTCGTTTTGGTGGTGGGATCTGCTTTTCTGTCGTGGAATTGGCGTAATGAATCAAAACACAGTTTTAAGATTCGATTTGAAGAGATCGTTGACTTCGGGTTTGAGGCATTTGCATCGAATGATTGGTATAATGCGGAAGAAATTCTTTCTTCACTCTTTGATAAACGTGGAAATGAACTTAATTTGTTCCGAAAAATGGATAGACGCCGCCAATTAAAAGCTCGCTCTTTGTACGGATATCTTCTCTTTTGCAAGGGAAATTTCAAGAAATCCGAAATGGTTTGGCGGCCGATTTTCGCAAATCCCAAGGCAATGGACGAATTTGCTGCATCAGGAGAGCCACGGCGCAAGGTAATATCGCTTTATTTGAGGGATTTGATTGAATTAAAAAAGACTAAAGAAATTTTACGAATTTTAAATTTGTGCTACGACGGAAATGGAAATCCTTCGGAAATTTTGCGAAAGTTTGGAGACACAGCCTTGATGCGATCGATGGCGGGAGAAACATTCTTCCGAAATGCTGAATACAAAAAGGTTTCGGTTATTTTGAAAGCATTTTTCGAAAATCCTGCGATGTTTGCAGAGTTAAATGATCGACAAAAAGCGCTGGTGAAGTGGAACTACGGAAAGTCGCTGGTTTGCGAAGGATGGAGCGGGAATATTGAAGGAAAACAGTGTATCACCGATGGAAAGACTTGTGCTGCCAAGGTGAAGATTGATTCTGCTGAGCAAAAAAATGATACTTCTACGGAAAATAACGTCGCGTTAGCCGTACTTGCGCCGTTTTTTGACGAAAATATGAAAGCAACGAAATTATTTAGAGAATTAAGTGAAGAAGATCAAGTTGCTTGCCGAACGACTTATGCTCTGCTGTTGATGAAATCAAACGATCATGAAAAAATCCTTCGATTGTTGGAGGTACTTTTCGACGAAAACGACAAAATGTTGCTGCAGCTTAAAAATCCTTCTGAGGAAGCAGTTATTCGAAACATTTACGGTTATTCCTTGTGCAGGTGCGGAAAATACGAGAAAGCGAGAAGAATTTGGAGCCGATTTTTCGAGGAGGGCGATAAGGAATTTATGGAAAATTTCAGTCCGGATGAAATCGACTTGCTGAAGGCGATTCGCAAAAATATTCATCGTCTCTACGTTAATAACCCGTAGCTGCCGCTCGAATGACATCGCTCGGTGCATAGAGTAATTAATGCTGATTGCCCGTTTCATTGCGTTTCTGTTTTCCGTTTAAAACGCTCTCGAATCGATTTAAAATAGCCTTATGAAAAAAAAGCTTGAAGCCATGATAAATGAAAGTGAAATAGTCGAATATTTAGAAAAATTAGAATCCCAAAATTTGCTTCGAAAATTAAGTCGATCTGAAGGAACAGATTTTTCATCGAACGACTACTTGTCTTTGTCGCGAGATCCGAAATCTTTGGAAGCAGGCTTTCGGGCGGGCAAAAAATTCGGGACGGGAAGCACAGGATCTAGGTTGTTGTCTGGCAACAAAGAAATTTTTGAAGATTTCGAAAAGCGAATAGCTCGGGATAAACATTCCGAAAGCGCGTTGATTTTTAATTCGGGATATATCGCGAATTCCTCTGTTATGTCGGCTTTTTCGGCAATGGGTTACTTGCTGATTTTCGACAAGTTAAACCACGCCAGCATGTATCAGCGCGATATCGGATTCGCAACTTTCGGGAAAAATCCATTTTTTGAAACACAAAATCAAAAGTCCGAAAATCAAAAAACACAAAATCAAAATTTGAAAAGATTTCCTCATTTGGATTACGAAAAATTGGAGGAAATTTTGGAAAAATACAAAGATTCTCCGAAGAAATTGATCGCGTCTGAAACTGTTTTTGGAATGGACGGAGACAAAGCTGACATAAAAATCCTGTCGGAACTTGCCGAAAAATACAATGCAATTTTATACTTAGACGAGGCACATGCAACGGGACTGTACGGCCAAAAAGGATACGGATTATCGACGGATTTTCAGCTAAATCCGCGTTCGACAATTATAATGGGAACTTTCAGTAAGGCGCTGGCATCAAACGGAGCTTACGTTGCTTGTTCTGAACTTTTCAAAGATTTTTTGATTCAGGTAAGCAAGGGATTTATATATTCCACCGCGCTGTCTCCGTTTTGCATTGGTGTAGCACAACACAATTGGGAAATGATCCAAAATTTGGACAGTGTCCGCTGCGATATATTTACAAAAGCAGATTATTTGCGCAACGGACTCGAAAAATTAGGCTTCAGATGTGTTGGGAGCGGCACGAACATCGTTCCGATAATTTTTGATTCAACTGAAAAAATGCTAGCGACCCACAAAAATCTGTTGAACAAGAAAATTATCACTTCAGCGGTAAGAAAACCGACTTCTCCTACTCCGCGTCTGCGAGTTGCAATTAATGCTCAGCACACTTGCGAAGACATCGACTTATTGTTGGAGAATCTGAAATGAAAAAAACTCCGACTTATTTGCTGTGTCACGGTTTTGGATTTTCCGATGAATACTGGAAAAATTTCATTCCGTTACTCGACGGGGATTTTGAATTTTTTCACGACAATTTTTCTTCAAATTCCGAAAAAATTTATATTGGGGTTGGGCACTCTTTGGGTTTTTTGCGATTAAATAATTCCGAGATAAAATTTCGGGCACTGGTTGGCTTGCAAGGATTTTTAAATTTTTGCGGAAGTAATCCGACGAAGAAAAAATCTCTCCAGAAAAATTTAGATCGCATGATTTTTTCGTTTAAAAAAGATCCGAAACGTGCCTTGGAATTTTTTTATGAGCTTTGCAGGTATGACGGAAAAATTCCTTCCGACATTTTCGATAAAAATTCACGCGAAAAACTGATCAGAGAGCTGGAGATGATGAAATCATCGTTTGAACACTGTAAAATTCCAACGTTAATTATCGGGAGCGAAAATGATTGCGTCGTCGAAAAAGACATTTTGCTGGATAATTTTCAGGGTAAAGATTTTATCGATTTGAAATTTTTGAGCGACGGAAATCATACTCTGGGATACACAAAAGCGGCAGAAGTTTTCGCCATGATTCAAGATTTTCTCGCGCGAGTAGTTCAGTGAAAACGGAAATAATTTTATGAAAAAAGAAATGGTAAAAAACAGTTTTAGTGCCGCCGCAAAGACTTATGATTCGGTTGCAAAAATTCAAAATTTATCGTCGCGCGAGTTGGTAAATCTAATCGATACTCCGAAAATTTCGACGGTGCTCGACATTGGATGCGGAACTGGAAATACCTCTTTGGAATTGTATAAAAAATTTCCGAAGGCCGACTACACTTTGTGTGACCTTTCCGAGAATATGCTGCAAGAAGCCTCTTACAAATTTCCGAAAGAAGCCCAAATTATTTGCTGCGATGCAGAAAAATACGAGTTCGTCGAGAATTACGACTTGGTGATCGCTAATCTTTGCGTACAGTGGTTTGAAGATCTGCCGAAATTTGTGAAAAAGACCAAAAATCACTGCAGCGAGCTCGCTTTCTCCACTTTGCTTGATAAATCTTTTGCATTTTACAGAAGTTGTTTCGATCGCCCGCCGACTTTTGATTATCCGAGCGCCGAAGAGCTGCTGAACGAAATAGGCCCAGTGAAAAAATTCAAAATCGGGCATTATTCTTTAGAATTCGAAAACTTTTTTGCGGTCGCGAGATATTTTCGAAAACTCGGAGCCAATCTTCAATCGACGAAAACACCAAATACAATCAAATCTCAACAAAAAAATCCGATAATTTTGGATTACGAAATTTTTTTCGCGATTGTTTGAAAACTTCTTCCATTCGCAAGGTCACATTATTGGTCATTCCACTTTTTTCGAGAGAAATAAATTCCAACCTGATTTTAATCCCCGCTGCACAAATTGTTACTTCGGTCTGGTTTCTGAAAATCCGTTATTTGGAGTGAATATAACGACCGATGGAAAATACGCGGCAATCGCATGAAGTCTTGGGTTTACTAAACGCAATCCAAAAACTTCTCGGGCAGAATTAGCCGATTCTCCGTTTGGGCCTTTTTCATCAAGATCCCATGTTATCTGAGTTTCTATTATTATCTTTGATTTTCCTTCTTCAACTTTCAGAGTCGGGTAAATACTCGATGGATCCACATTCGTTCCCCATTCGATAGTACTACGGCCTGAGTTCTTGCTTAAAGTGCCGTCATTCCATCTCTGTCTTCTTGGTGTCGCTGTATTAATCCAAAGTCCCCATACACATGAAGCTTTTCCTTCAGCTAGTCCTTTTACGTAATAAACATAAGTTCTCGGACCATGAAACAGTGTATGGCGATTATTTGCAACACAATACAGGGTTGTTCCAGGATATACGGATAAATACGCCAAAGAAGCTGCCCATTTTATGTCGGGAAGAGAGATTGTTTCTCCTTCTGCCGCTCTCTGTTTTGCAAGATTCTGCAAAATATTCGTCATTTGCTGCGCGACGAATTCAGTTTGTGAATAATATCTCTTAATTTTCACCAGATCATGAATATAAAACAGCAAAATGATCAAAATCGGCATGCAGACTGCGAATTCGATCAGGATTGCTCCGCGGCAACGTGACGTTGCATCCAGTATTTTTTTAATACGCCTATCCGATGGTATGCTCGTTTTTTCTGCTAAGATTTTTTTGATATAGAATTTTACAAAACTAAAGATTTTGCGGAGATAACATATTGATTTTGATTGATTTTTTAGGTCCTTACCCCCCCCCGTCAAATACCTTTTTGGCAAACCATTTCATTTCACGCACTCCATATCACAAAAAACATACGGGACATTCTCGCAGGAAGTGATTAAAAAATCGTTAACGATTTTTGATGAGTTATTCAACCCAAGCTTCTTTTTTCCAAA
>JAGABS010000071.1 GCA_017614525.1 Alphaproteobacteria bacterium
GGTCTTCTCGGAAAGAGGAATAACTTTTTGCACAGAACCTTTGCCGAAAGAACGAGTTCCGACTATGACCGCACGCTTATTATCGCGCAGGGCACCCGCTATGATCTCAGAAGCTGATGCCGTTCCGCTATTGATCAGAACTACTATCGGCATACCATCCGAAACATCCTGGTCGTTGGCGAAGAAATCCATTGTATTATCCTTTGTTCGCCCCTTAGTTGAAACAATTTTACAGTTTTTTAGGAACAAATCCGAAACCGCAACGGCTTCATCCAAAAGACCACCCGGATTATTTCTCACATCTATAATAATACCGTCCAACTTTTTATTTTTCTGCAAAAACTTTTTGATATCCGCACTGGTATTTTTATCGAATGTTGAAATTCTAATATAACCGATATTATCCAGTATTTCTGTCTTAACTGACTTAACTTTTATTATATCTCTTTTGATTGTCACGTCGAACGGCATTTGCCTTTCTCTGATTATCTTGAGTTTTACCGAAGTTCCGGGTTTTCCTCTCAACTTTTCGATAACTTCCACATCTGTTATGTTCGTCCCGAGATATTCGCCGTCCACTCCGACGATAAGATCACCGTTCTTCAGTCCCGCTTTGTAAGCCGGAGTATCATCTATCGCGGAAATGACCCTGATATACCCATCATCATCCATGATAAATTCGATTCCGAGCCCGCCGAACTCACCTTCGGTTAAATTCTTCAGAGAATTAAACGCCTTTTCGTTCAAATAGCGCGAATGCAAATCCAAATTAGACATCACACCTTCGATTGCCTTGCGGATTATATCTTCGTCTGTCATCTCATTGACATATTCGTATTTTATGCAGGCGCAGACGAACTGCAGCTCGCGGCCCGCGGCGTCCGCAGCTTTGTCCCTTTCCTGAGACAAAATCTCAACTTTCTCGGATTTTTCCGTCTTCCCCGCTCTGTTTTCAGACTTGGTTTCACCGGAATTGCAAGCTATCAACGGAAGCAAAAGAGGTAAAATTAATAACCTTCTCATCATTTTGCCCTTCTCATTACTTTTTCCCTTTTTCTATAGTCTGTACAAGCCAATGCCTCGGATCAAGAGGTTCTCCCGATTTTCTCAATTCCATTTTCACAACCGGCTGATCTTTTGATTCATCATCCATTTTTCCGATATAATCGCCAATTTCGACAACATCCCCGGTGGCGGCAAAAATCTTCTTGATCCCATACAGAAATATTCGATACTCGCCGTTGCTGATAATTACCATATTTTGATAATTCAGGAAATTTCCGGAAAATACCACGAGACCTTTCGCGGGAGAAGTGACGATCGCCCCATGATTCGTTTCAAATCCCAGATAGCAGATCATAGAATCATCATCTCCGCGATCTCCGAACTCAGCGACAATCTTTCCATTCACAGGATAAGCTAGGGACAAACTCGTCGAAACTTTGTTGTTTTTCAGAACTCCAACCACATTTTCGGCTTCTAATTCGGCGTCCAATTCTTCAATAGATTCGGATTTTGTTGCGATATGGTACACCACATCGTTTTGAATTACATTCTCTTCTCTGTTTTCCGCAAGTCTTTTGGATTCATCTTCTATTTTTTTACAAATGTTCTCATATTCGGCTGAGGTTTGAGTGTAATTTTTGCTCAGATTACTCTTTTCGCGCTGAAGCTTTACCAACTCCGTATTTTCTTTACCCAACTTCAGGCTGATTGTCTTGAAATAATCTGCGAAACTCTTTATCACGATTGAACAGCGAATAAAATCATTCTTACTTTGATACTTACTGATTATCAGCATATTGGAAAATCTTTGGATGCTCGCCAGCACCGTGCAATACCTGGACAAAATCTCATAAACATTTATCACCGAAGGCAGAGACATTTTTTCTTTTTTGCTTATATCTTGTAACGCCGTACGAACCTTGGAGAGATTCGCTTCCAGATTTTGGGCTTTCTTGCAAAACGCGCGAATATCCCCCGACTGAACGAACGCACCGTTCCCTGTTTGAAACAACAATAAAAAAGAAGCCAGTACCAAAAATTTCATTACTAAAAAAACGTCACTTACAAAACACTCTTCCCACAGAACAATATGAAAGCCCCGAAGCCTTAACCTCGTCCACCGAATAGATATTCCTCAAGTCGATCAGCAACGGACTCCTCACCCTCTTTCGGATTTCCTTCAAATTCAGCGCTCGGAACTCCGCCCAATCGGTCAAGATCAAAACCACATCGGCACCGTCACAGCAGTCATAAGGATTTTTTTCCCACGAAACATCATTAAAAATCCGTTTCGCTTGATCGGAAAAAGACGGATCATACACTTTTATGTTCGCCCCGGATTTTTGCAACGCTTCTACTATTTCTATGCTTGGACTGTCCCTCATGTCGTCGGTATTCGCCTTAAACGTAACACCAAGTACCGAAATATTCTTGCCGTCAACATCTCCGTTGCACGCAGAAAGAATCTTTTTCACCATTCTTGCGCGACGCCTGGCATTGGAACTGATTGTTTCCTCCACCAAATTCATGCGGACGCCGAAATCCTCCGCAAAGTCCGCCAACGCTGAAGTATCCTTTGGAAAACAGGATCCGCCGTAACCGGGACCCGCCTGCAAAAACTTATCGCCGATTCTCTTATCAAGCCCCATGGCGAGGGCAACATCGTTGACATCCGCCCCGCAGGCTTCACACAAATTCGCAATCTCGTTTATGAAAGTAACCTTCATCGCCAAAAAAGCATTGGAAGAATACTTGGATAACTCGGCCGTCTCCAAATTTGTGAAAACAATCGGAACGTTGAACACATAAAGCGGTCTATACACCTGCGACAAAACCCTTCTTGCCTTTTTGCTCTCAACTCCGAGAATAACCCTGTCGGGATGCATAAAATCTTCGATAGCGGCTCCCTCCTTCAGGAATTCCGGATTGAATGCCACATCGATCTCAACTCCCCGGCCCTGCAAAAATCTTTTCACCGATTTTGTTGTCCCGACAGGCACCGTAGACTTAATAACCAGCACCGCGTCTTCGTTCACGGAATCCGCCAATTCCGCAACCGCCGAATATACGTAATCCAAATTCGCACTGCCGTCTTCTTTGCTCGGAGTTCCCACCGCTATGAATATGATATCGGCATCTTTCACCGAATCTTTCGTGCTGGATGAAAAAGTCAAACGTCCCGCATTCATATTCTTCTTCATTAATTTGTCCAGGCCCGGTTCGTAGATGGGAACTTCTCCCCTCTGCAAAGATTCAACTTTCGCAAGATTGTTATCCACGCACACGACATTAAACCCAAATTCCGCGAAACAAACTCCGGAAACCAATCCTACATAACCCGTGCCGATTACCGTTATTTTCATAACTCTTTCCTACTTTCCCCTGCTCTATTCTTTATTTTCTTTCACAAACTCATCTATAACGTACTTTAAATGCTGCGTATTGCTTGCCACGCGAAGGATAGCTGCCAGCAGCCCGTCTTTGGAACCGCAGTCAAATCTTTGCCCTTCAAAATTGAAACCTACTAATCCGCAGGACGGTATCATTTTTAACAAAGCATCAGTCAGCTGAATCTCTCCGTTTACTCCGGGCTCAAGATGCTCCAGAACGTCGAAAATCTTCGCGGAAAGAATGTACCGCCCGACTATCGCGATATTGGACTTCGCGTTTTTTGAAGAAGGCTTTTCATCCACTGATTTTGCGTAGATCAACTTTCCTTCCTGCCGCTCAACGTCCAGAATCCCGTAACGATTGACATTTTCCAAAGCGACTGGCATCGTTGCCACCATATTCGCGCCGTTGTAATTTTTTATCATCTCTCCGATACAGGACTTCGGACTTAAGATAAAATCATCCGCCGACATAACAGCAAAGGGTTCATTATTTATGAGATTTTTGGCGCACAGCACAGCGTGTCCGAGACCTCTCGGTTCATTTTGGCGAACGTAGCAGACGCTTCCCATATTTATGTCGAAATAACCGGGATGAGAAAACATATAGTCGAAATAATCCTCGATGGAATCCTTTCCATGCCGAGTAACAAATATAAACTGCTCTATGCCCGCATTGATTGCCTCCTCAAAAGCGTAATGTATCAGAGGCTTATCTATGATTCCCAACATTTCCTTCGGAATAGCCCGCGTTATGGGAAAAAAGCGCGTCCCCAACCCCCCGACTGGAAAAACTACCTTACGAATTCTCATTTACCCCTCGCAAATCGCTTACAAGATACTATCACTTTGGTTAAAAGCTAATCAATAAAAAAGACAATTAATTCTCCGTCTTTTCGCAAATTTCCGGAAACAAACGAGGTATCAGAAACGGACAAGACAACGGAACACGCATGCCTCCACCGGAAAAGCAACATGAAAAAGGCAAAAATCCCTTGATTTCAACGGGGAAATGAACCGCAATCATACATACAGAATTCCACTTTGTACGCACTATGTCGTCATTTTGATCGCGCCGCACGGACACTCAGAAGCACAAATTCCGCAGCCCTTACAGTAATCGTAATCGATTTCCAAGGTTCCGTCCTCGTGCTTGATGATTGCATTATCCGGACAGTAGCTGTAGCAATTATCGCAATGGAAACAATTTCCGCAGGAGAAACATCTCATGGCTTCCTGAACTACTTCACTGTCGGAATAGGAAACATTTTTCTCTTCGAAATCCAAATTTCCGAGACGCGAGACCTCTTTTCTTTCATCTTTTTGATAATATTCCGTATTCAGCTTTTTGAAATTCGCGACTTCATTTTTTGAATTCGGGATATATTCACGCCCCTGAAGAAAAGCGTCGATACATTTTGCCGCTTTTTTCCCGTATCCGATGGCGTTAGTTACTGTTCTCTTTCCCAAAATCGCGTCACCTCCGGCAAAGACTCCTTTTACTCCCGTCATCATGCAATTATCTACGGAAATGAGTCCCTTTTCGGATATAGAAATGCCGTCGATTCCTTGAATCAGAGAACTTTCAACCGCCTGACCGATAGCGAAGACCACACTGTCCGCGACAATCATTTCATTCTCACCCGACCGCGATAAAATGCCGCTCTCCTCATCGTAATCCATTTTATCTAAAATGACCTTGTTCCCGTTGATTGCCGAAATTGTGCGCAAACAAAGGATTTCTATACCCTCGGAAAGAGCGTCTTGAATTTCCGTTTCGTGGGCTGGCATATTGTTGATAGTGCGTCTGTAGACGATCTTCACATCTTTCGCTCCCAAACGCAAGGCCGTACGCGCTGCGTCTATCGCGGTGTTTCCGCCTCCGTAAACAACTACCGTTTTACCTAAATTCGGGAGATCGTTCGGATTATCTTCGATTTTTTGAAACAAATCCACTGCACTTACGACTTTTGACCCCGGCTCGATATCAATGGTTACCGAAGAAGCAACACTAGCACCTACCGCCAAATATATTGCGTCGTAATTCGAAAGTTCATCCTTAATGTTGTTCACTTTTCTATTACAAACAGTGTTTACGCCGCAATCCTGAATTCTTTTGATCTCCGCATCCAAAACACGACGCGGCAAACGATACTTAGGTACACCGTAACGCATCATCCCGCCAAGATATTTGCGAGATTCAAAAATATCGACGCCATACCCAAACTGCCGCAGGAAATAAGCAGCAGTCAACCCGCTCGGACCCGATCCGATAATCAGAACTTTCTTATCGCTGCGAACTTCAGACTTTTTAAAGCTCCATCCTTTTGCTATAGCCATATCTCCAATGGATCTTTCGATCAAATTTATATTTACGGAACCATCATATTGGCCACGATTACACGCTTTTTCGCAAGTGTGATAGCATACCCTCCCCATGGTTGCCGGAAACGGATTATTCTTCACCATCTCCTGCCAAGCTTCGAAAAACTTCCCCTCCTGAGCCAGAGACAACCACTGCTGAATATTTTCTCCCGCCGGACAGGTTACGTTGCAAGGAGGCAATCTGTGCACGTACTCAGGACGAACCGTCCGCCAAGATCCCGTTTTATTTGCCAAACTCGTTCTTGATTCAACAACTGTAGCAAATGGCTTACTCATCAGACATCCCTCCTAACCTGTATTTTTCAATATTTCTGTTTGCTATTTTCTGTAAAATTCCGATATTCTCAGGCTGCGCATTCTTCCCGAATAAATGAGCAAATCTTTTCTGAACCCTGAGATATTCTTCCACCGGAATTTGTTCTTCCACGGGAGTAGATCCTACCAAAACACCATTTTCGGCCTCAAATAAAGGATACATTCCGCTCTTAAGAGCCAATCTGGCTATGCGAACGGTCTCCGCTGTCGGGAATCCCCACCCTAACGGACATGGACAATGAATTTGGATGTACTTCGCTCCGCGGATATTTATCGCTTTCGCAACTTTGCGCTCCAAATCGTGAAGATTTCCTATGCTTGCGACCGCAACATACGGAATTCCGTGAGCCATCGCGATGTCGGGAACATTCTTCCCTGTCTCGGGATCACTTCCGCTGTACTGACTGTTCGGCATAGTCGTCGCTGTTCTCGCCAAAGCCGGAGTCGCACTGGACCTCTGAACACCCGTGTTCATATAGGCCTGATTGTCGTAACAAATATACAAAACATCGTCATTTCGATCGAACATTCCCGATAAACAGCCCATCCCGATATCCGTAGTACCTCCGTCTCCTCCTTGAGCTATAACTCTGACATCGGCCTGTCCTTTATTTTTAAAAGCAGCAGCAATTCCGCTGGCAACTGCCGCCGTGTTCCCGAACAATGAATGAATCCAGGGGATGTTCCAAGAATTATCCGGAAATGCGCAAGACACAACTTCCAAACAGCCCGTGGCATTGACCACCGCGATTTTTCCCTTGGCCGCGGTGTATGCAACATCGATCGCGCATCTGGCCGCCAAACCTTCACCGCATCCTTGGCAGGCTCTGTGTCCGCTCGTCAGAGTATTCGGTCTGTCGCAAGAGGACTGCACTGTCGTGTGTTGTCCGAATCTGTTTCCCATAGTCAAGCTGGACATGTTACGCTCCTCCCTTATTTAAAACTGTTTTATATTCCTGACGGATTGCATCTTCTTTCAATCCCAGGAATACCAAATTACCCTTTGGCTGTCTGAAAACTTCCGCCAGCATCGACTTCGTAATAACGCGCCCGCCCAAACCGGCGATAACCGTAACGATTTCGATATCCAATCCTTTGAGAGCCAGCTCGACTTCTCTCGCAAGAATTCCTCCGCGCCCCAAAGCAAATGCCTTTTCCACAACTATTACTCTTTTGGCATTCTTCAAAGCTTCCCGAATCTCATTATCAGGGAAAGGTCTGTAAGAAACCAACGACAAAACGCCGTACTTACCGTTGCCGTTCGTCTGGTTCATATCATCGACGGTGTCTTTGATCGTCCCCAAAACAGACCCCATCGCAACAACAACCGTTTCGGCGTTTTCCGTGTGATAAGTCCTCAGCAATCCACCCGTATTACGCTTAAATTTCGCACTGAACTCAGTCCCGATCTTGTCAATGACGGCACAAGCCTCCAGCTGACGACGATGCGCCATGTAGCGCACCTCCATGAAGTCGTTCGGGGAAACCATTGCCCCAATAGCACACGGATTTTCGGGATCCAGCGAAAACTCAGGCTTGTAAGGAGGCAGGAACTCATCGACTTCACTCTGCTCCGGCAAATCAACTTTTTCGTAAGCATGAGTAAGAATAAATCCGTCCATGCAGACCATAACGGGCAATCTCAAAGTTTCTGCTATTTTAAAGGCCTGAATATGAAGATCCGCTGCTTCCTGGTTGTTTTCCGCAAACAGCATCAGCCACCCCGCATCCCTCGCCGACATGGCATCCGCATGATCGTTCCATATATTCAACGGAGATCCGATCGCTCTGTTTCCCAATGTCATGACGATAGGCAATTCCAGCCCCGACGCGTTGTAAACGGCCTCCATCATGTAAAGCAATCCCTGGCTCGAGGTCGCCGTATAGCTTCGAACACCCGCGGCTTCAGATCCTATAGCCACACTGATGGCGGCCATCTCGGATTCGACATTAAGATATTGGCAATTCCCGAGCTGCCCGCTGCGAACAAGCTCCCCTACCCCCTCAACAATGTGAGTCTGCGGGGTAATCGGATAAGCACAAACAACTTCAGGCCGGCACAGAGCAATCGCCCTGGCTACCGCCTGAGATCCTTCCAACTGATACAACATTACATCTCTCCCAATGTTCTTTCATACGCGACTTGTGCCGCCTTTACATTTTTTTCCGCTATTTTCCCTGAAAATTTCGTATTAATCGCCTTTATAACCGAGTCTATTTTGATAACCCCTGTCAGTGCAGCGAAACTTCCCAACAAGACTGCATTAGGTATCGGACGCCCTACCTGCTCCAGTGCTATTTCCGTCGCTCCGATGCATTTCACTCGCGCATTACTCAAATTTGTTTCGACATCTGCAGGAGAATTAATCAATACGAATCCGTTATCAACGATCCCGTCAAATGCACAAGCGGGCTCGATAACAGTTCTGTCCTGTATGATGATTGCATCAGGATTCGATATCGGCTCCCGCGAGCGAATCTCTCTCTCCGAAATTCTGCAAAAAGCCACTACCGGAGCACCCATCCTCTCCGATCCGAAACTCGGAAAAGCCTGAGCATCTTTACCCTCCAAAAAAGCCGCGATGGATAACATCTCAGCAGCAGTAACAACTCCTTGTCCTCCCCTGCCGTGAATTCTTACCTGAAACATCTCTCCTCCCCAAAAACTAAACACAACATACACAAAACCCGTATAAAAATAAACCCCAAACAAAACCCATTATTTTTTCATCGATTTATTTTCGCTTATTCTTTCTGTTATCGCTATTTTCGCGCACTTCTGCTACTTTCTTAAAATCACGTTAGATGCCTTGTAGAAATTTTCAACAAATTCATTTCCGCAATTCTTCATATCGTCAGCATGTCCTGTCCAAACCATGATTCCTTTGTTCAGCAAAGACACCCTATCTGCCAAAAATTCTGCGACTTTCAAATCGTGAGTAATCGTAACCGTGGTAACTCCCAAAGACTGAACCGTATCCTTAAGCAAATTACAGATAATACCCCCCGTAACGGGATCCAGTCCCGAAGTCGGCTCGTCGAAAACCAAGACTTCCGGCTCGAGAGAAATCGCTCTGGCTAGGGCTGCTCTTTTCTGCATACCTCCGGAAATTTCCGCGGGATACAGATCAAACACCCGATCATCCAATCCGACGGCACGAAGTTTTTCCCTTGCAATATTATCAACGGCTTTTTTATCCTTGTTTATCTGGGACGCCGCAAATTTCACATTCTGCAAAATTGTCATGGAATCAAACAAAGCATTCCCTTGAAATAAGATGCTGAACTTCTTCATATATTCCTTTTTTCTGTCGGAATCTTTCACGCTTATTTCATCTACAGTAATGTCTCCGTCGGTCAGCTCTAAAATTCCCAACAGACACTTGATAAGAACGGACTTTCCTCCACCGGATTGTCCCAAAATAATATGAGACTCCCCCTTCTCTATTCTCAGATTAACTCCGTTCAAAACCTGAAGTCCTCCCTCGAACCTCTTTCTTACATTATCAAATAAAATTTTACTCATTTCCCGAAAAACACC
>JAGABS010000072.1 GCA_017614525.1 Alphaproteobacteria bacterium
CCCCCCCGTCAAATACCTTTTTGGCAAACCATTTCATTTCGTGTACTCCTTACCATAAAAACCATACAGCAACATCCTGACACGAATTAGTTAATCATTGGTAAAGAAATCCGATGTGTATTTAACTAACGCCAACGGAATTTTCACCCCAAAAGCTTCTTCGCAATATATTTTGCCCAAACATCGGGGCGGCGCCGTTTGGTTATCTCAATCGATTGTTTCAAGCGGAACTCTCTGATCTTTCCGTGATCTCCCGCCCGCAGAATTTCCGGCACCTCCAGCGAATGAAACTCTTTCGGGCGCGTATATTGATGATATTCCAGCAGGGGTTCTTGAAAAGAATCTGTATGGATTGATTCATTATTTCCAATCACCTCCGGCAGCAATCTTACAATGCCCTCTATGATGGTCATCGCCACGGATTCACCTCCGAGCAAGACAAAATCGCCGATGGATATTTCCTCAAACTCGTAATAATCGAGAATTCGCTGATCGACTCCTTCGTACCGTCCGCACAAAAACGTAACGCCTTCCGATCGGCTCAATTTTTGCAGATCGTCTTGAGTCATTTGTCTTCCGCGCGGCGAAAAATATATCTTTTTCATACGCTTTTGGGTATCGGATAAAGCCGCAAATGCTTTTTCAAAAGTCAACGGAGACAATATCATGCCGGCACCTCCTCCGTAGGGAATCGAGTCGATGCGGTCTGATTTTACGGGATATTTTTTCAGATCAATCAGATTGAGATCCCACTTTTTTTGAGCCAGCGCATCCCCGATCAGAGACACCCCGAGAGTTCCGGGAAAAGCTTCGGGAAAAATCGTAAAAACGTTCGCCTGCCACATTTTCGCACCTGTTTTTCTTTTCAACTTCTGAAATTCCGATAAGTTTCGGCGGTGATCATAAGCCCCGCGTCGGTCTCAGGAAAATTTTCCTTAGTAAACGGGATAAAAAACGTGTCTCTCGCCCCCGTCTCGGAAATTTCTATCAGATCCCCTGCCCCGAAATTTTTTACATCGATTATCGTGAGATTGATATCTTGCACAACCGCCGAGTCTTCTCCGATCACGAAAACATTCTGTCCTATCAAATCGCAAATAAAAAATTGATCGGAACTCAATTTCGGCAAATCTTCCTTTTTTACGTAAAAAGACGCCCCTTTAAGCCTTTCCGCTTCGTTGCGATCGCTAATGGAATCGAGTTTGATAACGGCGGTATCATTTTTTCGACTTAAGACCTTGAAATGAAATTCATTTCCGTCGCAATCATAAATTTTTTTGTAATGACTTAGGTTATCGGTATACAAAAAGACACGCACCGCCCCTTTTATCCCAAAGGCAACGGTGACGCGCAAAATCTCTACCAAAATATTATCCCGATCAAATGCTACCCTGCGGCGGCTTCGGAAGCGGCAGCTTCGGAGGCGGCTTTCAATCTCTCCTGAGCTTTCTTCTTCGGAGCAGATTTTTTCGGAGTTTCAGTGATTGCCGGCTTCTCGCACAATCCCAAACCGCTCAGCAACAAAGCAACTCTGTCAGACGGCTTGGCTCCGACTGAAATCCAGTACTTAATTCTGTCTGCCTTTGCAGTGACACGATTCTCATCAGCCTGATCTAAAAGCGGATTGTAAGTCCCAACCTTTTCGATAAACGCACCGTCTCTGGCACGACGGGACTCGGCAACAACAATTCTGTAATAAGGATTTTTTTTCGCTCCACCACGAGCTAAACGAATTTTTAAAGCCACAAAAATCTCCAACTTTATCTCTAGTATCGTATATTTATCAGTACATGCGAAAAAAGTCCAGTATCTGATTGAATTTTTGTCGCAATCTTGATATTTTCATTCGCACGGCAGTTTTATGTTTGAATTTATTCAGCCAATATGTTAATAGTTATGCTGCCTACGTTGGGAATATAGAAATGAATATTTTGGAGAATTTTGAGAAGAAGCAGCAGGAGAAGCTACTGAATGGATCTGTGATCCCTGAGTTTGCTCCGGGCGACACGGTGAAAGTTTTGGCGAAGGTTATGGACGGAGACAAGGAGCGTCTGCAGTCTTTCGAGGGGGTTTGCATTGCCCGTCGTAATCGCGGAATGGGATCTTCCGTAACCATCAGGAAGATGTCTTTCGGGGAAGGTGTCGAGAGAGTGTTTCCTTTGTATTCGCCGAATTTTAAGTTTGAAGTTGTCAGACGCGGTGTCGTGAGGCGTTCTAAGTTGTATTATCTGCGCGGAAGACTCGGAAAAGCAGCCAGAATCGCCGAAAGAAATGACTACGTTAAGGCGGATCAGGCTGAAACAGCTGCTCAGTCGGCAGCAAGCTAGTTTTTGGACTGGTTTTATCGAATTTTAGGGAGCCGTGTGCTCCCTTTCTTTTTGTTTGTATGCTGAATATTGAGGCTTTATGCGTTTTTTTGCACTTCTTTGCTGCTCACCTGAAAATAAGGTTTTTTAACCTTTTTGTGCTACCATGCCCAGGGTGGGGAGCGAGGGGCGGACTGCGATTAAAAGTTAACAAAAGGTTAATTTTCAGGTTTATCTTGAGAAAAAAACGATATACGTGCAATCGAACATTAACGGGATCGATTTTGACGTTTATCTCGAGAAAAGAACAATATACGTGTAATTCTCAAACTAAAAAGTCAGCAGATTTTTGATTCTCCTAAATTTTTTCCGGGAATCCATGTGCTGCGGCCGAGAATTTGTCCCATTTTCAGCGGCGGGACATCATTAGGTGTTACAAAAATCGAAAATTTCACGAAATCCCCGAGGTATTTTTTTACTATCCGCTTTAATTCCTCCCGTTTCTCTCTCCTTGAAACCAGCTTGAATATCGTTTGATTTTTTCCCGAAAGATGGATTGATATCCCGAAATTTATCACGGTAAAGTGAGTTCCTAAGTCGGAATTTACTCCCAAATGCACATGTCCCAATCGATTGCAGCTTTCGTTCGGAACACGCAACGGAATAAGTTGTTCTATCCGCACGTCCAACGGATATAAATATTTAATTGCCGATTCAAGTCCGGCGGCACTCTTTTCTTTTGTCCAAAACAAATAGGCGAGCCTCGTGAATTTTCGATCAATATTTTCTTCCCCGAAGAAATTAGCCAGGGTTCGGAGTATCATATAATCTTTTTTCGGATTTGCCTGCAGACAAAGATATCTCCTTTGGCTCACTCTGTACGAAATTCCCAAAATTCGCGCGTTAAATGCGTTCAAAAATCTTCCGAAAGAAAAATCTTGAGCGAGATTTCGGTTGTAAACCATCTCGGCATACGGGGTCGGCAGCGGGGCATTTAATCCTGCGATGGAAAGCCTCTCTATATAAACAACTTTTTTATCATCCTCATTCAGAATTTTCTCGATTTCCGTTCCGCGCAGGTGAAATGAATTTATACTGACTGTTTTCAGCGGAGCATCGAGGACAGAAATTTCTTTTCCGTAATCCTGATCGGAATGCCAGCCCAGAATCTTGGCGGTCATTTCGAATGAATAGCTGCGAGGATTTTCGATTAAATCCTCTTCTAAGGACAATTTTTGCTTCCGAGCCGTATTTGCCATTTTTTTATCTGCCTTAATGTTTCATTTTTTAACATTAACATTCCACCCTCAAAGATAATTTTTGCTTCCGAACTGCGTTTCCCATTTTCTCAACATTCCGCTCTGCGACTTAACGCAAACATCCGCAAAAGTGTTAATAGTGGTGTAACAAGATAAAAATTTGCTGATGACCATGCTCAGCGGAAGTCCTTTGTTATAAAGGTTATCATCAAAATTGATCTCGATATTCGTTCCGTTCACGAATCCGTACCAAGACTGGCGCGCGACTCTTTTTGCTCCGATATTGCTCGTAATTTCAAGAATTGAATCGATTTCCCGTTCCAAAGATGAATTGGTCATATCCGAAAACAGCCGCAAAATCTCTTTTAATTTTACTATTCCGTGATTAGAAAAAGACAGGGAATTCAGCGAAACAAGCGAAATCAATTTCCAGAGGACAGCTCCGTTTTTCATTGAATTTTTTTGGAGAGTCGGGCGGTTCGCGCAATAAATTTGCTTTACCGGAAGAGAAATTTCCGCCTGCAGCTGACCTTTCACGGGGATATCCTCGGCTGCGTGCCGATTCGTGCAGAGAGTGTAAGCATAGAAAACTCTGTCTATCGGCTGCTGCGGATTGAAATTTTCGTCCACGAACGAAACATAGATATCGTCTCCCATGGAATTTTTCAGCATAGACTCTTTTCTTCTCGCGATCCACGCCATACCTAACTTTGATTCGGACGAAAAATGGTTGCAGGAATAGAATTCCGGAATTTCGATTTCATCGTTAGTGACGGGCTCAATTTCCACCATTTTTTCGATGGTATAAATCTCATGGCTTTTGTAAAGCCGATAGTCCGGCACTAATTGATATTCAACCTGCTTGTAATCCAGCCGCAGCGGTTCAGTAATTCTGGAAAATAAATTCACTGCCGGCACGGTCGACAAGGAAAAATCTCTTTTGGATATTTTCATTTGAATTTCCGTCCCGATCGGAATATACAAGGTGAAATTTTCGGATAAATTCTCATTGATCGGAACATCAAATCCGTAAAACTTGTCGGGGAAAGCGAAATATTCCTGCAAATACCGAAAGCCCTTGTTGACATTGTCGGGATAGATCAGCAAAGCTTCGTCATCTTCCAACCCTACAGGTGAAATTTTATCCAAATTTTTATAAACACCCGACTGCTCTAAAATTACAGGTTCTTCGGAGGAAAAAATTCCCGCAAAAATCCTCCCGCGCAGCAAAGCATCCGCCAAAATATAGAATCGCAACTTGTCGGGAGAAATTCCTTCTTCCGCGCAGCTGAAATGCAGTTTCAAGAAAGTTGAAGCCTTCGTATAATACTTCTCCAGACTCTCTTTCGAAACTATTTCCGCCTGTTTTAACTCAATCGGCCAAATTTTCATGTCGTGAGTCGTTCGAAAAGTGCAGATAGTTCCGTCGTGACTGGTCGCCCTCAAAACCGAATGCCGAGGAACAACCATTCCGACATTTTTTTTTGCTCGCGAAAGATCTATGTCAAAATTCACCATAACCGAAGACGGAATCGGCAAGATCAGCGGTTTGTATATCACCCCCAACAACGCATTTGCTATCTCAGGATATTGATCGTCTATTTGCTTTTGCAGCTTTCCCGTGAGAAAAGCGAAACTTTCGATCAATCTTTCCACATGCGGGTCGGACGATTCCTCGTGGGACAGATCCAGTCGGCGCGCGATCTTGGGAAAATGTTTCGCGAAGTCTTCTCCCGATGAGCGCAAATAAGCCAATTCATGCCGATAATATTCAGACAGCGTATCTATTTCAGATCTTATCATGAAGTCTCCATAACAATAGGGAAGGACAGCGGAATCCTTTTGTCTCCGTCCGCGACGGCCGCATCAATTTGCAGACAGGCTTTGCCGGGATCGACTCCCAGACTGAGAATATGCACCTGCACATTGGTCAGGCGAGGCTCAAACTCCGCAATTACGTGTCTTACCCGGCTTTCCAAATCCTGAATTTCAAAAACCGTTTCGGCGGAACTCGGCGCGGTAGAATTTATGCCGTAAGAAAACGGAATCATCATTGTTTTCGCATAATCCACCCAAAACGGAGATACTTTCGTATTTAAAAGTCTCGTTAAATCCTCGGATATAGACAATTTCAGCTCTTCCAGCGAGATGTAACGTTTGGCTTCAGACTCGAAAGACTCCTCGATCTTTTCATCAACAAGGCGATCAAATATCGGTAAAACAGCAATTTTCTTCAAGATGATTTTACCTCCCACTTAACCAAATCAATCTGGACAGCCGCGCTTCCCTCCTGCGAACCGTCCGCCTTAAATTTCGTGTAGGAATCATTCAGCGATGCATACCTGAACGAAAACCCGATCGTACTGTCTCTCAGCCCGAAAGAATTGATTACGCACTGTTTGAATTCTTTTTTCTCAAAGGTAGAAAGTTTTCCGCTGACATTTCTGACCTTATGTATTGTAATTTGAGGAATGATCACCGACTTTGCCATTCGCCCCTCCAGCATCGCGCAATGACTTCCCGGCGGCATGTATATATGCACTTCCTTCGCACAGACAGAGCTTTCCGCCGTCTTGGTCCGGTCATACAGAAACGATTTATAAATCATGTATTCTATGTGATACAGCCGAGCGAAATTCGTAAAATCCTTAATCTTGCTGGAGAAAATTTTATCGGCGGAAATCAGCCAAATAAACCTGTCGCTTTCCTCATCCGCGAATTTCTCCTCGAACAACTTCGGATCGTCCCTCAAAAAGAACTGATTCATCACACAAACACTCCTACTCGAATCCATGGTAGTTCAGAAATTGTTAAGAAAAAGTAAACATAATTTTTTTGGAACCAGAATTTGTTTGCGAAATTGAGCAAAGCTCTAACAAAACGAAGAAACGATAAAAAAAAATGGATATATATGTCTGATTTGTTGTATACTACTCGGGTGTAAGGATTGGTCTCGATAAAATGAGGTGCTGATTCAGTAATTGAATGGAATAAAGAGGCTGATATAGTTAATGTATAAGGGGATTTTGCTGGCAGGTGGAGCGGGAACTCGGCTGTATCCGTTGACATCTGTGTTGTCTA
The DNA here is from genome assembly GCA_017614525.1 of Alphaproteobacteria bacterium. Taxonomy (GTDB): domain Bacteria; phylum Pseudomonadota; class Alphaproteobacteria; order UBA3830; family UBA3830; genus UBA3830. The sequence goes on from JAGABS010000072.1 coordinate 6,647, forward strand.
AGCAGCTGCTGCCGGTTTACGACAAGCCAATGATTTATTACCCTCTATCAACTTTGATGCTGTTCGGAATAAAAGATATTTTGATAATTTCGACAGCTAAGGACATTCCGAATATTCAGAGGCTTCTTGGTGATGGTTCGCAGATGGGGATCAATCTTGCGTATAAAGTGCAGGACGCTCCGAACGGCATAGCTGAAGCTCTGATTTTAGGCAGGGAATTTGTCGGTCGGGATGACGTCTGCCTCATTTTGGGAGACAACATCTTTTACATGGGAGATCAAATAGGGGGATTTACCTCAACGGTCAGCGACAATCCGGGAGCCGTCATTTGTACTTATCATGTTCCTGATCCGCAAAGATTCGGTGTAGCTCAGATTGAAGAAGACGGGTTGGTCACATCCTTAGAGGAAAAACCAAAGCTTCCTAAATCAAATCTTGCCGTGACCGGTTTGTATTTTTATAAAAATGATGCAATTGATAAAGCGCAGAGGTTAAATCCTTCGGCGCGGGGAGAACTTGAGATCACTGATTTGAATTTGGAATATCTCAAGGAAGGAAGACTGAAAGCCTTCCGCATGGTCAGAGGTACGGCATGGCTGGATGCGGGAACGCCGGACAGCCTCATCGATGCCGCGCTGTTCGTTCAAATGGCGGAAAAAAGGCAGGGGTTGAAAATCTCGTGCATTGAAGAAATCGCATTAAACAGAGGATTCATTTCCGTTCTGCAGTTTGAGAAATTGGTCTCATCATACAAAGGTCAAGGCAATTATAAGTTATATCTGGAACGTGTGTTGTATGAAAGGAAGCGAAGTGCATAAAACAGTGCTGGTAACCGGTGGAGCGGGATTTATCGGAGCGAATTTTCTGGAATATTTTTGCAAAAAATACCCGCAGTATCATGTGGTGAACCTCGATAAGCTGACTTATGCCGGAAATTTGGATAATTTGAAGGAATGTGATTCTCTGCGAAATTACGCTTTTGTGAAAGGGGATATTTGCGACGATGAGCTTGTCAGTCGGATATTTGCTGATTACAAAATAACGGATGTGATACACTTCGCGGCGGAAAGTCACGTGGATAACTCAATCAAAAATCCGCGGGCATTTGTTGAAACAAATGTTTTGGGTACTTTCACTCTGCTTGAAAATTTCAGAAAGTACGGCTCGGGAAGATTTCATCACATTTCAACGGATGAAGTTTACGGTTCTCTCGGGAAAGACGGATATTTTACGGAAACCACGCCGTACGCTCCGAACAGTCCTTACTCCGCCAGCAAAGCGAGTTCGGACATGTTGGTGCGGTCGTATTTTCACACATACGGAGTTGATGTCGTTACGACGAATTGCTCCAACAATTACGGACCGAAACAGCATCAGGAAAAATTGATGCCAACGGTAATTCGTACGGCACTCAGCGAAAAACCTATTCCGATATACGGAGACGGTCAAAACATCCGTGATTGGCTGTATGTCACGGACCACTGCAGAGCCGTGAATCTTGTATTCCACAAGGGAAGAAGCGGGGAAACTTACAACGTCGGGGGAAACAACGAGCGCAACAATATCGCAATTGCGACTAAGATCTGTGAAATCCTCGACGCGAAACATCCGCGCGCTTGCGGGAAAAGTTACAGGGAGCTTATAACCTTTGTAAAAGACCGTCCCGGACATGACAGACGCTACGCGATAGATTCGACGAAGCTCTCCTCGGAACTTGGCTGGAAACCCGAAGAGACTTTCGAATCGGGAATCGAGAAAACCGTGGAATGGTATCTGCTAAACTCTCTGCAAAAACCCAGGGGAACCTTCGGCGCTCCGACAACAAAGGACGAATAACCATGGAAATACCTGTTTTTTTTATAGTTCCCAATGACATGTTTGCCCCTGCCGCGGTGAGCATGGTCTCGATTCTGGAAAATACGCGGTCGCAGGTTAAGTTTTATATTCTGGAGCGGCGGACGCTGCCGATTTCCAGGACAAACAAAGCGAAGTTGGATGACTTAAAACAAAGGTATTCGAATTTTTCCGTAGAATACATCCCTGTTGACCCGGATGATTTTTCGGGCATGATTCCCCCGATATCCGGCTACATTACGATCGATACTTACTTTCGCTACATAATTCCCGATGTTGTTCCCGATCTGAAAAAGGCCGTATATTTGGACGTTGATACCATAGTACAGGGAGATATCGCGGAGCTGTACAATATGCCTCTCGACGGTTGCTACATAGGGGCGGTAAATCATCCGAAAGAATATTGGGATCGGTTTCCTTTGTTTTACGAAATAGTGTCCAATTTAAAATTGGATAATCCGTACTTCTACGTAAACGGCGGAGTAATGGTTTTTAATTGCGAAAAATGCCGAAAGGATAATATCGGCAATCTATTGATGGAAAAAACGCGTCAATATAAGGAAAAAATCAAGTGGGCCGATCAAGACATCATGAATTTCGTGCTGCAGGGAAAAATTAAAGAGCTGCCGTGGCAGTTTAATGCTTTGCTTGATGTTCTGCGAAAATATAAATATCCTCAGAAAGAAGCTAAAATTATCCATTATAACGGTCCGAAAAAACCTTGGAACTGCAGCATGTTTTTGGATGATTTATTTTGGAGGTATGCGAAAAAAACACCGTTTGTCGGCGAATTAAAACAGATGAAAAAGGACGCGAAACGAAAAAATACAGTGACTTATTATCTGTTTAATGTCGTTCCGCTGATGACTGTAAAAACAGAGGGCAAACGCAGATTTTATTACTTGTTCGGCTGCATTCCCGCAATGAAAATTACTCAGAGGTAGGCAGCAAATGACGCCGCAAAAAAATAACAGCACGGTTAATGTTTGTTTATCAACCAACGATGAATGGGCTCCGTTCGCGGCGGTGACTATCGCTTCGATTATGAGCAACACAAAATCCAAGGTACATTTTTTTGTGCTGCATACGAACCTTAATAAAACGACTGTTGATCGAATTAATTTGCTTTTGGAAAAGTTTGAAAATGCAAAAATTGAGTACATATCCGTAGAGGGAAAAGGGATATCGGATCTCGGCGTGGGCATCGGGTACATAACAAGCGACACTTTTTCCAAAATCCTGTTTCCGAACATAAATGCCGACATAAACAGAGTCATATACACAGACGTGGATGTTGTGTTCAGAGAAGACATTTCCGAGCTGTTCAATGAGGATTTGGGAGGGCATGTTATCGGGGCGGTTGAAGGTATTTCTCATTCTGACGGGAAAGATAATATCCGTCTGAACATAGATGAAAATCATAAATACTTTCAGGCGGGACTTCTCTTAATTGACTGCAAAAAATGGAGAGAAGAAAAAATAACTTCGACTTGTTTCGGTGTCCTGCAGAGTGGTCAAAAACTCAGATACGGAGATCAAGATCTGCTGAATATCGTATTCGCAGACAGCTACAAATACCAAAAATTACACCAAAAATACTGCGTGATTCCATTCCAACTCAGTGAAATGCGAACTTTTTCAAAAGACTCTCGGGAAGCGCTGGAGAATCCGTTTATAATTCACTACGCTGGAGGAAATAAGCCGTGGATTGCCGGAGGACCGTTCGAAAATGACTTCTGGAGATACGCCTCTATGACGGATTTCTTCCCGGATATCATAAAGATGCGTCTCGATAACAGTTTTGTATCAAAAGAAAGAGACGTAATAACAAGGCAGTACAAATTATTCGGAATAATTCCGTTTGTAAAAATAAAAAGAAAGTTCATGTATTCGCAAATTACCGAAAGGTATTTTTTGTTTAATTTCATTCCCGTACTTATGAAGGTTGATAATATGACTTCAGTCAGATGGACCTCGCTCGGCCTTCCGATTTTACGTTTAACAAAGGAAAAAGAACGATAAAGGTGACAGATAACGATAGGATTGGGTGATTGAATCGCTTCTTTCTACTGCCGTGTTTTTCAGTTCTTAGTTTACTCAGAAATTCGACGGGAAATTTCCTAACTTATAATGTTGCTTTTTCTTACATCTATCACTTGACCTGTTAGATTTGAAAGTAACGTTTTCAGTGATACTTCTGCAACTTTTTCAGGTTCGGGCAAGCTTCCTTTCG
>JAGABS010000009.1 GCA_017614525.1 Alphaproteobacteria bacterium
AGATACGACAATTTGGTTAATAGATCATGGGGCAGATGTTAACGGTACTTTTTTCGACACGGAATATGAATGGGGAAGAGATTATTTTTCTAATATCAAAGACGAGCCTGTTGCTTATAAAAGGTCTCCTCTCGCGATTGCGGAGCAACACAATCTGACAAGGGCTGTCGAGAAATTGAAAGAAAAAGGTGCAATTTCCATTAATATGAGGTTGCCGGATAAAATAAGGAAGGCAGCAGATCGTAAGTACAAAAGAAAATATGCAAGCGATGATTGTGAATCTGCAATAGAAGCGGCTTTCAGGATGTATGATGAGGCGGAAGCTCAATTTCCTGAAAATATTCGCAGAGCCAGAAGGGCAGAAGCGGAAGCTAATTATGAGGGCGCTTTAAAATCGGTTTCTGGTATATACAAATCTGAAGAGCGCAAAGGCAGAAGAGTCGGGGCGGAAGCTGGTTATGAAAACATACTGAGATCGGTTTCCAGAATGTACTATGCCGCAACGGCTCAGTCGCAAGCTACTGCCGAATACCGCAGAGTCAGAAGAGCCAGGGCGGGATCTGATTATGAAGATGCATTGAAATCCGTTTTTAGTATGTACAAATCTGAAGAGGAACATATTATATCAGCAGATGAGGTAATGAGACGGGCAGATATCAGAGCCAGAAGAGCGGAAGCTAGAGCCAGGGCGGAAGCTAATGGTGATAGCTCGCTGATAGCAGCATGTCAGATGATTTTAAGGGGAAAGATTGTAGCTCCGAGACAAAGAGTTGTAGCTCCGATGTGGAGAGTACCTGCTCGTAGATTTGTTTTTTTACTGATCTGTAGTAAGTAGCGCCCCTCCCCTCACGGGCGCTTTTTTGCTCATGCTTTCTTTTTATTTGTTTACAAACTTGGCGAATTTTTGATGCGGGGGAGCTAGTTTAGACGGCTATTTCAGTTTTTCAAAAAGATCAAAAATATTTTTCGTCTATCCTTGGAAATGAAAAAAAAGCCATTATATAGATAATTGAAGCTTAAAAATGGAGGATAAGAATATGAAAAAAGCTTTAATTATCGCGAATATGTTGTTCGCGTCAGCAACTGCGTTTGGAATGATGCCGAACAATCCGGATGGAAATTCCGGAGAGAATCGCAAAAGGAATTATGTTCAGTTTTCGGGAGATGCCGGAGAAAGCAGCCGTAATGTAAAACCAAGAAATGCGTCTGCAGCAAACGATTCAAGTTTTAATGGAACAGGTTCGGTTTTGTTTGATTCTATGCAGACAAATCTGTATAAATCAATGCTAACGGATTTCCAAAAAACGGTAAATTGGTACCGGCAAATGCTAACGGATTCCCAAGAAATGGTAAATTGGTATCAGCAACAGATGTCGCTCAATTTGCAGCGAACAAATCAATTGATTCAACAAGTATCTCAGGCTGAACAGAAAATATCACAGAAGGATCAGGAAATAGAAATGTTTCGTGACGTATTGTTAGATCAACGCTCAACAATTCAAGAGATAAATGAAAAAAATGCTCGTGCTTTTTTATTGTTAGGAGGGGAGTTTTCGAACTTAACAAAGTTGACAATAAATAGCTCTGATCTGCTGAATATTTCGTTCGAATCTTTGAGTTTTCCTGCATTAACAGAATTAAAAGTATCAGGAGAAGTGGACTGGGAAAGCGTTGAAGATATGACATCGAAATGGGGGCAATTAATCTCAAGTAGTTCTTCTACCTTACAAAGGATATCGGTATCATCCAGTAATATAGAAACTCTTCCTTCCGAAATAGGCAGCTGTAAGAATCTGACTTACTTGGATCTTCATAATAGTTACAAACTGCAACAACTGCCGGATGAGATAGGCAACTGTAAGAATTTGACTTACTTGGATCTTCATAACGCGTATATTGAATACCTGCCGGAAAGCATAAAAAATTGCAAAGAGCTTCGGTATTTAGATATCGGTAATACCGATATATGGGATATTCCAAAAGAAATATTTGAGCTTGAGAAGCTGGAGCACCTGAATCTTCGTAACGACTCAGATGGAACTGATTCAATAACGGAGCTTTCACCTGAGATAGGTAACTTGATCAATTTAAAGTGGTTAGCACTTACTGGAAGGTTCGATCTTGAGACTCTGCCCCCGGAAATCGGAAACCTAAGAAATTTGGAAACACTGATTTTAGAAGGTAACGGGTTAGTAAGTCTTCCTGAAGAAATCGGAAAATTAGAGAATCTCGTTTATTTGGATCTGTCTTACGGTGAGTTTGAGACTCTGCCTCCGGAAATCGGAAACCTAAGAAATTTGGAAACACTGATTTTAGAAGGTAACGGGTTAAAAAGTCTTCCTGAGGAGATTTGGAAATTAGAGAATCTTGTTTGTTTAGATTTGAGATCTACCTGGCTTAAGACTCTGCCTTCGGAAATCGTAAATTTAAAGAAATTAGAAAAATTGAGTATATCAGGTAATGATAAGCTCAAAGATATTCCGGCGGAAGTTTTAAATCTATTCAAAAGAAAACTCGAGGCAACAAATGAATCTATTTGGGGTCCAACTATGCGTTACCTTCTTCTCTATAAAAATAAAACCGGATTAAATGATGAAAAGTTGAGAGAATTTGTGAAAGAAATTCAAGCAGAAGATCAAAAACTTAGAGAAAGGAAACGCAATCTGAAGTCTTCTATTGGTGAGATAGAAAAATATTATTCGGATTCAGATTCTAATTCTGTTGAGTCCGATTAAGATTCAATAACTGACTCAGAAAAGGGGAACGTGTCACAAAGCGCCCGCTGCGGGCGCTTTTCGTATTTAATTTGTCCGCGCGTCTTCGTTTTAGGTTTCTGAATAGGTTTCCGATTTTGTTTCTGAAAAAAATTTGTAAAATTCTTGACATTTTGGACGAAAAGGACTATATATAACAGCGTATGTGGCGATGATGTCGCGTGCCGGATTCGGATGCCTATGGTAGGGTTCGGTCTGTTTTTGTTGTGAGACGCCTTTTGGGTTTCACGGTTACAATTTGCCTTATGAAAGGGGATTATTATGTCTAAAGTTATTGGTATTGATTTAGGAACAACCAACTCATGTGTCGCGATTATGGATGGTGCGAACCCGCGTGTTATTGAGAACACGGAGGGAGTCAGAACCACGCCGTCTGTGGTGGCTTTTACCGACAGCGGAGAGAAGCTGGTCGGACAGGCTGCGAAGCGCCAGGCTGTTACTAACTTTAAAAACACATTTTATGCAATTAAGAGATTAATCGGAAGAAGAGCAAGCGACGAATATTTGAAGAAATATCATCCGGCTTACGAAATCGTGTCGGCGGATAACGGAGACGCTTGGGTTTCTTCTCGCGGAAAAAAATACAGCCCGAGCCAGATCAGCGCTTTTACCCTTCAGAAAATGAAAGAAGCTGCTGAAAACTTCTTGGGAGAAAAAGTTACGGAAGCCGTTATTACCGTTCCGGCTTATTTCAACGACGCTCAGAGACAGGCGACCAGAGACGCCGGAAAGATCGCGGGTTTGGACGTCTTGAGAATCATCAACGAGCCAACGGCTGCAGCTTTGGCTTACGGTTTGGATAAGAAGAGCTCAGGAATGATCGCAGTATACGACCTCGGAGGTGGAACTTTCGACGTGTCCATTCTTGAGATCGGCGACGGAGTGTTCGAGGTCAAAGCGACCAACGGAGATACATTCCTCGGCGGTGAAGACTTCGATAAGAGAATTATTGATTTCTTGGCGGAAGAGTTCAAGCGAGACAACAACATCGATTTGAGAAACGACAGCATGGCTCTCCAGAGATTAAAGGAAGCCGCGGAAAAAGCAAAGATCGAGCTTTCCAGCGCGATGGAGACCGACATCAACCTTCCGTTCATTACGGCGGATGCGACAGGTCCAAAGCACTTGACCGTAAAATTAACAAGGGCGAAGTTGGAGTCTTTGGTCGACGATATCATCAAGAAGACCCTCGAGCCGTGCCGCAAAGCGCTGCAGGACGCAGGGGTGTCGGCGAAGGACATCAACGAAGTCGTTTTGGTCGGTGGTATGACTCGTATGCCGAAAGTCGTTGAGTGCGTGAAGGAATTCTTCGGAAAAGAGCCGCACAAGGGAGTTAACCCGGACGAAGTCGTGGCCGTGGGAGCCGCGATTCAGGGGGGAGTGTTAAAGGGCGACGTAAAAGACGTTTTGTTGCTCGATGTTACTCCGTTGTCCCTCGGAATTGAGACTCTCGGCGGAGTGTTTACTCGGTTGATCGACAGAAATACGACCATTCCGACGAAAAAGAGCCAGATTTTCTCGACGGCGCAGGATAATCAAAGTGGTGTTACGATCAGAGTCTTCCAGGGTGAAAGAGAGATCGCAGCAAACAACAAGCTTCTCGGACAGTTCGATTTGCAGGACATACCTCCGGCACCGCGCGGAGTACCGCAGATCGAAGTTACATTTGATATAGATGCCAACGGGATTGTTCATGTTTCGGCGAAAGACAAAGCGACGAACAAAGAGCAGTCCATTAGCATCAAAGCATCTGGCGGATTGAGCGATGATGAAATCAATCAAATGGTAAAAGATGCGGAAGCTCATGCTGATGAAGACAAGAAGCGTCGTGATTTGATCCAACAGCGCAACGCTGCTCAGGAAATGATCAACGGAGCTAACAAAATGCTGTCCGAGAACGGTGATAAGATTTCCGAGGATTTGAAAAACGAGATCAAAACGGAATCCGAAAATGTCCAGAAAGTTTTGGAGAGCGAAAACATCGAAGAGATCAAGCAGGCTTCTGACAAGTTGATGCAGGTTATGATGAAAGCCGGTGAGCTGATTTACAAAGCGGCTCAGCAGGCACAACAACCCGGAGCAGATGCGGCGGGAGCAGCTGGTGCTCAGTCGAGTTCGGAATCTCCGAAAGATGACAACGTTGTCGACGCTGACTACGAAGTGAAAGACGAAGGAAAATAATCTCCTGTTTTTTGAAAGGCGTGTGTTTGTGCATGCGCCTTTTTTCTATCAAAGAATTTGCTGAGGAATTGAAATGGATTACTATCAAACTTTGGGCCTATCCAAAAACGCATCTGAAGACGAAATCAAAAAAGCCTATCGAAAATTGGCGATGAAATATCACCCTGATCGCAACAAGGGAGATAAAAAAGCTGAAGAAAAGTTCAAAGAAGTGAACGAGGCTTACGAAACTCTGAAAGATCCGCAGAAAAAAGCAGCTTACGATCGTTACGGGCATGATGCTTACAAAAACGCGGCCAGCGGAGGCGGATTTAATCCGGGAGCCGGAGGTGGATTCGGCGGATTCTCAAATGGATTCGGATTTGATTTCAGCGGCGACGCCTCAGGATTTTCAGACATCTTCGAGGATTTCTTCGGAGGAGCTATGGGCGGCGCAGCTCGCGCGGGAAGAGCTGAAATGCGCGGAAACGATCTGCGCTACGACGCGACCATCACTTTGGAAGAAGCTTTCAAGGGCAAAGACATCGAACTCAACATGCGTACAAATGTGAAATGTGAAGACTGCAAAGGTACGGGCTCTGAAGGCGGGGTCAAGCCAAAAACCTGCCCATCGTGTCGCGGAACGGGGCGCATGAGATTCGCTCAAGGATTCTTCTCGGTCGAAAGAACATGCTCAGCATGTAACGGAACGGGGCACATCATCGAAAATTCCTGCAAAAAGTGCCGCGGCGCAGGACGCGTCAGCCAGGCGAGAAAAATCAAAGTTTCGATCCCCGCAGGAATTGAAAACGGCGCAAAAATCAGGCTTTCGGGAGAAGGCGAAGCAGGAATCAGAGGCGGCCGCGCAGGAGATTTGTACATATTCGTGGCGATAAAGCCTCATAAATTATTTTCGAG
>JAGABS010000073.1 GCA_017614525.1 Alphaproteobacteria bacterium
ATAAATCCTAATTCCTTCCGAAAACCTTAACTCAAACAACTCGTTTCCTAAGTTTTTGCAATCACCGAAATTTCCCATCGAAAGCCTCAACAGCCTCTTGGAAACCTTAGCCATTACGCGTTTATCCAAATCCTCCAGCCACTCATAAAACGGAAATTTTCCTGATTCCGTCGCATATACAATTATTTCAATCAAATCATTCATTTTAGCTCCTATTAATAATGTAACATATATGTATCGGATTTGTCAAATATGTATTTTATATGTTGCACTAACATATCAAAAAACTGATAGAGCGATATTTAAAAACAAAAAGAGTGAGCGGTTTGATTAGGTAGATTAAAAAAACTCTACGTAATTCTTACGTAATTTGGGTTAATTTTGAACGTTTTTTCTAAAAAAAGATAAGATGAATAACTTATTGAATTTAAATGAAATTCTTTTGTAATTACGTATAAACTACGTAGAAATTACGTATACGTAAGTAGTTTTTACGGGTATGAATTTTTTAAAGTTTTTCATAACAATTTTCTATGGATTTTGTAGTTATTCGATTAACGAAGGAGGGAAAAAATGAAATCCAAGAAAAAAGTAAAATGTCATATCAATAACAAAAGATATCTATATTTAGGATTGATGTTATTCATCCTAACACTAGTATTAGTAGAGCCGACATATTGTCAGGTAACGCATGATCAGATTAAAGCTGCGACCAAAACATTTGTGGAAATCATGAATGATTGGATGCCAGCGATTATTGCTGGTGGATTGTTTGGAAGCGGAATTTGCTTGTTTGCGAACAACTATCGAATGGGTATATCGGGATTAGCAGGAACAGGGTTTCTGTATGCAGCTAAATCTTTTGTTGGAGACGGGCAGGCGGCTGTTCTCGCTATTGCAGATCAAATTCTTCAAATCATGTAACTACTGGAGGAGAAAACTATGCCTGACAAGATTAACAACCATGTGATTTTGAATCATATCGATAAACCCGCTCGATTTTTGTTTTGGTCGGTGGATCAGGTCATAGTGTGTCTTTGTCCGTTTGCTGTGGGAATGATTACGGGACACATTGGTTTAGGCATAGTTTTCTCAATTATCGCTTCGGTCGGGTTCAAAGTTTTCAAGAAAAAATTCGGAAAGAGTAAGGTTCGTTCAATTTTATATTGGCATCTTCCGACAGCTGAGAGGTTGGTAAATAAAGGTCTGCCTCCGTCTCATGTTAGACTCTGGATTAAGTGAGGACACAATGAAATATAGTTACGCAACTAAAAGAATGACCAACTATGAGTATCAACGGAACATCCTGCTGGGATTGAGTGGGATTTTGCTGATTCTGTTGGTGATTTTATCGCTGAGCTTGTTTTTCAGGAAGGAGAGAATAATAGTTCTCCCACCAGAAGTTAGAAGAGAGTTTTGGATAGAGGGCAACCGATTTTCTCCTGAATATCTGGAAGAAATGGCTGCGTATTTTTTGCATTTGTCCTTGGATGTGAATCAATCAACATTACCTTACAATACTGAAATTCTAATGAGATATGCGGACACATCGGCTTGTAACTATTTGAGAGATAAATTTGAAAGAGATATTCAAAAGCTCAAAAAGAACGACGCATCAACAAATTTTGAAATTAAAGAACTAACCGTATATCCCGATCAAAACATAGTGCGAGCAGAGGGATTTTTGAACAGATATATTGGTTCTAAAATGATTAAATCAAGCCAAGAAACCTATGAAGTACAGTTAAAGACTTATCAGGGAAGATTGTTCTTTCAGAAGATCAAGAGAATAGGAGAAAAAGATGAAGACTGAAATATTAGGAGTAATTCTGCTGGTCTGTTTCAGCGTAAATGCAGAACAATTCGAAATGACAGACGAAATCATTCACGCAACAATTTCGTATCAAAATCTGAATCGTATCAAGGTAAAAAATGATTACATAATCAGCCTGACAGGTATTAATGAAGCATTTCATTTGGAAAGAAATCAAACTACGGGAGAAGTTTTGCTTCGTCCGACGGAAAAGAACGGGTATAGCCCAATTAGTTGCAGTGTAACGACATTGTCGGGAAAGACGCAAGATTTGGTTTTGGATGTTATCGACGGCGAAGCTAATACAATCGAGTTGATTGCGAAAAAGGAGGAATATCAGCAGATTGATTTACCGTCGCAGGATGAAGGAACGTCGGGAAATGACTATGAAGAAACTATCTGCGAGGTGATGAAAAAATTTATCAATCTTCCGAAAGATTTTCCTGAAATTGGGGTCAAAGCATCAGATCGTAATTATGCTCATTTGACAGCCAGTTTGGAGGAAGCTTACTCGATAGACGGATATATTGCGCTTAAGTATAAAGTTACGACCAAATTAAGCAGAGTATCTCGGCTGGACGAGAGAATGTTTTCTCGAAAAGGAGACATTAGCCTTTCGTTGTCGAGCTTGGAAATTAGTCCGAACTCCAACGTTTCACTTTACGTATTGAGGCACTGACATGAAGCATTCAGTTAAAAAAGAACAAATTAAAAAGTTCGGGTACATCGGGGGTGGAATAGCTCTTTTTTTTGTGGCGATGGTGTTTTTTCAGGGGAGTGCTGAAAGTACAACGCAGTTAGGACGATATTACAAAAAAGAAATCAAAAACGGTGTAGACGGACTCTCCGATAAGGATTTGTGGATAGAGAAAAGTACGAACGAGATCGAAGACATCCGCAAAGATAACAAAAAACTACAGGATCAGAATGATAGATTGCAAAAACAATTGGATTCAGTCCAAAAGTTAGTAATCGGTTTGGGGAGACACTTGCGCGCTTTTGACGATCAACAGGAATATGAGGAAGACAAAGCCGACACGATTCCATCCCAAAGCGTTCCCGAATACGAAAAATATAAACAAGAAAATCCCTACATTTCAGGAAATTCGGAAAGTCCTGCTTTGGAGCTAAAAAATCCGATTGAGAAGTTTCGGAATTTTTCAGAACAGCGTGGAATTATTGGTGCAGAGAAATTACCGACGTCATTTGTTCAGAAGCACGCAAATAATTCCGAGATTCTGAAAAACGGTATTAAGACTTTCAATTTTTCTGTCCCAAAAGAACACGATTTAGATGAAAATTTCATCTTTGCGGGAACTTATGCGAGAGGGGTTTTATTAGGTTCGGCGACGGTTAGTGCGGGAATATCGTCATCATCCAACCCAAAGCCTGTTTTGTTGAGAATTACCGACACGGGCAACCTTCCAAACAAGGTGAAAGGTTTGTTGAAAGATGCAGTTGTCATTGGTGCAGCCAGCGGTCATTTATCCTCTGAAAGTGTCGAGATTCGCTTGGAAAGACTTACGAAAATCGACAAAGCAAAAGGGATAGGAATAGACATTCCAATCAAAGGATATGTTGCAGGAGAAAACGGAGACTCAGAAATAAGAGGAAAAGTGTTTGATAGGGCAGGGGCTGTCGCCAGAAATGCAGCTGTTGCGGGGTTCTTGTCGGGAGCTGCGGAGGCTATTACAACAAATAATTCATCAGCAGTAACATTTGAACCGAATTCAGGATTAGCTCAATTTTCACCGAAAACAGGAGCGAAAATGTTGGAGATGGGGGCATCAAAGGGAATTGGCAACGCAATGGAAAAATACGCGGATTTCTACATTAAGAGAGCGGAGCAAATGCAGCCTGTCATCAAAATAGACGGAGGACGAAAAGTTACGATTGTCTTCACGGAATCAGTGAAAGCATCGACAGTTAACATGAAAAAAGTAAGGAGGAAGTTTTATGCGAAACAGTATTAAAATTGCAGGAATATTGCTAATAGCTCTAACAGGTTGTTCAACCTGGGACGAAGAGTTTGAAGGAGATGTTGTCAGAGCCTATCCTCAGGCGTCGATTCATCAAATATCACGAATGACAGACAAGGGATTAATCAAGGAAGACGAAGAAGATTTGGTGATTACAGGTGAGGGGTCAACTAAACTTAAATCTTTCAAAGACGGAGAGATTTCGAGGGGAGTCGAAGATATCAGAAGAATGTACATGATGACCTACGAAGACGCATCGAGAAATCTTCATGTCGCGCATCATTTGTATTTAATCGCGAAACCTGCTGAGTGGAAGGTGAAATAATGCTGGAAGATATCGGGAAAAAAATCGATAGTATTTTCTCAAGGGTTTTAACTCCGAAAGAAAGAAGTCTAAGTGAGATAGAAAAGGTCTATCATTTGTCAGATTTTCTGCCGTACAAATGGTATGACGACGAAACAGGATTATTCATCTCTGAAAAGCAAATAGGCTTTGTGCTGGAGACAATGCCCTTAGTCGGCAACAGTGAGAGTATGCAAAAGGAATTGAGCAATATTTTCACGCAAATTCTTCCTGAGGAAAGTTCGATTCAAACAATTTTATACGCCGACAAAAATATTGGGGGGATTCTCGATGAATACATTCATACACGGGATGATTCCATTCCTGTAATGCAAACTTTGGCACGTCGTCGGGCGCGACATCTGAGTCAGTTGGCGATCAAGTCTCATTTATATCCATATGTTTTGCGAGATTTTCGTTGCTATATGGGTGTGTGTATTGATCTGAAATCTTCTTTGAAATTATCACTGAAACAAGCGAAAGAAATAAAAAAACAAATTATTGCAACATTAAATGTTGTAGGAGTGGGGAGCCGAGCAATCAATGCAACGGATTTGCTCCGTTTTTTAGACAGAATTTTCAATGTAGATTTTTCAAATACGGATTCTTCCCGAAAAAGATGGAACAAGTTCGATCCAATCAATGAACAAGTAATCAATTGTGGTACGGGACTAGAGTTAGAAGAAGATTTACTAAGGAGGGGAGAGACCGAAATTAAGACATTTACTGTGTCGAATTATCCTCCTGAATGGACATTGTTTCAGATGGCGGATTTAGTCGGAGATATGTTCAGAGACAGCCGACAATTTCCTTGTCCGTTTCTGATGCATTATGGGGTTTATATTCAAAAACAGGCAAATGACGTAACGAAGATCTCAGCAAAAGCAAGTTTGGTTAAGAGCCAAATGCGTTCACCTGTCGGGAAATATATTCCTGATATCGAAAGAGAATATGCCGAGTTGGACTTTGCACAAAATAATTTGAGAAAAGGCGAGCGATTAGTTAAGACGCAATTCAACGTAGTTCTGTTTAGCCGAAAGAATGAAATGTCAGGGGCAGAGCAAACTTTGCGGACAACATTTTCCTCAATGTTGTTTAGTGTGGAATCAAACTATGCAACGCATCTGCATTCCTTACTTACAGTGCTGCCGTTGTCTTGGAATAAAGATACGATTGACGTTTTAAAGGAGTTCAAAAAACTCAGAACAACGATTTCAACAGAATCCGCAAATCTCGTTCCGATGCAGGGAGAGTGGAAAGGAACCCCGACACCTGCAATGCTGTTCGGAGGGAGAAAAGGTCAACTGATTAAGTTCTGTCCCTTCGACAACAAAGCGGGAAATTATAACGTAACCGTAGTCGGCAGATCAGGAGCAGGAAAATCCGTATTTATGCAAGAACTAATGTCTTCGACAATTGGGCTTGGAGGTAGAGTTTTCGTTTTGGATGTCGGGAGATCTTTCGAAAAAACTTGCTACATGCTGGGCGGACAGTTTTTGGAATTCAGTTCAAGTACGGATATTTGCTTAAATCCGTTTTCATCAATTGATATCAACAATCCCGAAGCAATCGAAGATACTCTCGCGATGCTGAAATCTGTGATCCAAATGATGTCAGCACCTATCAACGGAGTAGACGACAAAGGTGCTGCTTTGCTGGAGCAAGCGACAAACGAGGCTTTCAAAAAATATCTGAACAGAACAACAATTACAGATATCGCGAATTATTTGCTGTCTCTAGATGATGCTCAAGCGAATGACTTGGGACAAATGTTATATCCATATACATCAAACGGGGTTTACGGAAAATATTTCAACGGCGAAGCTAATGTCAATCTTGATAATCACCTCATTGTTATCGAGCTTGAAGAGCTGAAGGAAAAGAAAGAGCTTCAAGCGGTTGTTGTACAAATGATGGTAATCAATATCACGAACAAGATGTTTTTAGGAGACAGAAAAACGCCGTTTAACATCGTATTTGATGAAGCTTGGGATATGCTGCGCGCCAAGCAAAGTGAGGTCTTCATAGAAACTTTAGCCAGGAGATTGAGAAAATACAGAGGATCACTTGTTGTCGGAACTCAGAGCGTAAATGATTTCTATTCTTGTGCGGGAGCTCAGGCGGCGTGGGACAATTCCGACTGGAACTGCTTCTTGTCGCAGAAAGAGGAATCAATTGCTCAACTGAAGAACAGCAAGCGAATCCTGCTGGACGAGTACAAAGAATCGGTTATTACTTCCGTGAAAACAGAGCAGGGGAAGTACGCGGAAGTTCTGATTAATGGAGCTGACGGGTATGCTGTCGGAAAGTTGTTGTTAGACCCGTTCAGTAGTTTGTTGTTTTCGACAAAACCAGAGGATTACGCAGCAGTTCAGGAGCTTCGCAAACAGGGAATGGAAATTTCTGAGGCTGTGGAACGAGTGTTGGATATGCAGAGGCGGAGAAAAGCAGCATGAGAAATTATCTGATCAATTGGTTGTGCAATTTTAAGTTTTGGTGGGGCATCAACGGCAAGACAGTAATGTTATGGCTTCTCGGGGTATATGCCGTATTTCTCGCATTAAAACTCAATGTGCGGATTATGATCGCAAACACGGATTCCATTCCTTACCGAATCAACCTCCAACTTTTGCGAGTAAAGCCGAAGAAAGGAGATATTTGCGTATTTAAATTTCACGGGTTTACTTTTTTGAAGTACGTTGTCGGAGAGCCTGGCGATAAAATAGAAATTATCGACAATGAAATCTATGTTGGCGGAAAGAAGATCGGACCGATTCAAAATGATCCACGGTTCACTCCAACTAAACATAAGGTTGTGCCAAAGGGGTATCGATTTATGGCTGGTACCCATCCGCAGAGTTTCGATTGCAGATATCATGAGTTCGGATTAATTCCTGAATCAGATATTGAAAGCAAGGCGATAGGGTTGGTGAAGTTTAAATGAAATTGGTTTTCTTTCTTCTTAGCCAGTGTGTTTTATTAGCTGCTAATGCTCAGGACTTGGGAGTTTTTGGCGAGACTTTCGAAGTTGCGGAAGAAGATTTCCTGCATCACATGATGAGTAAATTGCAGAAAATGAATCAAACGGGAGAGCTGAAAATTGCTCAGAACAAAGTACAGGAAAAAATAAAAGAAAACATAACCCATCCTCCTGCCGTTCAAGGAATCACTGAGACCGAAAAGGAAAAGGAATACAAGTTCGACCCGACAATTACGGCGACACGAGATTTATCAGATCATAACGGAAAAATCTTTGCGAGGGCAGGGGAGCAATTTAATCCACTAGACCAGGTGAAAATGTCACCAATGTTGTTTATCAATGGAAACAGTGGCAAGCAAGTCAGCTGGGCGTTGAAGAAAGTAGAAGATCGAAAAATATTCAGACATGATTTTGCAAAAATTGTGTTGGTGAAAGGATCGCCCTTTGATTTGCAAGAGAAGTTGAATCGGCAAATTTTCTTCGATCAACATGGATTTCTGACCAAAAAATTGGGAATCGAACACGTCCCAGCAATAGTTTTTCAGAATCCATGGGAAAAAGTTCTGACGATTCGGGAAGAGGTGGCGGAATGAAAAAGTTTCTGCTGATTCTTGCAATTTTCGGAAGTGTTCAGGCTGATAACGGAGTGCAAAGTAAATGCGTCGGGAAGTTCGCGAATCCGATTACGGATATTTGCTGGAGCTGTTTGTTTCCAATTACCATTGGAGGATTGAGAGTTTCGCCGAATAACGAAGATACACCGAATCCACGGCAAATTATATGCGAGTGTACTGCACCGCCTCCGATAATGAGAAGAATCGGGATCCCAATTTCCTTTTGGGAGCCAGTTCGGTTAATCGATGTAACAAGAGTCAAATTCTGCTTGGTTAGTATGGGAGGTGTTAAGATCGGTCCGAACTCCATCAGAGGACACGGCGATGTTTACGCAGGAGAAACAACCTCAAACTCAAGACACAGTTTTTACCAAGTTCACTATTATATTTATCCAGTCATGTATTGGCTGGAACTTCTAACAGATTTCGTATGCATGGAGAGAAGTACTTTTGACGTGGCTTATATCACAGAGTTCGACCCTATGTGGAACGACGACGAAACAGCTTTTGTTCTTAATCCTGAAGCTGTATTGTTCGCCAATCCGATAGCTCAAGCGGCGTGCGCTGTAGACGCGGTGAAAGCAACGTCGGGATTTCCGCTTGATTCGATGTTCTGGTGTTCGGGCTGTCAGGGTAGTATGTATCCTTTTACGGGACATGTCCCATATCACATCGGAGGAGTGCAAGCGTCTCTGCTTTTGGTGTCGCGCATGCTCGCTAAATTGCATCGAGAAAATTTAGCACAGATTACATCGGGAAGCAGTCCTGAAGTTCTGTGCCACAAAACGGTTTATGCCCCCGTGATTAAAAAAACTCAATATAAACAACAAATGATTTTTCCTGTACCGACGACGGGGAAGGGTGGTTGCCGTCCTCTCGGAAGAAGCAGTGTGACTTGGGAAGGAGGTAAGGAGAAACCTTATTCAGGAGAAGATTTCGGTTATCTGATATGGAGAAAGAGAAATTGCTGTATGTTCTGATATTTTCGCTGTTATTTGCGAAAGAATCTTTCGCTGAGGATTTTCAATCGATGTCGAAGGAGGGCAAAGCCTTCGCACAGGAAATGCTAGAGAAACAGCTCTCTGAAAAAGATAAGAAATCCGCAAAAGAGATGTTGAACAAACAGCATTCTGAAGAAGGTAAGAAATTCGCGAAAGAGATGTTAAACAAGCAGCCGTCAGAGGAAGGAGAAGCTTTTGCTGAAAAGATGGTAAATCAGATGGATTCCGAGAAGTTTCGTGAGGTAGCGAAAAACGTGGAATTTCTTACAAAGAAACTGCCTGAGACGGGAAAGAGCTGCAAAAATTGCTCGTCTCAAATAGAGAATATCGACGTTAAAAATCCCGACAGCGGTATTTTTGTATTCGTATCATTTTCAATGCCGAAAGCCTCGCTAATCGAGTTAAACAATCAAGCGCAAAAATACAACGCAACCTTGGTGATGAGAGGAATCTACAAAAATTCTTTTTCGGAAATGCGAAAAAAAATTTTGGAAATCAGCCCCGACGGTTTAAGTATTAATATCGACCCGAAGTCGTTCGAAAAATACAACATCAAACAAGTTCCGACCTTCATATTGGTGAAGGAAAACAGAGAGGTCAGCAGATTATCAGGCAATGTCAGTTTGGACTACGCTCACGAAAAACTTTCGGAGGCTAAGTGAAAAAGTTTCTGATCGTGTTTTCCGCAATGATTTTTTTAGAAACTGATGCATCGATGGACTCATCTTT
Source organism: Alphaproteobacteria bacterium (assembly GCA_017614525.1). Taxonomy (GTDB): domain Bacteria; phylum Pseudomonadota; class Alphaproteobacteria; order UBA3830; family UBA3830; genus UBA3830. The sequence continues at coordinate 9,460 of JAGABS010000073.1, forward strand.
CAGTGAAGGAGCGTGGCATGCTGCAAGTATGACTCAAGGTGTTGATGATAATATCAAGTCGGGAAAAGATCAAACGAATATTCCACAATTTCAAGGGGAGATTACTATTGATACAGATGAATTGCAAAAATCTCGCGAGCATCTCAAAAATCATGAATACGGTAAAGATTTGGAAGAAATTCACAATACTCGAAAAATCTATATTGTGGACGATACTGACCCGATAATCGTTCGCTCAGAGAATGTTTTAAAAGATCAGAAAACAGCTTTGGAAGAGGCAGAAGAGATAATTGAAAGCAAAGACGGAGAAACGATCGAAACATGCGAAGATTGTCCTGATGAGGAATATTATGTTACAGGCCGTCGCGAGAAAAAACGACATGTTGATCTCGACAGACCGCCGTATATATCAACAGGGGGAAGTACCTGTAACCACGGAACTTTCAGAGTCGTAGTAACAATACCGTATGAAAAACCTGAAGCATTTCGAGAAGATGGCGTATGGAATATTCAATTTACAGGGAAAACCGAAAACGGTGCAGATATCTACGAACATTATTTAGCTAATGGTGTTCCTATCATTATGAAAAAAACAATATTGCAAAACGAGCATCCGTGGCAACATCCTGGGCGGTGCGTAATGACAGATCCTTTGCTTAAATTTGTCGTTGGCTCGCCAGATATTCTTCGAGAGTTATTGAGTGGTACAGAGGATAGATTTTATAACTGGGGAAGATTAGGTACAGCCCATCTCCATCACCGAATAGTAAACGACAAAAGGCAACATTACTTTGTTGAGGATGGTACTGTCAGACATTGCGAAGAGCTGATGAAGCAAGGTTTGTGTCGATATCATAAGAGGAAGCCAGATCCTCCAAGTAACAGATATTGGAAAGGAATGAGAGTATATGATTCCTGGGGTGATACGATAACCTACGCTTGCCGACTTAATTGTAAAGACACCTGCAAAATGCTGAAGGCGAGAGGATGTTCGCGAGAACCCGATCCCGAGTGTCTGCAAAGGTCACCAAAAGGCAAGTGTATTCGCTGGCGTTGGAAATTTAGGTGTAAAGACAGAATCGGCTCGAAGAAATACAAGTTTTCAGGAAAAAACGCATTTTGTTTAGGGGGGGATTGTATCGACAGCTCATACGAATCTGATAAAGATATGGCTCAAGCAATGGGATATCTCTCGATTTTGGAAGCGGCAAGAAAAGATATGAAAGAGATTAATAATGGGCAAAATGTCGAGATTTTCAAAGGAAATCCCAAAGGTTGCGTCAGGCATTGTTTCGGAATCTCTGATTGTTGTACCTGCGGAAGTGCAAAAGATGAAAAAGGAAAAGGCTGGGGTGTCAGCTTGGGATTAACCAAGTGTAGTCCTGAGGAGAAAGAACTGGCTCAATTGAGAGGAGAAAAGAAATGTGTATTAGTCGGAACTTATTGCGTTGAACGTGAATCGATAACAAAGACCTGTATAAGAAAGAAAACGGTTTTTTGTTGTTTCGGGTCTAAATTTGCAAAATTACTGCAAGAACAAGGAAAACCTCAGTTAGGGCAGAATTTCGGAAGTCCCGAGCATCCGAACTGTCGAGGATTTACTGCCGACGAATTGAGCAGGATTGATTTTTCGAAGTTAGATTTGTCCGAAATAGTTGATGATGTTATGGACAAATTTAAAAAACCTCCTGAAGAACATTTTGCAAAGGGGATGGAGCTGGAACACATTCGAGAACAGGTGAAAAAACAGGTAAAGGAACAATTGAAAGACAATACTGGAGCGGAGAGGGAATCTGTGTATTTGAAGGAAAATTTGAAACATATGACTTCGTCAATGAAAGGAGATAATAAGTGAAAAAAATAATTATTTTCGGACTGATGATTTTGGGTAGTAATTGTTTTGCAGAGGTTTCCTTTTGGGACGATCACGAGCGCGGATGGTTTTGGTATGAAGACCCAAAGCAGGAAGATGAGAAAGAAATTCCTGAGGAAAAAGAGATTAAAGAAAAGAAATACGCGTCAACAGAAGAGTTGAAGCAATATCAAGCAGAACTTGAAGATGCTAAAGCAAAAGCCGTATTGCATCCGACATCCGAAAATGTTGCGCGTTACCAGATGATGCAAAAAGATATGACCGAGAAAGCCGAAAAATTCTCTGAGGTTTGGATGAAAAATGTATACAAAAATATCGAACTAGATGCGACGCAAAATGTTCCGATGTTTCCGCAAGCAAACAGGATATATGTAGCAGAACAACGTAAGAAAAAGATACAGAAAATTAAGCAATTATCACAAGAATATGGCTTATTTTTCTTCTTCAAGAAAGAGTGTCCGTATTGTGAAGCATTTGCGCCGATTGTAAAAATGTTCAGCGACAAATACAACTGGGAAGTGCTAGCTATCAGTGAATTTGGCGAGAAATTGCCGATGTTCGAGAGGAGTGTACAGGATAACGGATTAGCTGAAATTTGGGGAGTAAGCAGTTATCCTTCGCTTTTTGCGGTAAATCCGAAAACAGGGCACGTTATTCCGATTGCGAACGGAATGATTTCAATTCAAGAGATGGAAGAGAGAATTATGGCTTTAGCGGGAGAAGAAGATGCCTAAAAAATCATGCTTATTATTTCTGATATTTTTCCAGTTTGGAGATGTTTTCGGCGGAATTGGAAGTGATCTGGAAAAATTCTTTAATAAAATAGGCTCAAGTACTAATGTTACAACTCCCGGAGCGTTTCAAGATCAGTCAGGAGGATATTACAGCGGCGGTGGAATCGCTATAAAAAACCGAAGCAGAAATTTTCAACCTGTGAATTTGCAAATGCCCAGTATATCTGCAGGTTGCGGCGGAATCAGCTTATTCAATGGCGGATTTTCTTTTGTTTCTCGTAAAGAATTAATAGACGCTTTGAAAGCTATAGGAGCAAATGCTGTAGGCTACACATTTAAGCTAGCAATGCAAACAATGGCACCATCTGTGGACAATACTATTACCCATTTGTTTAACAAGATGCTGGAAATAACCCGATCAAACATCAATTCCTGCGAAATAGCAACTACTTTGGTGGGAGGATTGATGCCAAAGCATAAAATAGCCAGCAAACATATATGTACTTCTTTGGGATCGAGTTCAGGAGCATTAAAAGACTGGGCAGCAGCAAGACACGATTGTGGCTCGGAGAAAGCATATCAGGAGACCATGCTCAAGAAAAACAGCCAAGTAGAATACAAAGACATATTGGTCGACGACTTTAATGTAGCCTGGGAAGTCCTGAAAAAGAACAAATATTTGTTTGGAGACAAAGATCTTGCACAGTTGTGTATGACGATTACGGGAACGATAGTATCTACCAAAGGATCAGGGAAAAATCGACAAGTCAGAACCTTTCCGAGCAGAGCTGATAGCGATGATCTGATAAAGGGATTATTCGATGGCGGAGAGGTGAAAGTTTACAGTTGCGACGAAAGCGACAAGTGCTTGAACGTCAATCCTGTAGACAAGAGAATTGCTGCATCGGGACTTGAGTCTAAAGTACGACAAACGCTGCAGGAGATCACCAGAAAAGCCGTAGAAGATGAGAAGCTAACTCCAGAAGAGATGGCTTTTATTAACTGCGTAAAATTACCTCTGTATAAGTTGATTAACGTGTTAGCAGCGTACAAAAACACTAATCTCTCTCTGACTGAATATACGGACATGGTGAGCATTGATTTGATTCATCATTACATTACGGAAATTGTCGATGTAATGCTGATAGAGGCGACAAATCTGCGAAACGCTCAGGTGTCAGA
>JAGABS010000074.1 GCA_017614525.1 Alphaproteobacteria bacterium
AAATCTGATGCAAATGATCGATGAATGGCTAATTTCTTGTTATTTAACGAAACTCCGCCCGCGGATAATTAGCGGAACTGGTCGGGAAAAATTCAATCTCGCTTCTGCTGATTTTTTTCTGCACTTTTCAGTTGACCGCAGGCCGCGAAAATATCATCGCCGCGAGATTTTCGGATGACAGCGCGCAGCCCGTGCTTGATTAAATTCATTGAAAAAGAATTCGCATCTTCCCTTCGCGTTCCTTTGAAAATCGAATCGGGCCAATCATTGTAAACGATCAGATTCACCTTAGCGGGAAAATTTCGCAAAATCTTGATCAGCTGTTTAGCGTTTTCCGCGGAATCGTTGACATTATTCAGGAGCAAATATTCGAAAGTGATTTTTTCGGTGTTGCTTTCGTCTCTGTATTTTTTTGTCGCTTCCAAAATTTTTTCTATGTTGTATTTGCGATTGATCGGCATCAGCGAGCTGCGAATTTCGTCATTCGGAGCATGCAGAGATACCGCCAATTTTACTCCGAATTTCGCGAGTTCGTGCAGCTGATCTTCGATAATTCCGCAAGTCGAAACCGTGATTTTGTTTCGCGAAAAATTATGAGTTTTTTTGTCCAACAAAATCGAGAGAGATTCAAAAAGATTTTCGGAATTCAAAAGAGGCTCGCCCATGCCCATGAAAACGATGTTCGAAATCGGAAATTGATCTTTCCAAAAAATTACCTGTGCCATAATTTCGGAAGATGTTAAATTTCGAACAAACCCCTGAGTTCCCGTATGGCAGAATTTACAGCCCATCGCGCAGCCGACTTGAGACGATACGCAAATGGTGTTTCGTTTTTCATCGGGAATAAAAACCGTCTCGATTCGATTGCCGTCGGAGAATTCCAACAGTGCTTTTTTCGTTCCGTCTTTCGATGATAATAACGTTACACATTTTCCCCGCGATAACGAAAATTTCTCCTTCAATTTTTCGCGAGTCGCCAGAGATACGTCGCTCATTTCATCAAAATTTTTCGCGAGTTTTTTGTGGATCCACGGGAAAACTTTTTTCGCATCCAATTCCGAAAATCCGTTCTCAACAAAAACTTTTTTCAAATGAGAAATTTTAAATCCCAGCATGTTTATTTTTTGCTGCATTTGCTTCTCGCCAGCTCATCCACGCGTTCGTTGTAAAGATCCCCGCTGTGTCCTTTCACCCAACGCCAAGTCACTTTGTGACGCGTAACTTGATCGCGCAATTCGATCCAAAGTTCTTTATTTTTCACGGGGGCTTTGCTCGACGTTTTCCAGTTATTTTTCTCCCAATTTTCGATCCAGTTTGTGATGCCGTTTTTTACGTAGGAGCTGTCGGTGAAAATTTCGATTTCCGCTGATTCAGTCCCTCTTGCTTCCGAAATTTTTTTCAGCGCGCCAATCGGACCGAGAAGTTCCATTCGATTATTGGTCGTATCAGCTTCTCCTCCGCATAATTCGAATTCACCATCGTTGCCGATAATTATTGCGCCCCATCCGCCCGGACCGGGATTTCCCGAGCAAGCCCCGTCAGTGTAGATTTTTAATTTTCCATCGGGAATTTTTTCCGGAAGCTTTTCGGCTGCTTTTTTTAATTTTTCTTTTGGACCGTCTTCGGGTTTTTCTTCAGATTGTTCTTTTGATTCCCCCGCGGATTTTTTTTCGGAAATTACATCTTCGTCGAACGAATCAACACCATCGGAACCAAGCAAAATTTTTCCTTCGAAAACATAATTCGCCGAACCTTTTTGGATTATCGAGTTGTCTGGTTTTATGAAAATTTCCAGGTCACCGCCGGGCTGTTTTACTCGGATTTTATCTCCCAACAACTTTAATTTATGCGCCGCAAATGCCGCAGCGCTCGCTCCGCTTCCGCATGCCAAAGTAAATCCAACTCCGCGCTCGAACACTTCCAATTGAATTTCCAACTCGTTTATGATTTTTGCGAAAGAAACATTGATTCTATTTTTGAATAATGAAAATTTTTCGAGCTTTTCTCCGACTTTTTGCTTAATTTTTTGCGGAATGAATTTTTTCAAAAATAAAATCAGGTGAGGATTGCCGACCGAAATCGCGCAAGCTCGATCGATATACGAAATTTCGTCGCGATTTAAATCCAAATGATTAAGTAAATCGTCGATATCGATATTCTTTCCAGAAATTTTCGAACCAGAAATTCCCAAATCCTCATGAGAAAAAGATGGACGTCCGACATTTACGAAAATTTTTTCATCAACAATTTTTGTTTTGTAATTTTTGGATTTCGTTTTCAAATCCAACTCGAAAATTCCGAAATTTTTCTTCATCAGCAAAGCCAAACATCGAGACGCGTTTACGCAAATTTCCGCTTCGCTTCCGTCGCTATTGAAAAATTTCGACGCGACTTCATTCTTTTTTCTTCGATAAATTACGAGAGTGTCGCAACCAATTCCGAACTTGCGGTTGCAAAGAAATTTTATATTTTCTTCGCTGAGATTCTCAGACAATTGTGCTTCCTCGACGAACACAAAATCGTTTCCGAGACCCTGCATTTTATCAAAAGAAATTTTCACAAAATCACTCCTGACTTAACAATTCTTTTGTTATGATTTTTCCTCGCTCAACGGCAGGCTGATTGAACGGATCGACTTCCATCAGTTTGCAAACACAGGCGACCTCCAGCATGAAGTGCATGAACAAAGCTCCGAGGTTATCCGCAGAAACGGGAGGAACCTCAATTCTCCTCACATTGAAACCGTTTTCCAACAAAACCTTTTGGGTAGCTTCACATTGGCTGGCGAAAATTTCCGAAACTCTTTTTTGCTTCAGATATTCGAATTTCTGAGGAAGGTCCATGTTATCCAAAGTTAAACCAGCTTCCTGCTTTTCATAAAAAAACGTGAAACATTTGTCGCACGGACCGTCCAGGTAAAGCTGCAGCTGGCTGTGTTGATCGATTGATCCGATCGCGGTTAACGGAGTGATTCCTTTGCCGTCTTTTCCCGAACTTTCAGCGTATAATTGAGCCAGCCAATACCCGAAATTTATTAATTTTTCGGAATATATAAACGAGACGTGATTGAAAATACCCTTCTCAAAATTTTTGAAAACAAAATCCGCCCCCTCCTGAATTTTGTAAGTGGAATTTCCAAAGTTATCCAATACACGACGCCCCCCCGTACGGATCGCGCGCGGGTCTAATCCGCACAAAATAGCAGGAATCATTCCCACTAAAGAAAACACGGAATAGCGTCCGCCAATCGTGTTCGGATGATCAAAACACAAAAATTTATTTTGATTTGCAATCTGTCGCAAGGTGGAATCTTTGTCTTCCGTAACGATCAGAAATCTGTCTCTGAAATGATGAGAATGCCTCGCGAAATCCATTATGATCAACAACTGGCAAATCGTCTCCAAAGTTTCTCCTGATTTCGAAATGACCAAAAATCCTGTGTTATCCAAATTAATTTTGCTCAGCAACTTTTCCAAGCTGCTTGGGTCGAGGTTGTTTACGAATTTTATGTTTTTTTCGTCGGAATTCGCTATCGAATGAATAGCTTGCCCACCCAGACTCGAGCCTCCCGTTCCCAGAATTACGAAATTTTTTAAACTGCTCCAACTTTTAAATCTGGCATCACTCAGCACGGACAGATCTTCAGAATGTTTCACGATGTTGTAACAATCCAGCTGCGTCAATTCCTTGAAAAAATCAAACCGACTTCTGCGCCTGATTAAATCTGTTAAAACGATGTGATTATATAACATTATTTTTCCCCCTCTGGATTTAAAACTGAAATTACTTCCGGCTCCTTCTTAAAGAATTTTACGATGTCTTTCCGTGCGGTTTCAAGTTTAAAATTCTTGATTGAATTTCCGTACTCTTTCAAAAATTCGTAATCATATCCGACGCCGATTTTTTCTGATAACCAATTCATTGTATCGATTACATCCACGAGGTAATTAAAAACATTGGCGGATTTTTGCAGCTCTTTTCTCGCGGCAACTAATTTCTGTTCATTAATTTCATATGCTGCTTTTTTTATTTCGCTTAAAATTGCAAACTCGGTTTCTTTGGAATATTTACTTTCGTTCAACGCGACGGAAATTCTTAAATTTCCTTCAGCGTAATTCCAAAAGGAGTAATCGAAAGTCACGCTCGACGCAATTTTTAATTCATTTACCAGAGATTTTTCAAGCTCGGTTTTTAAGTAGATGAAAAATATTTCCAAGGCGAGCGGAGAAGCCGTTCTGAAGGATTCTGCATCGTCATAAACTGATTTTTCTCCGCGATAATTCGGAAGCCGCCAGTAAATTTCGACATACGGAAATTTTACCTGAGAACTCGTCATCTCAAAACTTACGGTCGCGTCGTGATGGGCAGGTTCTTTCAGTCTTTTTATTTCGGATTTTCTGTTGTTAGAAAAATTTTCTTCAATTATTTTCGCAATTTCGTCTTTGTTTTTGATGTATCCGGAAATGATCAAAGTGATGCGGTTATTCGTGTAATTTTTTTCGCGAAATTGTTCTAGATCATCGACGGAAATTGAATTCAATTCTTCGACGAAAAAAGGTTTTCCGAAACCATCGTGCCAATATAAAGATCGCAAAGCCTCTCTTCGCAATTTGTTTTTATCCAGCATCAGCCATTGATTGAATTTATTCTCGATTTTTTCCTTTTCTTTTGTAAGTTCTTCGTCCGAGATTTCTAAACTGTAAAAGTTCCGAGATATGCATTTAATGTGAAACGGAAGATCGATTCGTTTTCCGTAAAATGAAAACAAGGATTGTTCCTGCCCGATGAACGAAGTCATCTCAACATTGTATCCTTGAGAATTTTTATTCATTTCTTTTTCGAGTTTTTGTTTGAAAATGTTTCCGATTAATTCAGCCTTTCCCGACTTTTCCGCATCATCGGAACGTCCGGCAGATAAACATAACGTTACGAAGATATTGTCAGATTTGTTTGTTTCCAAAAAGATCACCGAAATACCGTTCGATAATTTCCTGCTCTCCACTCCTCGATAAACCTCCGCGGAAATTTCTCCGATGAAAAAGAAAAAAATCAGACAAAGAAATTTTTTAAGCATTTTATCTATTCGCCATTTTATCGGTTTGCCGTTTCATTCATTTGCCGCCCTACTTGCTCGCGGTACCATCTGCGCAGGGAGGAATCAGCAACGGACTGTTCTTTGCATCTTCAAAATCGACCCCTCGGTTTTCGAGACTATTACACGCGGAAACCATTAACAGCGAAAATATCAAGAAATACTTACCCATTTTTCCTCCTAAATTAAAACCCGAGAACAACGGAATCAATGAAAAAACACTCACCCACTTTTTCCTTCCGAATACGACATAAATAATAACACAAAAACTCCGATTACGATGGCACTGTCCGCAATATTAAATGCCGGCCAATGGTAGATCCCCAGGTGAAAATCCAAAAAATCTATCACGGACTGGTGTATAACTCGATCGATGATATTTCCCACCGCGCCGCCGATAATTAGGCTGACAGGAAGTCGATAATTTTCGTTTTTCCGTGCGTAATCCGCTAAAAACCAAACGACAACGAGCGATAAAACCACAAGAACAACCGGCTGCAAAGTTCCGCTGAGAAGTCCGAAAGTAACACCTCTGTTTTGCACTCTCACAACATTGAAAAACGAAAACACATTTATCGATTCTCCGACGTGCAAGCTCTTGACAACAAACAACTTCGAGAGCTGATCACTCAGCAAGACAAAGAGAAACAAAAACGCAACTAAGCGATGTTTTTCAAAACCTTTCGGCATCGATTGCAAACCTTATTCTCATCAACTTCGGTAACTTTCCAACATCTCTCGCACTTTTCTCCGTCAGCGAGTGAAACCGCGACTTTCACCTGAGGAAGTTCCTCCGATACAAAAGCATTTTCCGGAGCTTCTCCGCTTGAAATTTCAAACTGAGAAACAATTGTGATTTCTTCCCAAAATTCGGAATCTTTCGTATATAAAACCTCGTTTGGAGCGAACAAAGTCACTTTCGCCTGCAAGCTGGAACCGATCAATTTATCTTTTCTAGCTATCTCCAAAGCGGTATTTACAACTCGACGCACGGATTTTATTTTCTCGATATTCGCTGCAACTTCAAAATTCTTCCAATTGGCGACCGGAATCAAGTATTGCGTTAAATGAATGCTGGAATTTTCTTTGTTGAATGCAGTCCACGCATCTTCCGCCGTAAAAACCATGATCGGCGCGATCCACCGAATCACATACTCGAACAAAGTGTAAATCACCATGCGATACGCTTTTCTTTTTGCATCGTTGCGGTCATCACAATAGAGACAATCTTTTCGAATATCAAAAAGGAATGATGACAAATCATTCGCGCAGAAATTATAAATCGTGTTGAAGTATTTATTCAGATCGTAATTTTCGATGCATTCGAATAACTGATCGTGAATTTCCGTTATGCGATGCAGCGCCCATTTTTCCAACATAGGAAGCTCGGAATATTCAACAACTTCATTTTTCGCATCATAATCCGACAGAGCCCCCAGCATATAGCGCAAAGTGTTGCGCATTTTGCGGTAAACATCTTCCAGCTGCTTCAAGATATTCTTGCCGATCTTCAAATCTTGAGTGAAGTCGCTGCACGAAACCCACATACGGAAAATATCTGCGCCATATTTGTTGACGATGTCTTCCAAATCGATCGTATTTCCGATGGATTTCGACATCTTGCGGCCTTGCTCGTCAACGGTAAATCCGTGAGTCATGACGGTTTTGAACGGAGCATTTCCGAAAGTTCCGCAGGAATTCAATAACGAATGCTGGAACCATCCGCGGTGTTGATCTGATCCTTCAATGTAAAGATCCGACTGGCGTGCGCTGTCATCATTTCTGAAAACATAAGCGTAAGTCGACGAACTTTCGAACCAAACATCAAGCGTATCAAAATTCTGTTCGAAATCTTCAGCATTGTATTTTTCACCGAGAAAATACTGCGCCGGACGAATAAACCAAGAATTCGAACCTTCCTTTTCGAAAACCTGAGCAACCCGCTCGATCACGCTGGCGTCTTTCAAAACCTCGCCCGTTTTTTTACTTACGAACAAAGGAATTGGAACACCCCAAACCCGCTGCCTCGATACACACCAATCGCCACGATTCTCCACGAAAGATTTTATGCGATTGTATCCCTGTTTCGGAATCCATCTTGTCTTTTCAATTTCCTGCAGAGCTTTTTTGCGCAGACCCGTCTTATCCATGCTGATGAACCACTGCGGAGTCGTTCGGAAAATCAACGGAGCTTTTGATCTCCAAGAGTGAGGATAGCTGTGAACTATGGTGGTCTGGAAGAGCAAAGCACCGACCTCGTCCAATCTTTCGAGCATTTCCTTTTCGATCTTGAAAATATGCTTGCCCGCAAACATCGGTACGTTGTCGTAATAAATTCCTGAGTCGTTTACCGTCTGCGGAACGGCAATTCCGTATTTTTTGCAGACATTAAAGTCGTCCAAACCATGTCCAGGAGCAGTGTGCACCAAACCCGTTCCAGCATCGACCTCAACATGATCTCCGTGGATCAGCGGAACATCAAAATCATACCCTTGCCCAGCGAATGGGTGAGAACAAACTGTGTTTTTCAGCAACTCACCGTCGAATTCCTGCAAAACCTCTGCGGAAATCTTCGTTGTCGCGATGAAATTTTCAACCAAATCTTTCGCAATTACGATTTTTTTCGATTCGGTTTGCAGCAAACAATAACGAATTTTTTCAGAATAAGAAATTGCGCGGTTTGCCGGAATCGTCCAAGGAGTCGTTGTCCAAATCACGCAGTAAGCGTCGCGCAGAAAATCCAAATCCGTACTTTTCACTTTAAACGCGACATAAATGCTCGCGGACTTTTTGTCGATGTAATCTATTTCAGCGTCTGCAAGCGCAGTTTTTTCAACCACTGACCAAAATACCGGCTTTTCTCCGCGATACAGTGAGCCATCCAGAATAAATTTCCCGATCTGCCGAATAACTGTCGCTTCAGACTTCGGATTCATTGTCAGATACGGATGTTTCCAATCTCCGCAAACACCCAGCCGCTTGAATCCGTCCATTTGAACTTGAATCCATTTTTCCGCGAATTTCTGGCACATGGTACGAAATTCCGCAATCGAAATATCTGTCCTTTTTTGCGATTTTTCCTTCAATTTTTCTTCGATTTTCCACTCGATTGGCAGCCCGTGGCAGTCCCATCCCGGAATGTAGTTAACGTCTAAACCCTGCATCCTTTTGAAACGGCAAATCACGTCCTTGATACACTTATTCAGTGCATGTCCAGCATGAGGCTTTCCGTTTGCGAAAGGAGGACCATCGTGCAGCAAATACTCTTCGCTTCCTTTGGCCAGCTGCCGGGATTGCTCATAAATATTTTCCCATCTTTTTAAAATTTCAGGCTCTCTCACCGAAAGATTGCCCTTCATCTGAAAATCCGTACGCGGAAGAAAAATCGTGTCCTTAAAATTCATACTAATTAACCATCACAGTCATCTAAAAAATAAATAAAAAACACGATATAGTCAACAAAAAGAAGGGCGACAGCAACGAGTTATCGCCCAAAAACAGAAGCTTGCAGACCGAATAGGCAGATTTTCATTCGTCGTATGATTTTTTCGACGATATCATTCCTCTGCGTCGAAATACTCTTCGTCGAAAAAGTCGTTCTCGAACTCCTGCATGTCTTTCCAAGCTTCTTCTGTTTCAGATTGATTTTGTCTGTCGAGATCAGAGATCTTTTTGTCATTTTGCTTTTTGATTCCGAAAAGTTTCTCGAACAATTTTTCAACGGGTCTGTAAAACGAAACCCTCGAACGATTTTTCAGCCTGTCCTCCATATTGCTGGCCATCTGAGCGGAATTGCCGGGCGCCTGATCGGAGATCCGATCTTCCGCCTGCCTCGCGAATATCGGGTGGTGCTGATGCTTTCGTCTGTCGAACATCTGTCCCGCGAACATTGGATGACGGTGACCTCTCCGCGCGAATTGATGTTCTGCCATTGGCTCATGTCCGCCGAAATTCTCCTCAACTTGCTTCTCGAAATCCTCGCTGGAGCTCTCTTTGAACGGTTTCCTGAAATTTTTTCTGAAGTCCTTGCGTAGATTCTTCCCATAGCGGCGAGGATGTTGCTTCATCTGCGGCATGTCTTCTCCATGCCTGAAATCAAAAATCCCGCGCGGGTGCTGCCTCATTTGCGGTACATCTTTCCTGTTCTTGAAATCAGGATTTTCGAGACTGAAAATCCCGAAAGGACGGCGATGCCCCATTCTGAATACATCTTTTTTGTGTGTCTTTCCGAAATTCCTTCCGTCTCTGCTGATCCGATTTTTCGATGCCGCGGCCTCCTCTCCAATAAGGTCTTGTTCACTAATCGACTTATATTTGCCGTTTTCGATAGTTCCCTCGCTTCGGCGGTGCAGGATCACTCCCGTTTTGTCGCACTCCTTTTGTTCGGATTTTACCTTGATCGGCTCCCCGTTTTTCTGAGACAATTGGATCGACCAGCTGCTTCCTCTGAATTCCGAATCCCCCTGATCCGACTCGGCCCGAGCAGACAAAAACATTAAGCATATAAGTGACAATCCCACAAATCTGTTCATAAATTCCTCCGTATGTTAATCGTATTATTAAACAACAGATTAGCACGTATTCATTAAAATTTTATTAACAACTTTTGTCCGACGCAAAAAAAATCAAACAAAATTATGTTCAGGGCGGGAGAGAGTAGGGTAATGCTCGTGGAGGTCCTTCAAATACACTAAAATCCCGTCTACCGTTATATAAATGTGGCGATGATCGGAAAAAATCAGATTTATTTCGTTCCCGTTGGCATGCATGGCGAGAAGGTTATAAAAATGGTGCGTTTTTTTTCGAAAATTATCGTTTACGTGGATAGTTTTCGCATTGTGTATATATAAACCTGAATGTACTCGATGATAGCACTGCTCCTCCTCAAATTTGTGCGAGTGTTCCCAACAAAACCGATTCAAAATCACGCGAAAGCATTTCAAATCTTCGATATAACTGCACCCGCTGACTTTCGAAATGGAATCCTGCAGCAGTGCCGAAATCACATCGCAATCTTCCTCGGATTGAGCTTTCAAATTTATTTTCTCCAAAAATCCTCCTGAAATTTTTGATAAATTCTGTTTTACCAGCAAATTATTATCCATTTGCACGTCATAATCAAGCGGTTGAGAGTGATAGTTGTATATTTGAATTTTTGAACTCATAAGTTTGCAGCGCGATCGGATAAAATTGTTTCCAAAATTTTCTTTGCACTTAATTTTAATAAAATTTATATTATTTGGAGAGATAATCAATGTTTGGATAAAAGGTTATCTGAAGTTGAAGATGAAGGAAGAGAGTATGAGAAAATCATCAGTTGTGATTATCGGATTTCTTGTCGCAGGGAATATGTGCGGGATGACGAATTTGGTGCCTCAGAATAATATCAATGCGGAGGGAAATCAGGTATTCCTTCCCGTTATGAAAAGGCGCTTCAGTGAGGGAATGATAAATACCGTAGTTTGGCCCGCTCCGAAAAGACAAAACCGAGGAGAAGTCTGTGTCGGTAATTTTTTGATACAGCAACAAAATAGTATAGAACTACCCTCGCAAAACAGTACAAACGGATTGCGGTTAGATCAAGGGAGCGTGAGAATATCCGTGCAAAACAATGCAAATAGATCACGCGTAGGGATGGGATATGGAGGATTACCCACACCAGTTGACTCAAACGGATTAGGCATGGGACAGAGATATGCGGGGGTATCCGTACAGAATAGCTCAAATGGTGCGGCGGGATTTGTGCCGCAGAAAATTAATGGCAATGCTAACGAGAATATGATATTTATTCCGACTTTGAGAAATTCAAACATCGGGAATCAAACGACCAACAGCACTAGTTTGCCGCAGCAGAACAATAGCCAGGGTTATTTCCCGCAGTCGGGAGTTGATGACGATGTTTCAAAGCCTATTTTTAGTTTATTGGAGGTTTTGCAGATTGCCGAGCAGCAATCAGAAACAAGTGTTGAAAAAACAAAGCAGGAAATGAACAGAAAGATAGTTGATTTGGAGCATCAAAAAGAGGTTCTTGAAAGAGAAACGCAATATTACAAGGAGCGGGGGCGGCATTTCTTCCCCAACAAAATTGCGAAACTGGAAGAACGGGTGATAACTTTAGAGGGACATATCAAAAAACAAAGCGAGAAATATAGAGAAGAAACGGGAAAATTGGAAGATCAATTATTTGCTTTGGAGCAAGAAAATAATGAACTAAGAAAAGAAGTTCAATATTACAAAAGCGGGAGCAACGGTAAATTTTTACAAGAAATAACCCAACTTAAAGAACAGGTGAAAAATTTGCAAAACCAAAATGCGGAAGAAAAATCAAGATACGAGAAGAAGACCAAAGAGCTGGAAGAACAGGTACAAAAGGAGAGAGAACTGAATTTGACGCTGAGTTTGGGAACCTAGTCCGCTTAGGGAAGGGAATCTAACGCATACTTATTGATTGTGCGTCGAAACTCTACCTATTCAATGGCTTCACTTTGTCCGAAATGCTCTGAAACACAGCGGAGATAATCTCACGCGGATTCATCTTGCTGATCTGTTCAACAGTCAACAAATCGCCATAATTTCCGACAGAAGACGTTACGAACTTCGTGCTGAAGATATTTAGCGTCGAGGTTTTATCGAGATTTTCGGAAATATTCGGGAAATTATCGAGCTCCATTGTTTCGTTAACCCTTGTGTAATGAATTTTTACGTCGCGTTCCGGAATCAGTCCGTGCAAATTGCAGATTTTTACAACCAAATCTTTCGGATCCGCCTTGCGCTGCGGAAGAATCGTCAGTACCTCGGCTGTTTTTTCGGATCTGTAAGCCAGCATAATCGCTTTCAGGGTCAGAGTGATAATATCTTTGGAATTGTACATATCCGTTAGGTCGCTTTCGGCAGAATTTATGAAGACACTTCCTGATTGCAGAATTGACTCTGTCACCTCGCCCAAAATTCCGTACCTGTCGGCAATATTTTCGGGAATTCTTATAACTTTAAACCGCGCAGAAGTCTTGCGGCACTGGAAATCAGCATGCTGACACAATAATTCTCCCAGTCGCTGAGTCGCTCCTGTCCAATTGTTTGCGTTCATCGAATTAGTGCTGGACAGAACAAAAGTCAGCGGAATTTTTATTTCCTGAGCTAATTTAATTACTTTGTCGGTATCAATGACGTTTTTCACCAACGCTTCTTTAAGGTGATCTTCGTCTGAAAAGCGCGTTTTGATCGGCATATTGTAGAACAGAATATCCGGACGAGCTTCGTTCATCGTCAGAAAAGACAGGTCCGCCACCTTAATGCGGTAATTTTTGAAGCTGCTGATCTGAGTCAAAATATGATCGACTTCGGGAATCAAACTGGCCGACTCGCAAATGATTGTCAGGTTAACAGAGGCTATTCCCGACAGAATGCAGATCAGGTCGAGAACGGTGCGCCGCCCGTCATAACAAACCCAGATATTTTTATTTTTAAAGAGGCTTGTTAACGGATTTCTGTCCGCAATCGAAAAATTGTCGGTAAGATCTTCCAAGGACAGGCGGATCGGTTCTTTGTTTTTAACCGTCAGAATCGAAATCGAATATTCGGCCGCCAACTTCAATAATTCGTTTAAGTTTTCAGGATTTCTATTTTGCGCGCAATAAATGAATTTCCGCGGTTGAGGAAAAAAGGGAATACGTTGCGCTCTTTCCAATTGCCGCGCGAGTGATTTAATGGTGCGAATATTGCTGACTTTTATATCCCGAGACTCACTTTCGGACAACAATACCAGCTCCAGAATTTTATATTTATCCGACAGTCGGCAGGCAGCCTCCAGGTCGGACGCATCCTCGCAAACCACGTATACGGGAATATTTTTACTGAAAAGTTTGTGTCCCTGCAGGTAAGAAAATACTATGTACTCAATCAACGCTGTCAGCAGTAAGTAGACTACGGCGACGGAGAAAGAATTATTCATAAAAATTACCGGAGCAAAGCAGGTAGTTACCGCCAAACAAATTCGCAAAGCGTTGTTCTCGGAAAATTTTTCGGTGAACCAGCATAAAATAGCACCGTAAATGCAGATGATGGAAAACAATTCTTTAAAAAATATCAAAAAGCTGAATTCAGGATAGATTAACAAGCTTCCCAACACATATGATCCAACCAAAATCGAAAGATTTATCATATGACAATGGCTGTTTTGCGGAACTTTCTTCGTTCGCAAAAACTCAACCAAAATGCTCTTGAACTTTGCAGCGTTTTCGACCTTAAAGCTTTCTTTGATTTTGTTAATCCAGTTATCCAACATAGCCTAATCCACAACCTTCCCGGAATCAGTCTAAACCAAAACATGTCATAAAACCAGAAATTATTGTTTGTATAGGTAAGGTATGGAAACGCATTTAATGAAAATTCCATTAGTTATCCGCGGGCGGGGTTTTGTCGAATAATCCTGGTTTCGGAGTAAAAATCACTGCAGAATGGAAATACAAACAGATGTTCATTCCGGCTCTGGTTTTCGGCGGGGATAATTTATAAAGACGCAATCCGAATGCTTCGGAAGGAGAAACGTCTGTCGACGACCTGC
Source organism: Alphaproteobacteria bacterium (assembly GCA_017614525.1). Taxonomy (GTDB): domain Bacteria; phylum Pseudomonadota; class Alphaproteobacteria; order UBA3830; family UBA3830; genus UBA3830. The sequence goes on from JAGABS010000074.1 coordinate 13,656, forward strand.
CATCAGTGAAACCATAAGCACTGCCTTGTTGATAAAATACCGCGCACTCAATGATAATTTTTATTTCGTCAGGCTTGATTTTTAATGTCGGATAAATTTCGGAAGGAGACGCATTAGTTAGTTCCTTAACATTGGATCTACCAAAAAAAGCAGCATCGACGCCAACTTTAGAAGGACTCGAAGCCCAATCTGCGAAATGAAATCTTCTACCCCACAATACACTTGCAGTTGAATCTGAATTGCCCTTAACGCAGAACATGTATCCCAATCCAACGTATCCTAAGTCAAACCTGCGACCAGAATGAAAGTTTGTTGTTCCCGGAAACATTGATAAAAAAGCCAGTGACGCAGCGTATCTTATGTCGTTACAAGTTATCTTGCGGTCTGCGCCTTCCCGCTTTTGCGAAATATTCTGCAAAATGTTGGCCATCTGCTGCGCAACAAACTCAGTCTGAGAATGCAACCGCTTGAGTCTTACCACATCGTTGATGTAAAAAAGCAAAATGATCAAAATAGGCATGCAGACTGCGAATTCGATCAGGATTGCCCCTCGGCAACGTGACGTTGCATCCAGTATTTTTTTAATACGCCTATCCGAAGGTATGCTCGTTTTTTCTGCTGAGATTTTTTCGATACAGAATTTTACAAAACTAAAGATTTTACGGGGATAACATATTGATTTTGATTGATTTTTTAGGTCCTTACCCCCCCCCGTCAAATACCTTTTTGGCAAACCATTTCATTTCGTGTACTCCTTACCATAAAAACCATACAGCAACATCCTGGCACGAATTAGTTAATTATTGGTAAAGAAATCAACGAATATGTCCGCCACCACGACGAGTACTTGGATTTTGTGACTCAGATCACACACTGGTCGGGGCGAGAGGATTTGAACCCCCGACATTCTGCTCCCAAAGCAGACGCGCTACCAGGCTGCGCTACGCCCCGATCGAAATCCTTATACAACAAAAACTGTCGTGTTTCAATTCTTTTCTTTTATATTCGGGAGAACAAATAATTATTTGCCTTTTTCTGCTTTCCTCAAATCGTTTTCGCGCATAACTTCTTCCATGACGCGGATGTACTCGTCGACCATCGCGTCGCGGTCAGAATATTTTTTCGCCTGTTCGTATCCTTTCTTGATAAGATCTTTCCGAAGCTGCGGATCATCCGCTAAACGGTGCATTGCCTGAGTTATACTGTCTACGTTAAACGGGTCAAACAGCAGCGCCGCAGGACCTGCAACCTCAGGAAGAGATGTGACATTACTGCAGGCAACAGGAATTCCATTGGCCAGTGCTTCAATAATTGGCATTCCGAAACCTTCGTATACCGACGGATGGATGAAGGCCAGTGCGTTTTTTAGGAGAATTCCCAATTCTTCATCAGGCACGAATCCGGTGATAATCACGCGGTCTGAGGAAAATTCTTCGATAGGACGCGAGTCGAGCACTCCTGTGTGTTTCCCGACCAAAATCAGTTTTATATCAGAATTTTTTTCCGCAAATTTGTTGAATGCTTTGATCAAGGTAAGATGGTTTTTATTTTTCCACCATGATGAGCAAAAGATGAAATAGTTTTGAGGTGCCAACTGATATTTTTTTAATACATCGGTGCATTTCTCGGGATTTGTACTCGAGTATACGCGCTCTCCTAATTTCGTCGGAATAAGTTTTACAAAATCTTTCGATACGTGAAATTTATCGCAAATTCGTTTCTGAGAAAATTCAGATACCGTGATAATCTTTTTCGAAAAATGAATCGCATTTTCTACACATATTTTCGTCTTTCTCATGAGAATTCCATCGAAAAATCCGGGAGGAATATCAAAACAAAGCAAATCGTGAACTGTTGAAATTCTGGGAACGGTTACAAAGTTGCTGCAGCATGAATTTCCATCCGGGTCCCACACCAAATCACAATCACGGTCGCAAAAAATCAAATCGTAATACAGTAGTTGTACCAATTTATCGTGAAACAGACCAAAGCTTTCCAAATTCAAAATTCTCTCAAAATACAAGATAAAGCTGAAAGCGTTGTTAACTTCTATCAGTTTTACATTGGGAGATTGCGGAAAGTCGTATATATGCTTTTGGTTTTTGGATACGAGCACCAATAACCTCCAATTCGGACGCTTTTTTGAAATATCGGTAATCAAAGCACGAAGCAAAGTCATAACGCCACCGACTTCCCAAAAGGAAGACATGTCAACGATTATATCCCGAGTTACATTTGCTGGACGGTCTTTAAGAATACTAATGCGACCAGTGGTAAATACATCACTGAGAGGACTTCGAGTTTGAACAAGGAAATAAACAAAAAAAGTAAATACAAAGGAACTAATAAAAACAAGAGTATTTTTAATTATGGGATGTCGCGTTAAGCATAACTTAATTTGATGATTGAGGTTTTTGATATTTGCAAAAATTTGGTAAGGATAACAGTTTGATTTTTTTGGATTTTTGGGGGATTTTCTTTTTTCGGTATCGACTGTTTTCTTGTCCGTCCGCTTCATTCTGAATTCCTTACCACAAAAACTTGCACTCGCTCATTCTTTCAGTTGTTTATTAATTATTCGTAAAAATTCCAGGAACATCATTACTTACTCGTGGCTGCTTTCCTCAAATCGTTTTCGTGCATAACGTCTTCCATGACGCGGATGTACTCGTCGACCATCGCGTCGCGGTCAGAATATTTTTTCGCCTGCTCGTATCCTTTTTTGATAAGATCTTTCCGAAGCTGCGGATCGTCCGCTAAACGGTGCATGGCGTGGGTTATGCTGTCTGTGTCAAATGGATTAAAAAATAACGCCGCAGGACCTGCAACCTCAGGAAGAGACGCGACGTTGCTGCAAGCGACGGGAATTCCATTGGCCATTGCTTCAATAATCGGCATTCCGAAACCTTCGTATACTGATGGATGAATGAAGGCCAGCGCGTTTTTCAAAAGAATTCCCAATTCTTCATCGGGCACGAATCCCGTAATAATCAAACGATCGGAAGCAAATTCTTGAATCGGACGAGATTCAAATACATCAGGATGTCTTCCAACTAAAATCAGTTTTATATCAGAATTTTTTTCAGCAAATTTATCAAACGCTTTCATTAAAGCTCCATGGTTTTTGTTTTTCCACCACGTTGAGCAAAATATAAAATATTTTTGAGGTTTCAGTTTATATTTGTCCAGTACAGTTGCACATTTCTTTGAATTTTTATTTGAATAAACACGTGTTCCTAATTTTATTGGAATGTGTTTTACCGAATTCTCAGAAACGTGGAATTTATCGCAAATTCGTTTTTGAGAAAATTCAGATACCGTAATAATCTTTTTCGAAAAATGAATCGCACTTTCTGTGCACAGGCGCGCTCTGTATCTATGTCCTTTGGTTGCAAAAAATTTGGGATCAACATCGAAGCATGCTATGTCGTGAATCGTAGAGATCCTTGGAACAGTAACGAAATTACAAAAACAGCAATCGCCGATTGGATCCCATATTAAATCGCAATTGCGATCGCAAAAAATTCTGTTGTGGTGAATCAGTTGTTTCAACTTATCATGAAACAACCCAAAAACTTTCGGGTTTAAAATTCGTTCCAAAAACATAAAAAGACAGACAAAATTGCTAACTTCTATGAGCTTTACATTATCGCCTCTTGGTAAATTATATATCGATTTGTCGTTTTCATCTGGAGATATCAGGATTAACAGTCGCCAATTCGGGCGTTTTTTCGCAATATTCCAAATTAATTCTCGAGTTAGTGTCATTATTCCACCTTGCGAGGCCGGCGTAGATATGTCGATTATTATATCCTTTGTTATATTTGCCGGACGAT
>JAGABS010000001.1 GCA_017614525.1 Alphaproteobacteria bacterium
AGGAATGCCGTCAAAGTTTTGCGGATAACGGAGCGAAATGATCTTGTGAATTTTGGATGTGGTTCTATGGCGCAAAGTGAAGTTTGGCCGAAAGGCTTAAGAGGCCTGTCTTTTTTTATCATAATTTTGGGAATATTTTTTTCATTTGAAATGGGAAATCGCCCTTTTGCCTCTCCAGATGAAGGTCGTTATGTAGAGATTCCTCGTGAAATGGTTGCCACAGGAGATTATGTTACGCCTCGTTTGGACGGAATGAAGTATTTCGAAAAACCTCCGCTGTTTTATTGGCTGCAGGCAGCGTCTATCAAATTTGTGGGAATCGATGAAACTTCCATGAGATTCTGGGTGGTTTTGTTCGCGATTCTCGGATGTATTTCAGTGTTTTACGTTGGGGCGAAATGCTATTCGCGCAATGTTGGGGTTATGGCGGCGGGAATTCTTGCGACAAGCCTCATATATTATTGTCACAGCCGAATCATAATTTTGGATTTGGTTCTTTCGATTCTTTTATGCGGGTGTTTGTGGGCTTTTTTTCTGGCTTTTGTGAAGAAGAATCGATCAGAGATTCCGAAAAAATATTTGATAATCGCGATGTATGCTTTGTCAGCTTTGGCTTGCCTTACCAAAGGATTAATCGGCGCAGTGCTTCCCGGGTTTGTTGTTTTTTTGTGGATGTTATTCGCGAACAAGTGGAAAAAGCTCAAGGAAATTTTGTATATTCCGGGGATTTTAATTTTTCTCGCGATATTTTTGCCGTGGCATGTTTTGGCGGCACAAAGAAATCATGATTTCTTATATTACTATTTTGTTGTGGAGCATTTTTTGCGGTATACGACGGAGTTCCACAATCGATATCAGCCGGCGTGGTTTTTTCTTCCGATAATTTTAACAGGAATGATTCCATGGACGGGATTTTTCCTGGTATCTCTGAAAAATCTGGTGAGGAAATCGGTCGAAAAAAATTCCGATGTATCGTCCGGTGTCGCGGATGAAAAAAAATCCGAAAGCATATTTTTTGCGTGCTGGATTCTCGGAATTTTTGGCTTTTTTTCTTTTTCTCATTCGAAATTAATTCCCTATATTTTGCCGATAGTTTCGCCGATTGCTTTTGTGACTTCGGTGTTTATCGATGAATGCAGCAAGAAAGAGTTTCGTATTGGTGCGATCATAAATGTAGTCTTATTTTTTGCTGCAGGAATTGCATATTACTTTGCGCGAAACGAAGTAAGTGACGTACTGCAAAATGCGGATGCGCGATTTTTGCTGAATGTGGTTATCGGAAGTTTAGTCGCGATCGGCGTAGTTTTTTTGTTCGCAATTTTTTCAAAAATTTCGAAAAAAATGGCGGTGGTAATTTGTATATTTTTATCGGGAAATATGTTGTGGACGATTAACAAGCTCGCTCCTTATTATCAGGATGAAAAAAAACCGACAACGAAAAAAGTTGCAAAATATATTCGCATGAATAAAGCTAAGGACGATTTGGTATTTCTCTACAATTATTATCATCAGGATTTTCCTGTTTATTTGAACGACACAACCGGCATAATAAATTTCGTCGGAGAATTAGAATTCGGAGCAAATTCCGAGCCGGAAAAAAGCAAACTGATTTCCGAAGAAAAATTTTGGGAATTATGGGACACTACAAAAAAACGGATTTTTTTGGTATTATCGCGGAGTGATTATCGAGAGGTTTTCGCGAAGAGAACGAAGGTTCATAGCGTACTGGTTTTTGATAAGAATTTTATAGCGATATCGAATAAATGATGAATTATTTTTTGATCTTGTTCCAAGTTTGCATTAACACCGCGGCTCAGTTGTTTCTAAAAAATGGGGCGAAGGCCATCGATTTTTCCCAATCGCTTTGGGGAATATTTTTTGCGATGTTGTGCAACATAAATATTTGGGTCGGCGGCGCGATTTTTGTTATTTCGTTCTTATTATGGATTTATTTGCTGAATCAATTTGAGTTGAGTTTTTTGTATCCGTTCGGAAGTTTGTCATTTGTTTTGGCGGCAGTCGGCGGATGGTTTTTTTTCGGAGAAGATGTAAATATCTACAGAATTTTCGGAATTTTTTTAGTTTTTATAGGAGTAATTTTCGTTGCAAAAAGTTAGTAAATTTCTTCCTCTTTCCAGACCTACAATCAGCAAAGAGACAATCGATGAAGTTGTGAAAGTTTTGGAGTCGGGTTGGCTGGCGACAGGTCCGTTGACCCAAAAATTCGAATCTGAGTTAAGTAAATATTATGGCGGCAGAAAATCTGTGTGTTTTACTTCGGCAACTGCCGGACTGCATGCGTCGTTGATTGCGATCGGAATTAAACCCGGCGACGAAGTAATCACGACTCCGTTGACTTTCGTTGCGACGGCAAACGTGATTGCGATGTTGGGTGCGCGTCCCGTTTTCGTAGATATCGAAAGAGATACTTTCAACATTGATGTAAAAAAAATCGAGGCAGTTTGTACGGAAAAAACCAAGGCGATTATGCCGGTGCATTACGCGGGTTTGCCGGTCGATTTAGATCCCCTTTATGAAATCGCGGAGAGAAAAAATTTGAGAGTAATTGAGGATTCCGCACACGCTGTCGGGACTTCGTACAAAGGACGCAGAATCGGAACTTTCGGAGATATTCAAGTGTTCAGTTTTCATCCGATCAAGAATATGACTTCGGGCGAGGGCGGGTGCGTTGTTTTAGATTCTGAGAGTGAAATGAAGACTTTGGGTCTGCAAAGGTTCCATGGAATTGACCGTTCGATTTGGGACAGATTTTCGAAAAACGGAAGCACTTACTACGATGTTGTCTTTCCGGGATTCAAAAGCAACATGTCGGATATTCAGGCGGCAATCGGATTGCATCAACTGGGTGAAGTCGAGATGATGAACGAAAGACGACGTCACTTGGCGAACAGATATCGCGAAGCTTTTTCGGATATGGGAGACAAATTAACAGTGCAGGGAATTCCTCAATATGATTTCGTGCATTCCGGACATCTGTTTCCGATTTGCTTGGTCGATGCCGAAAAGCGCGACGATTTTATGTCCTTTCTGAAGGAAAATTCCGTCGGAACGACACCTTACTACACGCCGCTGCATTTGTTCAGCTATTATCAAAAAGAATTCGGGTACAAAAAAGGAGATTTTCCGGAAGCTGAATATGTCGGGGAACGCATTGTCTGTTTGCCGTTGTATTACGCGTTGCAGGAATCGGAGCAGGATTACATAATCGATATGGTGAAGAAATTTTTTGAGTAGAGGGGGCAATGGAAAAGAAGGAAAAAGCAGTGGCCAAAAAAGTTGCGACTAAGAAGGCTACGGTCGCCAAAAAATCGGCGGTAGAAAAAAACTCAATTTCGGAGAAAAACCCGACGGCGGAAAAAGTAACTGAGAAAAAATCTGAAAGAAAATCTGCAACCGCAAAAAAAACTGTGTCAGCAGGATCCGTAAACTTGATGGAAAATTCGGGAGAGTATGATGTGGAAATCTCGATAGTAATTCCCGTGTTCAACGAGCAGGAAAATATGGAAACATTGTCTTCTCGTGTCTTGAAAACCATGGACGATTACGGGCATAGTTACGAATTGATTTTTGTTGACGACGGAAGTTCGGACAAAACTCCGCAGATGCTGCGCGATCTTTTCAAAAAGCGTTCGGATGTGATTCGCGTGATTTCGTTCAACGGGAATTATGGTCAGTATGTCGCGATTTTGGCAGGATTCGAGCATGTGCGCGGAGGAGTTGTTGTGACTCTCGATGCCGATTTGCAGAATCTTCCGGAGGAAATTCCCGACTTGCTCGAAAAAATGAAAGAGGGTTACGATCTTGTCGGAGGATATCGGAAAAAACGTCACGATAATTGGTTCAGAACCTACGCTTCGAAAACCGTAAATTGGTTTCGCGCGAAAACCACGGGGATTCACATGCGCGACCACGGATGCATGCTGCGCGCCTACAAAAGATATATCATTGATGAAGTCGTAAAGACTCGCGAAACTTCGACTTTCATCACGGCGTTGGCGCAAAAATTTGCGGGAAATCCTGTAGATTTTCCGGTTACTCACCAGGAAAGAAAAGCAGGTGATTCGAAGTATAATTTGTACAAATTGATTCGTATTACTTTTGATTTGATGACGGGATTTTCTCTCGCGCCACTGCAAGCGTTTACGATGGTGGGAATGACAATTTCTTTCGCGAGTTTGATCTATTTTTTTGTTGAGGTTTTCAAGAAAGTTGTCGGACATCACCACGGATTCGGACTGCATTTCGCGTTTGTGTTTTTACTGCTGAGCGTGATTATTTTGGGAATAGGATTGCTGGGAGAATATCTCGGTCGTGCTTACTTCGCGGTTTGTGATCATCCGCGGTTTGTAATTAGGGAAATTTTAGAAAAAAAGAAGTCGGAAAAGAAAAATTCGAAGACGAAATTGAAATAGTTTTTGGAATGTATTGAGAAAATGGGAGACAAAAAAGTGAATATTTTGATAGTCGGAGCGGGTGGGTTTATCGGAAGTCATTTGTCCGAAGCGATTTTGGAACGTCACAGCGATTGGAACATTACCGCAATGGATATTTCGTCCGCGAAAATCGGCCATCTGATTGGTCGCGATCATTTTAAATTTATTCAGTCGGATATTTTAAAAGATTTCGACCTGATGGAGGACTGCGTAAAAAATTGCGACGTGGTTTTTCCGCTGGCGGCGATCGCGAGTCCGTTGGTTTACGTGCAAGACCCATTGAGAATTTTCGAGTTGGATTTCGAAGCGAATTTGCGCATTGTTCGATTGGCGATTAAGTACAAAAAACGGGTGATTTTCCCGTCAACTTCAGAGGTCTATGGAATGTGCGGCGACGAAGGATTTGATGAAGAGAATTCGAATTGCGTTACTGGGCCGATCTGCAAGCAAAGGTGGATTTATTCTTGTTCGAAGCAGATGATGGACCGCGTAATTTACGCCGCAGGAAGCAAATACGATTTGCATTACACCTTGTTCCGTCCGTTTAATTGGATTGGTCCGCGCCTGGATGATATCACCAATCCGAACAACGGGAGCTCGCGTGTAGTGACTCAGTTTTTGAGCAATATTTTGCACGGAAAAAATCTGAATTTGGTGGACGGCGGCAGTCAGGTTCGATGTTTCACTTACATCTCGGACGGAATCGACGCGCTGATCAAAATCGTTGAGAACAAAAACAATTGCGCGGACAAGCAGATATTCAATATCGGAAATCCGTATAACGAATTGAGCATTAAAGATTTGGCTTACAAAATCAAAAATTTGGCGTTCGGATATGAAAAGCTGAAAGAAAACGCCGGCAAAGTCGAAATCGTGGTGACGAGTTCTTCGGACTACTACGGAAAGTCATATCAAGATGTCAACAGACGTGTTCCGTCGATCAAAAGAGCAGAGTCGATTTTGGGGTGGAAACCGGTTGTAAACATGGACGATTTGTTGACTAAGACCATGGACTTTTATTTTAAATAAACAGTTTTTTGTTGATAGAATAAATGTTATACATACAAGATGTGGTGCCGCGAGCGTGGTGGAACTGGTAGACACGCCAGATTTAGGTTCTGGTGGTTGACGCCGTGGGGGTTCGAGTCCCTTCGCTCGCACCAAAGTTATTAGGGGAGTTTTTTTATGAAGGTTTTAAGCAGAACCAGTGATGGGCTCAAGAGATGTTACAATGTATTGATTACATTGAAGGAGGTAGAGCAAGTTGAAGAGATCAAACTTCGGGAAGTTGCAAAAAAAATGAAAGTGGACGGCTTTCGCCCGGGGAAGGTTCCCGTCAATGTGGCGCGTCGTTTGTATGGGGACAGCATTGCTGGTGAAGCTAAGCAGACGACCATCGATAATACCGCAAGAAAAATTTTGGCGGACGAGAAGTTGTCGATTTCCTTCAACTACGTAACAAATATCGTTAAGGAAGATAAAAACGGAATAGAGTTCGAGATGAAGTTCGAATTAATTCCGTCTTTCGAGCTGTGCGACTTTTCGAAAATTGAACTCGTGAAGCACACGGCGGAGGTATCCGACGAGGAAACCATGAAAATTTTGGAAGACATTCGGAAGTCCTCGAAAAATTGGAAAGAAGATACAAAGGCTAAAAAAGTTTCAGAAGGACAGAAAGTCGAAATAGATCTGAATATGCTTACGAAGCTCAAAAAGCATAAAAATGAAAAGATCGAAAATCTGGAAATTGTCGTCGGAGACGATACTTTGGTCGACGATTTCTGGAAACATCTGGTCGGAGCGAAAATCAACGACACCGTGGAATTTGATATAAACTATCCTGAGAATTTTTCAGACCACGCCTTGGCCGGTAAGAAAATTCACTATTCCGCGATTATTAAAAAGATTTTCAAAGCCGAAGAATTCAAAATGGATGATGAGTTCGCCAAGGCTATCGGGTATGAAGATTTGGAAAAGGCAAAGACCTGGGCGAAGTCCAGAGCCGTTTCGAGGTATGATTACATTTCAAAGGACATCATGAAGAGGGATCTTTTGGACAAAATCACCGAGATGTACGATTTTGAAGTCCCGAGCAACATGATAGATGCCGAAGAAAGAGAAGTTGTTAAGCAAATCAAGATAGAAGCCACGCGGCTGAATAAAGAATTTACTCCGGAAATTGAAAGAGAATGTCGTGAGATCGCAGTCAAGCGAGTTCGTTTGGGTTTTGTAGTTGCTGAAATTGCGAAGAGAGAAAAGCTCAATGTTTCCAGAAATGAAGTTATTCAGGCGATTAGAAATATTGCGATGATGTATCCGGGGCAGGAGAAAACAATTTTCGATATGTATTATAATCGTCCGGAGGCGGCCAGTGCGATTATTGGGCCGGTCCTCGAGAGTAAAGTGGTGAATTATTTGTTGGATAAAATCAGTACTAAAGAGGAGAAGTGTTCGACCGAAGAGCTGATCGCGATCGATGAGGAGCCGTTCGATTTCTTCAAGGATGACGCGGACAAAAAGCCGAAAAAGAAAACTTCCGCCAAAAAATCTGAGAAGAAGACTTCTGAAAAGAAGAGTGAGTCTGAGGCAAAAGAAGCTGCTCCGTCCAAGAAAAAAGCGGCGACAAAGAAAACTTCTGCGAAAAATGAGACCGCAGAAACTGCGGCGGAGGAAGCTCCGAAAAAAAGAACTCGGAAAAAGGCTGAGTAGTTAGAATAAGGAGATGAAAATGGACAGCTTTATGAATTTAGTTCCAATGGTTATTGAGCAAACCAGTCGGGGCGAGAGGTCTTTTGATATTTATTCGCGCCTGCTCAAGGAGCGCATCGTTTTCTTGAACGGAGAAGTTAATGATGCTTCGGCGAATTTGGTTTGCGCGCAGTTTCTGTTTCTGGAATCCGAAGATCCGAAGAAAGATGTTTTCTTTTATATAAATTCTCCGGGCGGCATAGTGACTTCAGGCCTATCGATCTACGACACTATGCAGTACATAAGTCCGGATGTCGTTACCATTTGTATGGGACAGGCTGCGTCTATGGGCTCTTTGTTATTGACTGCGGGGGCATCTGGAAAGAGGTATTCTTTGCCGAATTCGCGAATCATGATTCATCAGCCGTCGGGCGGGTGTCGGGGACAAGCGACTGACATCGAAATTCATGCCCGCGAAATCTTGGATTTGCGTGAGCGTCTGAATAAGATTTACGTAAAGCACACTGGAAAAGAATTATCTGAAATTGAGAAAGCTATGGAGCGCGATAATTTCATGTCGCCGGAAGAGGCAAAAGATTTCGGATTGATCGATAAGATTATCGAAAAAAGGGCTTCTGCCGAGTAACGGGAGAGCGGGTAAATTTCCGCTCTTTGTTTTTTTGTTGGGCTTGTTTGTGTAGTTTTGGATTGATTCCGCGGGATTAATGTAATGTGTCCGTTTGTTGAGGAGAATGAAGAAGACGAGGTCTACGACGCTATTTCCGATTCTGATTTTGGACGCGGAATGGTTTCGCATTTCTTCAGAAATGATCGGAAATATTTGTTTATAGGGGGGACCGCCGTAGCGGTGGTTCTTATTGCGATCATCGGGATAGTAAGTTCGAGCATATCTCCGGTGAATATAGACGAATTGCCTGTCATTCAAGCTGAAAAAACTCCGATCAAAGAAAAGCCTCTAAAAAATAATCAAGTAAAGCATCAGGATAAGATTATTTATGACAATATTTCGGGAAATCATCGGCAGGTAGTTGAGAAAATAGCGGATCAGCCCGAAACGGTGTTGTCGATTCCCGAAATAGATGTATCAGAATCTTTGTCCGCTGAGGATAAAAAGACGATAATTCAGGCTTTTGATGATTTGGCGCCTGAAAAGGAGTACAAAATAAATTACATAGAGGAGCATCCGAAGGCGGACAAATCAATCAGTCAGGAAAATTACAGTTCTCTGACCGCTGCGGAGAATGCAACTTTGCGAAAGTTGAAGAATAAAAGAAAGTTATCCTCGAAAGAAAAGAAGCAGCTGACTGTTCTTACAAATAAGATAAGCAGTTCATATAAGTCGGAGATCTCCGTAGAAGAAACAGCCCTTCCTCCGATCAATACAGCTGTTAAAAATTCCGTTGGAGGGAAAACAGCGAAGAAAAAGAAACAGCGACTGAAAGATTTGGTCGCAGATAGGGCGGCCAAGCAAAAATTGGCTGAAGGGGTGACCAGGTCGCGCAGAGGAACTATTATGGTTCAAATTGCTTCCGTAGGGACTAAAGCATCTGCCGAAAGCGAGTACAATCGTCTTCTTCGCAAGAATTCCTTTTTAAAAGGCAAAGGTAAGAAAATTTACAAAGTCGACCTCGGTCCGAACAAAGGTACGAGGTATCGTATTCAAGTCGGTCCTTTTAAAAATAAAACAGAGGCCAAGAAAATTATTTCTGCAATGCACGATAACGGCTGTGCGGCCTATATATCGAAGTGATATGTATGAAAATTTATTTAAGAGTAATGCTTAGAAATTTTATTTTCGAGTACAGTTGGAAAGTTTCTTAATGAGATGCATATGGAATATATTATCAGATCTATTTATCAGCATGATTTCAGTTCGCGAGTGCAGGTATGAAGCATATTCCCCGGTTTTTCGTTGAAAATGAGATTGTTTGCGGAGTCGAAAAATCGATTTCTCCCGAGCAAATGTTTCACGCCAGTAAAGTTTTGCGATTGAGAGAAAATAATTGCATCCGAATTTTTAACAATATTTCGGGAGAGTGGGAGTGTTCTATTAAAAGTTCTAAAAAAAATCTTGTCACACCCTTGAAATTAATCAAAGTTCCTCGCGACGAGTTCGGTCCAAGCATTGCTTGTGCGTTGATCAATCCGAATAGGTTCTCAATTATGGTTGAAAAAGTTACAGAGCTGGGAGTGCAAAATATTTATCCTCTGATTACTGATTACACCCAATATAAAACCTTTAGTAAACAAAAAGTTAAGCAAGCAGTTGTCCAAGCTTGTGAACAATCTGGAAGACTGACTGTTCCCAAAATCCACGAGGCAGTGAAATTAAAAGATTTTCTGAGTAATTTATCCGAAAATCAAAAAATTTTAGTGGGAGTAGAAAAAGAAAATACAACCAGGATGATGTATTGTTTGGAAAAGGATATTATATTTGCGGTGGGCCCCGAGGGAGGGTTTTCAAACCAAGAAATAGAGCTGTTTAACAGCACTCCATCAGTCAATTCTTTCTATTTTGGACGAAATATTTTGAGAAGTGAAACGGCCGCCGTTGCATTTATTTCTTTATGGGTGGCAAAATATTTATAATGTGTCTTGAAAATTGTATTCGCATGCGATATAAATTTTGATAGACGTTAATTAAATTTTTACGAATATGCGTTATAGTGATGGTAATTGAAAGGAATGAGGATGAAAGAAAGTTACTTAGAAACCGTTTCATTGATCGAAAGATTGCACCGTTTGTATTTAGAGGTAATCAAATGCGAATTGGATAATTTGAGAGTTGATGATATAAATAATGTTCAGGCTCTGGTTTTATATAACTTAGGCGGAGAGCAAATCTCCATAGGTGAACTGACCACTAGAGGTTGCTACTTGGGTTCTAACGTTTCTTACAATCTCAAAAAGATGGTACAGAACGGCTATATTGACCAAGTATCTTCGAAACATGATAGACGATCCTATATGATCAAGTTGTCTGGTAAAGGCATGGATCTTTGCAGAAAGCTGGATAAAGCCTTGGATAAGCATGTGGATACCTTGAAAGCAAAGGGAATATCTTCTTTTGATGATTTGGTGGAAACGCTGAGAAATCTTGAAGATTTTTGGAAGAGTGCGTCAGTACAAAAAATTCGATTTAACGCGAAAAGACGATAAAGTTCGCATTCTTTTCTACTGCAGGAACTCCGCGCGTGTATTTAGCGCGGGGTTTACTCTGTTTCCGAAGATTTAGTCTTGAAAAATTTCAAGAGGAAACAGGGCGTTATCTCTGGGGCCGGTCTCTGTACAAAAAGAAAGCCTGGAGTTTTGAGTCCGGTTTTTAGCACTTCGCAAGTGGTATACCGTTGACGCGTAGTTTTATGGCGTTCTTTAACTGATCATCACTCCATCTCTCTTTATTTTTCCATGTAAGGATGAGCCTCAGTATGCTCTCTCGGCGTCTCCGAGAAGGAATATTTTTCTCTAGTTTTTTATCTATCATCAGCTCTTCAAGTGCAGGCATTTCCCAGATAAAACGAGGAATATATGTCAACACGTAATTATTTCTCAGATCGAGCTTTTTTAATTTGCTTAATTTCTTTATGCTCTCAGGCAGCGGTTCCAGATACGTTCCGCTGAGATCCAAGCTTTGTAAATTTTCCAAATTTCCGATCGATTCTGGTAATGATGTTAACCATGATTCATTTCTCAGGTCTAAGTGCTGCAAATTCTTCAGGTTTCCAATCGATTCGGGAAGTACAACTGTATTATCGGGAGAAAAACAAAAGGGACTGGCTGGTGAAAAGCCTCTGCAGGGGAACAATTCCGAACCTGTTGAATTTGCAAGATTCAGTATTCTTAAGTTTTTTAGACTTCCGATCGATTCAGGTAAGAGATGCAATTTGCAGTTCATGATACTTAGTACCCGCAAATTTTGCAGATCTCCTATTGACTCAGGCAAGCCTATATCAGCCAGATCCCATCCTCTTATGTCTATTTCCTCCAGAGTTTGTAATTTCGTTATGTCGTGCAGAATTCTTTTCATGCTGCAGTCGAAATCATCTCCGTATTCATCAAAAAAATCGTAAAGAGAACCAACAACGGGGCGATAAGGGTCAACTATTATCCCAGTTATTTTCTTTAATTTCGGAAAGCTCTTTATGCGGCGATTAAAAACTTGTTCATCTTCATCAACAAAATCTATTATTTTCGGTTCGGCATCATCCGATATGACAGCTGGACGTTTAAAGAAGTGTGCGTCTATATCTTTGAATCTCGGACGCCTGAAAATCCATGCATCCTCATCTTCGATTTCAATTCGTTCCAGATTGGGAAACTCAACGCATTTTTCCAACAGTTTTACATCCTCCTTACTAGTTCCCAACTCGAGAGCTTCGCACACTCTCCCGTGTCCTTCCATTTCCGCTTTTCTTTCTTCCATCGTCATAGCATAACCCATTGCTCCCGCGTCACATATCCAGAAAGAGATGGCGGCGGCACAGGCACTTAAAAGTAATTTTCTCATGACATGCTCCTTTTTTAACATCAAAAACAAAACCAGACGGTCCCGCGGGCGAGCGAAACCGCGACACTTTGGGCAGGTTGCTTCGAAAA
This sequence comes from Alphaproteobacteria bacterium, assembly GCA_017614525.1. Classification (GTDB taxonomy): domain Bacteria; phylum Pseudomonadota; class Alphaproteobacteria; order UBA3830; family UBA3830; genus UBA3830. The sequence continues at coordinate 11,760 of JAGABS010000001.1, forward strand.
TGAATCGGATTTTGTATTTCAAACTCAGACCAAATTTCAAAAACTCACTGCCTTTACTCTCATGCTTACCACAGAGCGGAGGTGTTTACAATCTTGTATATATATTCAACCACTTGAGATGGGTAATTTAGTATTGTTAAAAAAAGTTAACGAAATAGAGAAAAGAGAGAAAAAATTAACCAAATATTAACCATTATTAATTAAGGTATA
>JAGABS010000075.1 GCA_017614525.1 Alphaproteobacteria bacterium
TATGATCAAGATTACGAACATCGTTGCGATTTTACTCTTGGCTTCGCTGGCTAAGTTGATGGCTTAACCAACAAAATCAACGGTTTGATTGCTTTTTTCTATTTTGTTGTAAAGACCGCCTTCGGGCGGTTTTTTGGTTACAGCTTTGTCGGTCCAAAATTAACGATTTATTAACCTTTGATATGTGCCCGCCCCGCAGCCCCCACCCTTGGGATGGTAGCACAAAAAGGTTAAAAAACAGTTAATTTAACTTTTTGTTAACCTTTAATACAAGACGCGCCCCCTGGCCCGCCCTAGGGAAAATAGCACAGAAAGGTTGAAAATATATGAATCTTAGAAAAATCCATTGATTTCAGTGAGTTGGTAAAAATCACTCCGTATTTTGATATTTTGCGCGACGACGCACGGGAACGACAGTCACCCAACGCCTAGACGCAAGCAAGAAATAAGCACACTAATTCGACATCATTCCGATTAATAATTTAAAAGAAGAACAGACCAGCAACCATTCCGATAATCAAAAGCCAAACCACCGCCTTTTTTAACATTACTTTAAACGGAGGCTTATTATCATTCACATGGGTTATTTCTATGTTCGAATAAGGCACGATGACATCCTCTATACTGAATCTCTCTTCTTCTATCTCTTTTTTATTTATATACATATCATACATTCCTTACAAAAATATTAACAACAGCCCGTCATTTCGATTTATTCCATTTTTTTGTCCAGATTCCGTTCGGAAATCTTGCCTTCAACACGGCTGCGGCGCTATCTGCTTCTTCCTGCAATCCTTCGTTTGCGCAACACTCGGCTATGCGATAGAATGCTTCTTCCGCGCTCTTGGTATTAGGAAACTTGTTGACCACGTAATTATACCTGCCCAACGCAGCGAGACTGCTTTTATTCTGCTGATAAAAACGCCCTATCATCATTTCGTGAGCCGCAATAATATCATCCAAAACAACTATCTTCTTCTGACTGTCCTCGACGTACTTGCAGGTCGGAAACCTGTTGATCAGCTCAACAAAAGACTTTCTGGCGTCCTTGGCCTGAGCCGAATCGCGCCCCACGGTCGACACAGTCATGTATTTGCTGACAGCTTTCAAATACATCGCATAAGGAACCAGCTCGCTGGACGGATGATACCTTAAAAAGACATCCAACTCGCGGATGGCGTCTACGTAACTTCCGTTTTTGAAATTACAGTAAGCTGACATGATCTGAGCAGTACCGGCTTTCTCAGAATACGGGAAATAGGTTTCTATATCCTTGAACCTCTTGGCAGCATCTTCGAAATCGTCATTCCTCATGAGCTCTTCAGCTTCAAGGTAAACGACTTCCGCTGTTTTCCCCTCGATCGGAAGCTTAGAGTCTCCGCATCCCGAGAGGAAAAAGGCTAAGCAAAACGCAAAATATCTTCCTCTGTTGCTATTTAATTCCGGTTGAGCCATATCCCCCTCCTGCTCTCGAAGTATCATCCAGCGATTCCACTTCGTTCCACTCAATCTTTTCATATTTTTTGACCACCAGCTGGGCGATTCTCATCCCTTTTTCCACGAGAAAATCTTCCGTACCAAAATTGATCAGGAGAACCTTCACTTCCCCGCGGTAATCGCTGTCTATCGTTCCCGGAGTGTTGAGAACCGTGATGCCCTTTTTGAAAGCCAGCCCCGATCTCGGTCTGATTTGAGCTTCGTACCCTTCCGGAATCGCCATTGACAATCCCGTAGGAACCAATTTTCTCTCCATCGGACGAATGACTATCGCTTCATCTATCGCGGCTTTCAGATCAAGCCCAGCACTGCCTTCAGTCGCGTACTGGGGCAAATCCAAATCCTTTCCGTGATCTAAAATTTTCACGTCTATTATTACGTCGGCTCCATTCCTCACACCGATCTCCTTTTCTGAACCTTCTTTTAATTTCGTCATCACTTTCATCATTTTTTATACTTCTCCCTGAAATCTGCCAAAAACTTCTTCAGACCTTTTTCGGAAATCTTACTCATAAACTCCGAACGCTGTACGTTGCTTATACTAACATCACTGATGATAGCATCATAGACCTTTAAAACCCCTTTGGACACATAAACCGACCACACTACGCTGATATCTTCCTTATTCGGGATAACAATTTTAGAATTGACCAAAACTTGCTTTGACGATTTTTGGCGCGACCCGACTACTATCAGCTTGGCCGACTTGTATTCCGAAAATCTCGAAGAATAAAACTTCACCAACATGTTTCCAAAACATTCCAAAAAATCTTTCTTTTCTTCTTCGGATAAAAGTCTGAAATTCTTCCCCAACGAATAACGGGCAATACTCTCCAACGCAAAATTCTCTTTGAGAAGAGAGCTGAATTCTTGTTGTACTTCTTTCGCGGTAATCTTCGGCCTGTTAATCACCCCGACAGCAGTACTTCCCAAATCCTGAACAAACCCCTCTGCCTCTTTCTGAGTCTTTGCGTTTATTTCGGTTGCCTGCACCACTTTCGCCTCAACGACACCCAAACTTCCGACAGATGCTGCACCTACGACCGACACCATCGCAACCGTAAAACTCGATAAAATCTTTTTCATAACTCTTCTCCTTTCAGCTTTGCTTCTCGCGGAACCCTCTTCACTTTTTCCCTCTTCTTCGGCCCCGATTTTCCCGAAACCTCTTTAATTTTTTTCTCTCCCTTCGGTTCCGCTTTCACCAGAATATCAACTTTTTCAAACAATTTTGAGAGATTTTTTTCAACATTTTTCGTAACATCATCTGCGTCGTGCAAGGTCATCCTGCCGTCTAACAAAATCACCGCCTCGATGTGCTTCTTCATCCCCGCCGATCGAGTTCGAAGGACCTTAATATCATTCACTTCCGGTATCTCTCTGATCGCCCTTATGATCTGATTACGGACTTTTCTCGGCAAAGCTTCGTCCATCAAATCCACCAAGGCATTTTTCATAACCTTGAACGCGCTGAAAAGAACATAAATTCCGACACCCAATCCGAAAACAATATCAACGTGAGCGACAAAGTTTGAAACTACCAGCGACCCAATAACAGCCAGGTTCATGCAAAAATCCGACAAATAATGCAAAGAATCTCCCTTTACCAAAGTCGATTCGGTTTTCCTCGCGACGTATCTTTGAAAATAAATCAGCTGATAAACCATGACCGTCGATACAAGCATAACCGCTATGCCAACCATGGTATTTTGGATGGGCTCCGGATTGCCCCACGCCTCATAAGCCTCACGAATAATGACAATTCCCGAATAAAAAATAACCAGACACTGAAAGATTGAAACTATTCCTTCGACCTTCTCGTGACCGAAATTATGGTCATCGTCGAATTTGACATTGGAGTATTTTAACGCATGAAATACCAGAAATGAAACCAGTGCATCCAAAAGAGAGTCCATCATGGAGGCCTGGAGAGAGATTGACCCCGTAACCTGCCAAGCAACAAATTTTATAAAGACCAGAAAAACAGAGGTTATCACCCCCAACGAAACCGACTTTTTCGCCAACTCCACGTGACTGTGCCCCGAAAACCAGCCATCCAGCATTTTGTTCAAAAATTTTACGTTAAACATCAGCATCCCTAAAACATCTTTTCATTGTAAACGAATATAAAGCATTTTTCAGTATTCACTTTAAAAATTTTGTAGTATATTATGCACTGGGTTTCGGCGGGATAGCTCAGCTGGTTAGAGCAGCGGAATCATAATCCGCGTGTCGGGGGTTCAAGTCCCTCTCCCGCTACCAACTCAGGTTTCAGTGTTTTTGATCATCGTAAAAATAAGAAGGATTTTGAGGATTTTCGGTTTTCCCTCGCTATTCCCACGCGATTTTACGTGACACTGAGATTTTTTTGATGATTAAAAGAGATTTGTGAACGGCTTTTTCCCTTTAGCGAGTGGATGCATTTTATCATATTTTCGTGCTAAGAAATGAAATTTACATCAAACAAACTCGATGATGCTGTCTGTCCAGTGCAGCACAGATTTTCCGCCGAACAATTCTTCAAAAGAGGGAATACTGCCCGCAGACGCTGTACGCTATCCGCTCGTAGATTTTTCGACGGCAATGTGATATCCTGCTCCGTAAAATTGGTGTTTTTATTATGAAAAGTTTTCAAGAGATAATTTTCGCCCTGCATAAGTATTGGGGCGACTATGGTTGCGCCGTGCTGCAGCCTTATGACATGGAGGTCGGGGCGGGAACTTTCAGTCCGCATACGTTTTTGAGGGCGCTGGGCCCTGACAGCTGGCAGGCGGCCTATGTTCAGCCGTCCAGAAGACCTGCCGATGGGCGATACGGGGAAAATCCGAACCGTGTCCAAAAACACCATCAATTCCAGGTGGTGATTAAGCCATCGCCGGAAGACATCCAGAACATTTATCTAAAAAGCTTGGAAGTCGTCGGGATTGACTACAAACTGCACGACATTCGTTTTGTCGAGGACGATTGGGAAAGCCCGACTCTCGGAGCGGCAGGGCTCGGCTGGGAGGTCTGGTGCGACGGTATGGAAATCACTCAATTCACTTATTTCCAGCAGGTCGGAGGCATCAGCTGCAATCCCGTAATGGTCGAGTTGACCTACGGTCTCGAGAGGCTCGCGATGTTCCTGCAGTCAGTGGATAATGTCTATGATCTCAATTGGAACGGAAAAGAAGGCGCGGAGAAAATTTCCTACGGAGATGTTTGCATGCAGCAGGAGGTCGAGTTTTCGAAATATTCATTCGAATGTGCAGATGTCGAGCAGTTGAATCGGCATTTTATCGACGCCGAAAAAGAATGTCAGAAATTGGCGGCCCAGAAATTGGCGCTGCCGGCTTATGATCAGTGCATGAAAGCAAGTCATTTGTTCAATTTGATGGATGCGCGCGGAAGTTTGAGCGTCGCGGAGAGAGTCGACAGGATCGCCAGGGTAAGAGCGCTGGCGAAAGCATGTTGTGAAGCACAGGTGAGCCATGAGTAATTTTTTATTGGAAGTTTTGGTTGAGGAAATTCCGGCGAGATTTCAGGCGGGAGCGATTGCGGAATTTGAAAAATTGATGACGGCGGAATTCGACAGGCAAAGAATTTCATATTCCGATGTAAGGAGTTTTATATCTCCGAGAAGAATCGTTTTTTCCGCAGATTTAGGCGAAAAAACTCAGGATTTTCAAGAGGAGAAAAAAGGGCCGCAAATTACGGCTTCGGCGGAGGTGATCGGAAAATTTCTGAAAGCCAACGGCGTAACCCGCGAAAATTGCTTCGAAAAAACGATCGATAAAAAGACCTTCTTGTTTCTGGCGATGCATCACGCGGCGAAAAATACCTCTGATTGTCTGGCGGAGATTATCAAAAAATCCATCTCTTCGCTGTCTTGGAAGAAGTCGATGCATTGGGGAAGTCACCAGATGCATTTCGTCCGCCCGATCAGAAATATTTTGGCGGTATTCGGAGGAAAAGTTGTTGATTTCTCGTTCGACGAGATCGGACTGAAGTCGACGAACCAGACTTTCGGGCACAGATTCCTTGCTCCTGCGGCGTTTTCTGTTCAGAATACAGAAGATTATCTCCGCAAGTTGAAGGAAAACTTTGTTGTAGTCGATCGAGAACTGCGACGCCGAATTGTTCTGGACGAAATTAAGTCCATCGAGCGAAAATACGGCATATCGGTCGTCGTCTCCGAAGATTTGATGAACGAGGTCGTCGGATTGGTTGAGTATCCCGTCGTGCTGATGGGAAAAGTTCCGAGCAAATTTATGAAACTGCCGGAGGAAGCGATCATCACTCCGATGAAGGTTCATCAAAGATATTTCCCAACCCGCGATAAAGACGGCAAACTCGCTCCGTATTTCGTTTTCGTCGCAAATAATTCGACACTCGACAGCGGGCAAACGATCATTTCGGGGAATGAACGAGTCCTGAACGCGCGTCTGGCGGATGCGCTGTTCTTCTTTGAAACAGATTTGCAAAAGCCGCTTGACAGTCATTTGGATTCTCTCAAGAAAATCACTTTCAACGTGAAATTAGGTTCGGTGTTCGACAGAATTCAGCGAGTGACAAATTTGTGCCGGTTTGCTGCTGCGGAACTGAAAAATCAGAATTCCTTTATCGACGAAAGCACCGAAGATTTGCTGGTCCGCATCGCGACTCTTGCGAAATGCGATCTCTCCACAAGCATGGTCTATGAATTCACCGAGCTGCAGGGAATTATGGGAGCTCATTACGCGCGAATTCAGGGAGAAAATCCGGAAGTTTGCACGGCAATTCGCGAGCAGTATCTGCAGGGAGACGAGTTATCTTCACCGATCAGCGCATTTTACTCTCTGGTGGACAAAATCGAGCTGATCACCAGCTTTTTCGCGATCGGAAAAGAGCCGACAGGATCGAAAGATCCGTTCGCGCTGCGCCGCGCTGCGATCAGTATCCTGAAGATAATCAAGAAATATGATATCAAAGCTGATCTCGAAAAATTGAGTAAAAAAGCGTTCGATCAGCTTCCAGGAAGCGATCTTAACCCGAAAACCGTAGAGCGAGTTATTGCTTTCATTATGGAGAGATTCAAAGTTTTGCTCAAAGACGACGGCATTGATCACGACATCATCCTATCGCTGATTAACAGCAGCAGCGACGTGTTGCTGATTTATCAGAAGTCTGCGATTCTCAACGAAATCATGAAGACGCCGAAAGGCGAAAGGCTGATGTTAGGCTGCAAGCGGGCGAAAAATATCATCGGAAGTAACGCTTCGACAGAGGTCAGCAGGCTGCTTCTCTCTGAAGATGAGGAGAAAACGCTGTTCAGCAAGATAAACGAGTTGGAAACTCAGCTGTCCGAAATCGAGAGGCAAGAATCCGATATCTGCGAGCAATTCGAGAAAGAATTAGAAGCTTGCGTCGGCATGGAGGAATATGTTTCCGACTTCTTCGACAAAGTTTTGGTAAACTCGGAAGACCAGGTCGTTAAGCAAAATCGTCTAAACATGTTGACCAAACTGGTGCAGCTGTTTTCCAAAGTGGTTCCATAAAAACAGCCCGATATCTGAAACATCCAAGCCGCCTTCACAAAAAATGAGTGCGGCTTAATTTTTTTGAATTTGCAAAAAATACTTGTTGACCAATAAGTTACCGTATGCTACAAATTCTCGATATAAAGATTTATTCTGCCGGCGGATTGTAAAGGGAGGATGATCCTTTTCACTTTACTTGTCGCGGAGTTTACGGTCCGTTGCCTGCCATTCGGTTGGAATGCCGATATTATCATCTAAAAACCGCCTGCCCTGCTCACAAGAA
>JAGABS010000076.1 GCA_017614525.1 Alphaproteobacteria bacterium
GCATTTCATGAAATGGCACATGCGACAGGAGCGGCTAAAAGATTGAACCGTAATTGCGGAATATTCGGTTCTGAAACATATGCTTTCGAGGAGCTTATCGCAGAGATTACGAGTTTTTTGGTGGGGCGTGCTCTCGGTTGCGGAAGTGCTCCGAAAAAAGAAAGTGTGAGTTATGTTGCAAGTTGGATTAAACAGTTGAAGCAAGATAATCGGCTGATTTTCAAAGCTTGTAAACTGGCTGAACAGGCTTGTAATAGAATTTTAAATCCGACTGAGAGTAAATAATAACGCGAAAGAGCAGGGGGAAATCTCTGCTTTCACATGATAATATTGTAAAATGTATTGACAATGTAAAGAGAATGTGTTATATTTTTGATTGTTTGTAATGACAGAGGAGGAAGCATGGCAAACCTTAATATACGGATAGATGCGAATCTAAAACAGGATGTAGATAAAATTCTCGGACGTTTAGGACTCAATGCTTCAGATGCCGTGCGCATATTTTTTGCTCGTATTCGTGAAGAAAAAGGCATTCCGTTTGCGTTAAAACTGCCTGATAAAGCGTATGAAAATTGGGTCAATCAGGCGATTGCAGATGCGGAAAAGGATATTGAGGAAAAGAGAATTTCAGGACCGTTTAATACAGTTGATGAGCTGGTGAAATCGCTGGATGCGGATTAATTAAATGAGAACGTTCAAATATTCAGTAAGATTTAAGCGAGATTATAAGCTGTGCAAAAAGCGAAGCTGCAACATGCAAAAATTGCAGGATGTACTGTCAATTTTGGCCTCTGGAAAAACGATTCCTGAACGATACAGAGATCATCCCTTAAAAAGTAACTGGAAAGGATACCGCGATATTCATATCGAGCCAGATTGGATTTTGATTTACAAAATGGAGGAATCCGCAATTATTCTTCTTGCTGCGACAGGGACGCATTCAGATATTTTAGATAAGTAGGGAAAGTGGCATTATAGCGCAGAAACTCACTTTCTCTGAGCAAGTAGCAAATTGCCGTAGGTCTCAAATTCGCGAATTTCTCGTTTAAATAAATCAAATCGACTGATTTGTACGTTTGGAATTACTGATTTCCCCTATTCGGATTTGATGTAACTATCATCGATAGAACCATTTTCTCTGTATGGAATTACTCCGAACATTTGCATATGCTATTCAGTAGTAGGTAACGGAGGAATATACACAAGAGGTTTCCCGGGAATTTGAACAATGATTCTACACACGCCTCTACTCATCTGTTGAAACCAATCGCAATTATTCACTCTTTCACAAAACAATTTTAAGTATTCCTGGCAAGGAATACCTAAATCATCTGTAAAAGTCCAGCGTGAACAAGGACAGAGACTTGAGTTTTTTATTAATATTTCAAGATCAAAACTCTCGCCATCTTCAGATAACGAATCGTGAATCCTTTTGCATATGGTTGCAAAGATAGAATCACGAGAGGGCTCTTGTCTTGCAGGATCACAAACTCCCGTTAAATCTTGTAAAAATGCTATTTCCGAATGCAATCTAGGTCCCCTTTCTGCTTCAGAAATAGCCTTAATATCATCTGAAATATGACGTAGAGAATCTTTGGCACCAGAGCATCGAGTCATACAACAAACAGATAAAGGAACATCTACAAAAGTACCGTTAGCTTTTGCAACGTAATTTTTTGAAGAAACATATGAACGCGAATAATGGATTAGAGCAATGAGTAATCATCTGAGATTTCAGGTTTTTTTGCGATTTAATTGATAAGAAATTAACGATCCGAGTATATGCAAGATAAAACCATGAACAGAACGATGGAGAGAGTGTTCGAGTCCGTTGCGTTTCAGTACGCTGAAAACCGATTCGATTAGTGAGCGTTTCCGAAGCAATATTTTTTCCTTTAAAATCATAAACTTATTCTTCATGTTTGCTTTAACTCCCGTAACTAATTTTACGCCTTTTTTCCATAAACGACTAAACAGATCTTGAGAAATATACCCCTTATCGCCGTATATAACTCCTTGAAATTCTTGAATTAAATCTTCGACCGGCGAACGATCGTCGCAATTCCCCTTCGTAAGTCTTGCGTTGATAATATTGCCCTGCAAATCGATTACCAAGTGCAACTTGAATCCGTAAAACCAGCCCATGGTAGATTTGCCCACTGCGGCTATCCCTTTGAAAACCTTATGAGAATTCGTTCTTTTGTTGTGACTGACTCGCAGAGCTGTGGCATCGATGTACGCCTCCGATTGCCCTTGGCTCAATATGCATTTGAAAAGCCATATCAGCATTGGAATTGCTTTTTGTTTGATCGCGCAAAAGCGTTCGTAAGTCGGCATTTTGGGAAAATCTCGTTTGTGATGCAATTCAAGATATTTGTAAAAAGCCTTAAAATTCAGCATGTTGCTTCGATAAAACAACAAAATTATCGTTATAATTTCTGACATTTCCAGCCCTGAAACTCTGGTAGGTTTGCGCGTTTTCTTGTTGTTTTCGATCAAATAATTACGCATCTGCTTCTCACATTCTTTGCAAAAATCATCTACGAAACAAAATAAAAGTGTGATATCTTTAAGCATCGGTTACCGTTTGTAAAGTCGTGGAATGATAACCGATTTTCCTTTGATTTTTGAGCCTTTTTTTTAATTCTCTAATCCATTATTCGCGTTTCTAGAAGAGAATTGATGTCCAAATTTGTTATGATTTTCGATTGGTGATTCAGAATCTACAACA
>JAGABS010000077.1 GCA_017614525.1 Alphaproteobacteria bacterium
CGCATTTGCCGGAGCCACGGAAAGTTTTGCGCTGGCAGCCAAATTTTGCAGCTGTTCCTTATTCACTTCCGGAATTTCCTCTTCCTCATTTTCCGGAATAGTTGAGTCATCGTCCAGGGTATCGGCGATTGTTTTTTCTACGGACTCCTGGATGACGTTGACAACTTTCACTTCAGAGAAATCGTGATCCTTCAGCCAAGCTGCGAGTGTTTCTGCATTTTCTTTTTTCTTAAACGGACCGCAGAATATAAAAGATTCCCCAGGGCATGTTTTGGATTCTTCGACATGAACCTTGTATCCTTTGTTTATGAGCAAGTTTTGAATCTGGAGGGCTATGTTATCCTTAAAATATCCGATGAATACTACTTTTTTCCCGCGCAGGCTGTCCTTGTTGTATTTTGTGGCGGACTGGATATTTTTTTCCGTTTTTTCGACAGAGCAGTCGTCATGTTCAGAGTGAGAAGCAATAATTTCCTTCAGCAGAGAGTCGGCAGACATCTGTGAGGCTTTTTGATGGCTCATTTTGGTCATGACTCTGGAAACCGAGTTGGATATGTTGTCGGCGCTGCCGGAAATTATTTTCATGACCTTCTCGGAGACATTGTTCGACTGGGCAGCGATTTGCGCGTTGATCTCCTGCAGAGTTATCTTCTTTTTATCTGAATTTTCCACGGATTCGGTTTCGGTCGTCGGCGTTTTCCCGGACATTGATGTGTTGCCCATGTAGAAACCCGCGAAGAAGAACAAGGCTCCCAAAGTAATTAAAACAATAACTCCCAATACTGCCACAACTTTATTCATGTTTTTTTTCGTCCGACCTCTATAACATCCAAACAAAAACGGCTACAATAGCACCTACTGTTTGGCAGTTTATCAGATAAAGGTTTACGTTTCGTAAATTTTAGGAGGATGTGTGCGAAAAGCGGAAGAAAAGGCAATTGTTATATTGGCGGCGGGAAATGGGTCGCGTTTGAAGTCATCTCTGCCAAAAGTGTTTCACAAGATCGGCGGGCTTTCTCTGCTGGACCATGTTATAAAATCTGCTTCCGAAATTTCTCCGGAAAAAATTGTTGCCGTGTTGAATCCGAGATATGAGGATTTTCGTTCGGAGGTGAATGGAAACGTTGTTAAGGCGTTTCAGCCTGTCCCGAAAGGCAGCGCGGACACGGTGAAGTTCGCGATGGATAAATTACATTCTTCGAATGCGGGGTGGGTGTACATTCTTTACGGAGATATTCCTCTTATTACCTCCGATTCTCTGAAAGCGATGTACAATGTCGCTGTTTCGCATGAAAATACCGCCGTAGTTGTTTTGGCTTTTGATGCGGGGAGAGATCAAAATCTCGGGAAATTAGAGATCGGGGAGAAAGACGGAACCATTAAAAGAATTGTTGAGGCAAAGGATCTGACGGAGAATGATAAAGTGATTCCCCTGTGTAATGCCGGGCTTTTGGTCCGGCGGGACGTGCTGAGTGATTTGCTTTACAAAATCGAGGCAAGTGAGTCTACAGGTGAGTTTTATATTACGGAAATCGTGCGGCTCGCTTATCTGGCGGGATTTGATTGCCGCTATCACGTGTCCTCGAAAGAAGAGCTGTCAGGAGCGAATACCCGAGCGGAGCTTGCGACCCTGGAGAGATGTTTCCAGGACCGAATGAGAAACAAAATTTTGGAAAGTGGCGTGACTTTAGTTGCCCCGGAAACAGTGTTTTTCTCTTATGATACCGAAATTGAAAAAGACGTAACTATTCGCCCTTATGTCGTGTTTGGAAAGAATGTAAAGATAAAATCCGGCGCGGAAGTCGGTCCTTTTTGCGTAGTCGAGGGGGCCGAAGTAAGATCTGCTCAGATCGGGCCTTTTTCGAGATTGCGTCCCGGGAGCGAGATTCACGACGGGTCGAAAATCGGAAATTTCGTTGAGATTAAAAACAGTATCGTGCACGAGAAGACCAAAGTTAATCATCTTTCTTATATTGGGGACAGCGACGTGGGAGAAAATACCAATATCGGCGCCGGAACAATCACCTGTAATTACGATGGATTCAAGAAATACAGAACGGAAATCGGCGAAAACGTATTTATAGGCTCAAACAGCGCGCTGGTTGCTCCAGTAAAAATCGAAGGCGGGGCCGTTATCGGTGCCGGTAGCGTCATAACGAAAAATGTGGATTCGAATGCCTTGGCAATAGCTCGCGGGTTTCAAAGAAATGTAAAGGATTGGGCTGTGGATTTTCGGGTAAAGCGTTCGGGCATTGCTCGTGAGCCGAAAAACTCGGAACCTTCGCAAGTTGATCCGAAATTCGAGTCTGAAAATCAAGAATCTCAGCAATTTACTTCAAAATTTGAAAAGGCGGGGGCTCGTTTGGGGTCTCATTCGTTGTCTTCGGTAAAAAATTTTGGTTTGCGAAACCTTGCCGAAGAATTCTTGAGGAATTTTGAAGAGACAATGAAAGATAATACAGTGAAAAGTAACAGAGAAGAGAAGTAAATGTGCGGAATTGTCGGAATCTTAAGCAAAAATAACGATGACGTTGTTTCTGATATTATTAACGGGCTGGAGAAGTTAGAGTACCGGGGGTATGACTCCGCAGGAGTAGCTGTAGTCGGCGATGGCGAGCTGAAACGGGTTCGTACCGTCGGGAAACTGAACAACCTCGCGGACAAGTTGAAAGTCAATCCGGTTAAAGGAGGAGTTGGCATTGGGCACACTCGTTGGGCAACTCACGGGAAAGCTACAGAGGAGAACGCTCATCCTATGGTTACGAAGGATGTTGCTCTCGTTCATAACGGGATAATCGAGAATTATAAGGAACTGAAAGCCGACCTGCTGCAAAAGGGATACGGGTTTACGTCTCAGACAGACAGCGAAGTCGCGGCTGTTTACCTGCAGATGGAACTGGACAGTGGTTTAAGTCCGCGGGAAGCTTTCCGGGAAATGATTAAGGCTGTTAGAGGTACATACGCATTTCTTGCGATTTTCAAAACTTGTCCCGATATGATTTTTTGCGCAAGAAATAAAAGTCCCGTCGCGGTTGGTTTTGGGGACAACATGTGCGTCGGGTCGGATGCAAGTTCAATCTCTGCAAATTGTTCTGAAATCGTGTACTTGGACGATGGAGACTACGCGGAAATTACGAAAGACGGAGCGACATTTTTCGATAGCAATCTTAATGTCGTGGAGAAGTCGCGGGTGGCCGTCACCGATGACTTGGTCAACTCGGGGAAAGGCGAGTACTCTCACTATATGATCAAAGAAATCATGGAACAGCCGAGTGCGATACGCAAAACTTTGCTTGGAAATGACGTGCCTAGGGATTTTTTCAAGGGAATTTCCAGAATTCTCATTTTGGCCTGCGGAACTTCTTACCATGCTGGGTTGGTCGGGAAATATTGGTTCGAAAAATATCTGAGGCTTCCTACTCACGTAGAAATTGCTTCCGAATACAGATATCGTTCTCCGGTAATTGAGGATAATACTCTTGCATTGGTTATTACCCAGTCGGGGGAAACGATAGATACTCTTGAAGCAATGGAATACGTAAGGAGAAATAACGTCACCTGCAAGTTGGCAGCCATTACAAATGTTTTGAACAGTGCGATTTCTCGTTCAGCGGATTTTGTTTTTCATACAGAGGCAGGAGTTGAGATAGGAGTCGCATCTACAAAGGCTTTTACGGCTCAGTTGACGGTTTTGGCGAAGCTGGCTTTCAGTAAGAATCCGGAGTTGCTTAATCAGCTGCAGAATCTTCCCCAGGTATGTGAGAATTCTCTGTTACTGAAGGAAGATATAGATAAAATAGCTTTCAAAATAAAAGATTGCGTGAATGCTATCTATTTGGGCAGGGATAATTTGTATCCGATCGCGCTGGAGGGAGCATTGAAACTCAAGGAGATTTCCTATATTCATGCGGAAGGATTTGCGGCAGGCGAGATGAAGCATGGTCCGATTGCTTTGATTGACGATGTAGTTCCGGTTATTTGCTTGTGTCCGTCTGGAAACATGTTCGACAAGATGTTTTCAAATATCCAGGTCGCGCAAGCCAGGGGAAAAAACGTTATCGTATTTACTGACACGACAGGGGCTGAAAGTTTCGATGGATCCGTCGAGAAGATAGTGTTGCCTTCAATAAATGAGGAACTATATCCGATATTGTATTCGATTCCTCTTCAGTTGCTTGCTTATATGGTGACCGTTCTGAAGGGAGAGGATGTCGACAAACCTAGGAATCTGGCGAAATCAGTTACGGTTGAATGAAAAGTTTGATGAAGAGCAGTAGAACGAAAAGCAGCAGAAAAAAGAAAGGCGGAGTAAAAATATGAATTCGGATTTGGAATACGCAAAATCAGTTTTGAAGCAGGAAATCGCCGGGCTTGAGGCTATGTATTGGTCTCTGGGAGACAGCTTTGTTTCTGCGGTGGAGTTGATTTATAAGAAGAGGGACGGGCACGTGATAGTCTCTGGGATGGGTAAGCCAGGGCATATCGGCAAAAAGATTTCCGCGACTCTTTCTTCCGTGGGAACTCCCTCTTTTTTCCTGCATCCGGCGGAGGCCAGCCACGGCGATTTGGGAGAAATTTCCGAGAAAGATACTTTGTTGGTTTTGTCTCTTTCCGGGAACACTCAGGAATTGATTCCTATGTTGTCATATGCCAATCGATTCGGAATTGATGTTATAGCGATTACGGGGAATCCCGAGAGTGTTTTAGCAAAATCTGCCAATGTAGTCATATTAATGCCGAAGATTGACGAAGCTTGTCCTTACAATTTGGCTCCGACAACTACCACAACAATAATGTTGGCCTTGGGTGACGCATTGGCATTGTCTCTGCTGAACAAAAAATCCTTTACCCGTGATGATTTTAAGAATCTGCACCCGGGCGGAACCTTGGGAAAGCGTCTTCTGAAGGTCATGGATCTTATGCACACGGATACTCCGATCGTCAAAGAGAATGCTCCAATGAAAGATGTATTGATCGAGATGACCAATAAATCTTTCGGATGTGCATGTGTTGTCGATGATGAAGGAAAAATCATCGGAATAATCACAGATGGAGACCTGCGGAGAAAAATGGATTTGGATTTCCTCAATAAAACGGCTCGTGAAATTATGACGCCCGATCCTAAAGTTGTGTCGGAAGATATGTTCGCGCAGGAGGCCACAAAGATTATGAATAAGTGTTCAATAACGAGCTTGTTGGTTTGCAGGGATGAAAAACCTTGCGGAATCATTCACATTCACGATTGTTTGAGAGCGGGTCTTGCTTAACAGAAAATGGAAAATCAGAGCGATTTCTTTTTTGTTTGTCGGGGCAGCCGGATTCATATTCTGGAAGGTAGGGCGGTCTGTTTTCGCGGTGACTAAGGTCATTCATGAAAGAGAAGAGTCTGAGATTTCGGAAAAAAATGAGTTTACGGATATTGTTTATACATCTTTCGATGAGAATTCAAACAAAATTACGTTGAAATCGTCCAAAGTGAAGGAGAAAAATAACGAAACTTTCGATTTTGATAATATGGTTACGACGTTCAACATATCTCCGGAGGAAACGGCAACCATATTTGCCGACGAATCTCGCTTTGTTTCGAAAGAATCCAAACAATGTGAAATGAACGGCAACGTCAAGCTTTTCACTGAAGAGGGCCTGCTCTTGGAAACCGAAAAATCTTTTGTTGATATCGACAAAAAAATTGCCCGCGGCGATACCGATATTAAAATAACCCAAGACGACACGAAGTTTTTCGCAAAAAAATATCAATTCGATATGGGGAAAAAAATAGTAACCCTCATAAAAGATGTGAAAGGGAATATTTCTGACGATTCAGTAACCGCAGATAAATTGGTCGTCGAATTTGATAAAGTCATCGGGAAAGATTTTAAAAGAGTTCATGCCTTCGGAAATTCTTCGTACAAGACCAACCAGTACAACCTAAGAGCAACTAAGGATATCATTTATACAAAAAAAGATACTTCTCATACTAAACAATATACCGAAGCAAACGGAAATGTAAATTTAGATTTTAAGAAAGATAAGCGTAGTTACTTCGTAACATCCGACCATATGACGATGGATATCCAGAATAACATCGTGGAGAAAGTGATTGCTCAAAATAATTTAAAAATAAAGATAGATGATACGACTTCTATTAAGGGAGATCGCGGAGTGTTGGAGAATGATTTTCTCACGGTTACCGGAAACACTGTTATTTTCAATGAAAAAGGAAAAATTCTCTGCAAAAAAGCTATACTAAACACGAAAACAAATGATATAAAGGTATACGATTCGAAAGGGATTATAAAGAGAAACTAAATGGCGAGCAAACTGGTTTGTAAGAATATCAAGAAATTTATAAAAAAGAGGGCGATACTTAAAGGGATCAGTATGGAAGCGTCGCAAGGTCAGATTGTTTCTCTTCTCGGGCCTAACGGTTCGGGGAAAACTACGACATTTTCTGTTTTATGCGGACTCATTAAGGCTGATGAAGGTGCGCTGTTCCTGGATGACATTGATATTAAGGATCTTCCCATGTATAAAAGGTCTCGCCTCGGGATAGGATACCTTCCACAGGAGCCTTCGATTTTCAGGGGATTGTCTGTTGAGGAAAATATTTATGCGGTCCTGGAGATGAGAAAGTTGTCCGAGTCCAAAATAATAAAAACGCTGGATTCTCTTCTGAAAGATCTGTCGTTGGATCATATTCGGAAATCGCCCGCCGTTATCGTTTCGGGAGGAGAAAGAAGAAAGTTGGAAATTGCGCGAGCTTTGGCTGCAGATCCGAAATTTATTCTTTTGGACGAGCCCTTTGCCGGAATAGATCCGTTGGCAATCGCGGACATGAAGGAAATGATAAATATATTGAAATCGAAAGGCATCGGGGTAATTATCACCGACCACAATGTCCGCGACACTCTTCCGTTGTCTGACTATTCTTACTTGTTATTTGAGGGAAAAGTTTTAGTTGAAGGAACGCCTTCCGAGATCATAAACAACGACAAAGCGAGAAAACTCTACCTGGGAAAAAGTTTTTCGGAAAAATAGAAAGCTCAGCTCAACAGTTTAACATTTCTTAACATTATTCAGATATACATGAAATATGAAGTGTAATTCTTTAGGATTTTATTTATACTATTTTATGTAAGGTTAGGAGGATGAAATGAATTTTTCTTTTTCAGGCAGACATATGGAAATCGGAGAATCTCTCACGCAGAAAGCGAAGGATGCTTGCGAAAAGTTAGAGAAAAAGTACCATGTGGAGTTTTTAGATGCAAATATCGTGATGAAGAAGGAAACGTATTTGTTTACCACAGACATGGCGGTCAAAACCAATACGGGTAACTCCTATTTTGTTGTCAGTAATGCGGATGATCCTATCGTAAGTTTTGAGCTCGCCATCCAGAAATTAGAACAGCAGTTTCAAAAGAAAAAGAGGCCGACCAAGTGCAGTAAAAAAGTGGAACGCAATACTTTTGATAATCCAGTCTCGGAGTCCGGAGAAGACGCCCCGATGATTATTGCTGAAATTTTGGATGATTTGCCTTTAATGAGCGTGAGCGAAGCGGCAAAGCACCTGGATGAAAATCAGCACGTTTTCATTTTTGAGAACATCTCGAACTCCGCAGTTAACGTAGTTTACTGGAGAAGCGACGGCAACATAGGTTGGTTGGATTACAAAATTAAAAGATAACTTTAACTCTTTTTGATTGAAGACAGAAAAACGCAGACTCACATTTGTGGGTCTGTGTTCGGGTGTGTTGATATGTCTTATGCAGCAGATGAGACCTTGGCAGCCTATTCGGCGTACCGTCCCGATAGATGTGCTGCCTGAATACAGCCTGCGGGTGCCATTCGGCGTACCGTCCGATAGGTGTGCTGCCTGTTCGCTTATTTTCTAAATCTTTCTGTATTTGTTAGCGAATTTGATATATATTGTGATGGGGTTTCTGCTTGAGGATATTGCCGCGGATATGCAGGATCTTCCTTTTCAGAAGGAGTCAGTTCGCACCTTTTTCCGCAGGCTGAAAGGCAGAGCAATATAAGTAGTATATGGATGTGCTTCATGGTTATGTTCTCTAAATTTGTCTGTGGTGAGTATACAAAATTTTTATTTTGCTTAACAGTTCTTTTGTCGTTCGGCTGTGAGTGTTCCGTCAAAATCACTCCGAACAAAACGGAAGAAGTTGCTTCCAAAACAAAAGAAAATACGGAGAAATCCGCTGCTGATAAACAAGAAATCGTATCTGGAAATAAGGTCGAGGAAATGACAGAGGGTGTCGCTCCCGAAGAAGTCTCAGCCGAAAATGCGGTGAAAGATGTCGCTCCCCAACAGCTTAAGTCCGAACCTGAATCCGAAAAAACCAAAGAAGAGGCTTCGCAAAGCAAGAACGTTATATCGGAAATTATAGAGAGTATTTCCAACGCAAAAATTTCAAATCTGAAAAGACCGTTTAAGGACCTTCCCGGATACTGGGAAGAACTGGGCGATTTCGACGTAACGATTACGAATGCCGAGGCAAACGATGAGTTTCCTTCTGAAAAATTTTCTCTTAAGAGTTTAAAGGGAAATGTCGTGATTTTATTTTTTACCACAACATGGTGCCCGAACTGCATAAAAGTTTTTCAGGATTTGGATAAGCTTTCCCGAGCTTTATCGAACAAAAATATTTCGAATGTAAAGATTATTCCGCTGGTGCTGGGCATGGAGGAAGACGACGCTGTAAGAAAATATTACGAAGATAACAAAGTTGTGTCGTTGCGCAGGTTTAAGTCTTTATCCCCTCTGTTTTTTAATGTAATAAAAGCTGTTCCGACTTGCTTTGTTTTCAATAAGAAGTCCGTTCCCGTTTGGGGATTCAGCGGTGCGACGAATTACGGCGCTTTTGAGTTTTTAAATTTTATCGAGGGTTTATCTAAGGAAGATTAAAAGGAAGATCAATATGATGGAATGGCGCGGGACGACTATACTTTCGGTTCGTAAAGATAATCAGGTAGTGATTGCGGGCGATGGCCAGGTTACGATGGGAAACAGTGTTGTGAAAGCCAATGCGGTAAAGGTAAGGTTTTTATCTACGGGGAATGTTTTAGTTGGGTTCGCAGGAACGACCGCCGACGCGTTCACCTTGAGAGAACGACTTGAGGAAAAATTAGCACAGTATCCCGGACAATTGTCTCGGGCGTGCGTTTCGCTCGCGAAGGATTGGCGAACCGATAAATATCTGCGTAAGTTAGAAGCGATGATGGCGGTCGCGGACAAGGATCATTCTTTCATTCTCAGCGGTATGGGGGATGTGCTGGAACCATCCGATGGAATTATCGGGATTGGGTCGGGGGGGAATTATGCTCTTGCCGCGGCTCGTGCCCTGATCGATATGCCCCTGACTGCAGAACAGATCGCAAGAAAATCCATGCAGATTGCCGGGGATCTCTGTATATATACTAATCATTCAGTGGTTTTAGAGAAAATTGAAATAACGAAAAAATAGGTCTTTCAAATTTCCGTAGGTTATAGCGAAGATAACAGTGGAATAGAACAAGAATGTAATAGAACAAGAAAAATAAAGGAATAAAAAATGACTTCACTAACTCCTTCTCAGATTGTAACAGAATTGGATCGTTTTATTGTCGGACATAAGGAGGCCAAAAAGGCTGTAGCCATCGCTCTTCGGAATCGCTGGAGACGGCAGCAGGTTCCCAGCCCGCTCAAAGAGGAGATTTTGCCGAAAAATATCTTGATGATGGGACCTACTGGTGTCGGAAAAACCGAAATTGCCCGAAGGTTGGCGCGCCTTGCTGATGCTCCGTTCATAAAAGTCGAGGCAACGAAGTTTACCGAAGTCGGATATGTAGGGAGAGACGTCGAGCAAATCATTCGAGACTTGGTTGAAATCGCGATTTTTCAAACTAAAGAAAAAAATAAAATTTTGGTTGAGGAAAAAGCGAAAATTCAGACAGAAAATCGCATTTTGGACGCGTTGGTCGGAGAGAAATCCGCTGATGAAACAAGGGATAAATTCAGAAAGTTGTTGCAGTCGGGACAGTTGGAGGACCGTGAAATTGAAATAAATATTGTCGACACTGTTTCCTCCGGAAGTTCCTTTGAGATTCCGGGAATGCCGGGAACTCATGTAGGAATGCTGAACCTTTCGGATATGATGAACAATGCCCTGGGAATCAATAGAACCAAAGCAAGAAAAGTTTCGGTAAAAGAAGCTCGACGATTACTGAGCGCGGAGGAAAGCGACAAGCTGATCGACAAAGAAAAAATAATCCGTGAGGCGATTTTCTCCGTTGAGCAGAACGGAATTGTGTTCATCGATGAAATCGATAAAATTTGCGCAAAAAATTCCAACGGGGCAGATGTCAGCAGAGAGGGGGTCCAGAGGGATTTGCTTCCGCTGATCGAAGGATGCTCTGTGACAACAAAATACGGAACCGTAAAAACCGATTACATTTTGTTCATTGCGTCGGGAGCATTTCATGTGTCTAAGCCGTCGGATTTGCTTCCTGAATTGCAGGGACGTCTTCCGATTCGAGTTGAACTGAAAAATCTAACGGAAGAAGATTTTATCAGAATTCTGAAGGAAACCGACAGCAGCTTAATCAAACAATATTACGCTCTTTTGAAGATCGAAGGAGTGCAGGTAGATTTTTCAGAGTCAGGAATCAAAAAAATCGCCGAACTATCTGCTGTTGTTAACAAAAACGTGGAAGACATCGGAGCTCGCCGGCTTCATACGATCATCGAAAAGCTTCTGGAAGATATTAGTTTCGAAGCAGATCAAATGAGAGACCAAAAGATCACGATCGACAGCGCTTACGTGGAAGAAAAAGTCGGTCACCTGGCGAAACACCAAGATTTGTCGCAGTTCATTCTGTAAAATCCGCAGATCAAGGAGGAAGGCATCACCTGTGAATTGCGGCCTCGTTGCACCAATTTAACGGTTCGCCTTCCGTTCCTGAATCGGCTTTTTCAATTTCTCGACACACTTTGCGTTCGGAGTACTTCGAAATTACTGCCAGTGCAGGCCCTGTGTTCCGACAATACGCTGCTTTTTCTTGAATCCAGCCCTCACGACAAGCCTGAGCTTTTTCTCGACAGACTTAACTTGTTCGTACCAACTGTTTGAAGCTTCCGACTCATCAGACGCTGATATTGAGATAACTCCCTGATTTAAGTAAACCAGTTCGCCGAGTTCTTCATCGATCGCCCCCACGAAAGACTTAGCACAATCGCGAGCGTTTTGAGCTGCTTCTTTCATCATATCCTTTTTTAACTTATTGAAGTCAGACAACTTGTATTCGTAATTGCAGCGAACCAAAATGTTTTTGGCTAGCCATCCCGAAAGCATACTTTCCACTTCCCTCGGAGCATCAATGTTGTCCGTCGATATCTTGAGGGACTTGGTCATTTCAAACTTTCTGACATTTACCTTCTGGCCGTCCTTATAATCTTCGATGTTTCGATCGCAAGTGCGGCTCGTGATAAGGATGTCCTTTTCGTTCAAATTCAGCTTTTTCAGATCGCTTAGAATAATATCAACGGATTCTTGCAGCTGCTTTTGCGTGGTATCTATCGTTTCTCCCAAATTTTCCACATCTATGGTTATCACGCAAAGATCGGATTTTACAATTCTTTCGGACAGGCCCCTTACCTCAATGAGCTGCTTTGATGAAGAAACTTTTTCCGCTGAGAAATAACCTACGAACGACAACCCCAACGCAATCACACCTGAATATATAAATGCTTTCATTTTCAAATCCTTATCAAACACACTTTCGTAGCGTAACACGGATAACAGGCCTTGTCAAAAACACTGAAAACAAACACCTTCGGACTCTTCAGTCCTGTTCCAAACGTTTTTGCTGTCTAAATCCGTATATTTTTATTTAATCTCTTCAATCTGCTTTGGAATTTTGCGCATGACGGGAGGTTCGTCAATTTCAATGGTGCGAACTTCCTTTTCGTTATGAATTCTCAACAAATTTATGTGGAGCAAGCCGTCGGCAAATTCGGCATTTTTCACTTCCACTCCGTCGGCCAGAACGAAAGTTTTTACAAATTGGCGCGCCGCGATACCTCGGTATATGTAAACCGTGTCGGGATTGGTTTCCTGCTGTCCTCGGATGGTCAGCTGATTGTTCTCCAAAGAGATGCTGATATTCTTACGTTGAAATCCCGCCAATGCCAAAGTAATTCTAAAGCCATGCTGACCAATTTGCTCGATATTATACGGAGGATAATTATCCTGCACTTTGGACATGGTATCGATCAGTCTCTCGAAGTGATCAAAACCCAAAAACAACGGACTGTTAAACAACGAAGTTAATCTATCCATTTCTGCCTCACTCATTTCCGTACCTATATACTATATAAGTAGAACAATTATACAGCAATTTTCCGAAAATATAATAATTCTTTAATCAGTTAATTGAATAAAACAAACTTCTTGAGTTTTAAAACAGTTACAGTTATAAATATCACGATAACACATGCGAACAGAGGGGCAGGATGTCCGTTCGGTCCGAGAAATCGGTTGAAGTTCGCAGAGGAGGGGGGGCGCATGGTGTGTTCCCGTGGTGAAATTATTTTTTCTTGGGTAATCTCACCTTTATAACCGAAAAAGGAGCAAAAATATGCAAGAAATTTCGATAAAAAGTTTGTTAGAGGCTGGAGTGCACTTCGGGCACCAGACACGTCGTTGGAATCCTAAGATGGCACCGTACATTTTTGGGTCTAAGGACAAGATTCACATCATAAATCTGGATAAAACCGCAGCAATGATGAAGGAAGCGTTGAGTGCTGCAGGAAGTGTTGCAGCGGAAGGCGGACGTATTCTTTTCGTCGGTACCAAAAGACAAGCCGGAGAAAGAGTAGCCGAGGCAGCGCAGAAGTGCGGACAGTATTATGTAAATCACCGTTGGTTGGGTGGTATGCTTACCAACTGGAAAACAGTATCTCAGTCCATCAAAAAGTTGGAGGCATTAGAGGCCAGACTGAAGGACGAAAATGTCGTACTGAAAAAGAAAGAGATTCTGAACATCGAGAGGAAGATCGACAAGTTCAACAGAGCCCTTGGGGGAGTCCGCAGCATGGGTGGAATTCCGTCTCTGTTGTTTGTTTTGGACGTTACTTTGGATAAAACAGCGGTCGAGGAGGCTAGAGTTTTGGGGATTCCTGTTATCGGTATTTGTGATACTAACTCGGATCCTTCGGTTGTTGACTTTCCGATTCCGGGGAATGACGATTCGTCCAGGGCAATCGACCTATATTGTGCGGCCATGGAAAACGCGATTATTGAGGGAATTCAAAGAGGATTGACCTCGTCGGGAGTTGACGTCGGCGCGTTGGAGAATCCGGTTGTTTCGGAGGAAATTTCTGAGGAAGCCGCAGAATCTGGCGCTGATCAGAGTAAAGAAGCGGTTGCTGAGTAATTATTGGGGGAAAAATTATGGCAGAAATTACAGCTAGTGAAGTGAAGGCTTTAAGAGATCGTACCGGAGCTGGTATGATGGATTGTAAGAAGGCTCTTGTCGCGTGTGAGGGGGATATCGAAAAATCCATTGATTGGCTTCGCAAAAAAGGGCTTTCCGCCGCAGCTAAGAAGTCTGGTAGAGTCGCTGCCGAGGGACTGGTCGGAATTTATGTCGACGGAAACACGGGAACGGTTTTGGAGGTCAATGCCGAAACAGACTTCGTGGCCAGAAACGATTTGTTTCAGAAGTATGTTTCCGATGTTGTTAAGCTCGCGTCCGAAAACGTAGCAGATCTCGAGACTTTGAAAAATTTGGATTATCCGGGAACGGGGCGAAATGTCTCAGAAGAGCTGACAAACCTGATTGCGACCATCGGGGAGAATATGGGGCTGCGAAGAGTTTCTCATCTTTCGGTGAAAAATGGTGCGGTTGCGTCTTATGTTCACAACAAAATCGCGGACAATTTGGGGAAGATCGGAATTTTAGTCGGGATTGAGTCCACTGCGGACAAGTCCAAGTTGTTGGAATTGGGAAAGAAGATCGCGATGCACATCGCTGCGGCGAGTCCGAAGTCTGTGAATGTTTCCGATTTGGATCCGGAGATTGTTGCTAGAGAGCGTGACGTTGTCACTGAGCAGGCGAGAAATTCCGGGAAAAAAGAGGAGTTTATCCAGAAAATCGTCGAAGGCCGTTTGAGCAAATTCTATGGTGAGGTCGTTTTAATGGAGCAGATTTTCGTGATCGACGGTACTTCTAAGGTTAAGGATGTGATCGCGCAGGCCGAAAAAGATCTCGGTGCCGAGATTAAGATTATCGGATTTGAGAAATTCGTTCTCGGGGAAGGTATCGAGAAACAGTCCGTTGATTTCGCGGCTGAAGTTGCGGCTCAGCTGAACTAAGGTTGAACTGAGGGGCCCATGTTGAAGAATTTTCATCGAGTATTGTTGAAGATTTCCGGTGAATTTCTCATGGGAGATTTAGATTACGGCCTCGATATTAAGACGGTGGACAGGATCGCCGGGGAAGTGAAAGCTGTCTGCGGGCAAGGTGTCGAGGTTTGCGTTGTTATAGGCGGCGGGAATATCTTTCGGGGTGTTTCCGCTGCTTCTTACGGAATGCACCGAGCTGTTGCCGATAACATAGGTATGTTGGCGACGGTCATGAATTGCATCGCTTTTCAGAATTCTTTGGAAAGGCTGGGCGTTGACACGAGGGTTATGTCGGCTATTCACATGTCAAGCATCTGCGAACCTTATATTCAAAGGAGAGCAATACGTCATTTGAATAAAGGGCGGGTGGTTATCTGCGCAGCGGGTTCGGGAAATCCTTATTTCTCCACGGATACGGCCGCGGTTTTGCGGGCTTTGGAAACAAATTGCGAAGTCTTCGTAAAGGCTACGAAGGTCGATGGGGTTTATGATTCCGATCCCGTAAAAAACCCGAATGCGGTGTTTTTGGAAAAACTTTCTTACAGCGATGTTATCAGTAAAAACATAAAAGTTATGGATCATACTGCGGTTACTTTGGCGCAGGAAAATAATATTCCCATGATCGTATTTTCTTTGAAAGAAAAGGGCAATTTGGAGAAGGTTTTGTTGAGATCGGGGAAGTGTTCTCTTATTGTTTGAGGCGGAATAAGTCGGTGTAGGTCGGAGTTGTAAGTTAGGTTGGTTAGAGTCGGTACAGGTCATAGTAAGTCAGGAGGAGATAATGTTGGAAAAATTGAGAAGGAAAATGACTGCCAGTTATGAAAATCTGCTGAAAGAGTTCAGCGGTTTAAGGACGGGGCGGGCATCTGTGTCTATTTTAGACAATATCATGGTTGAGGCCTACGGAAGTATGGTTCCATTGCAGCAGGTGGGGACGGTCAGTGCTCCCGAGGCGCGATTGCTGACCATCCAGGTCTGGGATTCCTCTTTGATAAAACCGACTGAAGTCGCGATCAGGAATTCTTCGACAGGGTTGAGTCCAATGGTGGATGGGCAGTTGATCCGCATAGCTGTTCCGGAGTTGAGCGAAGAGAGAAGAAAAGAAATTTGCAAGTTGGCGGGGAAATACGCGGAGCAGACTAAGGTTGCGATTCGTAATGTTCGTCGTGAAGGAATGGACGATGCGAAGAAACAAGAGAAGAATAAGGAAATTACCGAAGACGAGTTAAAAAAGCTTTCGGATGAAATCCAAAAAATGACTGACGAGTATGTGAAGAAGATTGATGCGACTCTTGATGTAAAAGAAAAAGAGATAATGAAAGTTTAGCCAATGTCTAACACTGAATCGGGTTCGGGTGAAAATTTGGGATTGCAGCATATTGCTTTCATCCCGGATGGGAATCGTCGTTGGGCAAGGAGTCACGGGGCTGTCTCGACTTTAATCGGGCATAAGCGTGGTTTCGATAACGTTAAGCAGCTTTGCGTTTCGTTGATCAAGCGTAAAGTGAAATACGCGACACTTTTTTGTTTTTCCACGGAAAATTGGAACAGATCCACCGAAGAAGTTACTTACTTGATGAAATTGTTTTGCTCTTTGTTTGAAGATGCTGACGATTTTTTATTCAATAACGGCGTAAAAATCGAGGTGATCGGGGATATGACTCGATTGCCTCGGGATCTGCAAAATAAGCTCTCCGTTCTCAAGGAAAAAACGAAGAATAACGATAAGATTACTTTCATTTGTGCGGTCAGCTATTCAGGAAGAGAAGAAATAGTTCGTGCAGCGAAGAAAATCGCTCAGGATGTTTTAGACCGGAAAATCAGCATAAATGAAATAGACGAAAAAAAGTTTGAGAATTATTTGGATTTGCCTGGGGTTCCGTATCCTGATATTGTGGTAAGGACGAGCGAAAGGCGCATCAGTAATTTTTTGTTATGGGAAATGGCCTATAGTGAATTGATTTTCTTGGATAAATTTTGGCCGGATTTGACGGAGGAAGATATTCAGTTCATTATAGACGATTTTTCCAGGAGAAAGAGGCGTTATGGTAAGTGAAGCAGTAAGGGAAAAAATATTTTTCAATTACGATCTTCTGAAGAGAATCCTGTCGGGATTTTTGTTTGCTCCCATGATCGCCCTTGTGTTGCTTCTGTCGGAAGGCAATTTCAGGGTTTTGTGTTGGCTCGCGTATTTGGTAATAGCTTTTGAAATTTTCTCGCCGAAGGTAAAAGGGCATTATTTTCTTCGCAGCTTGGCTTTGATTTTCTGTTTTTTCGGAATGAAATCTTTCATATATTGTCGCCAGTTTTTCGGTCCGATGGGGTGTATTCTTCTGATTTGCATATCGAGTTTTACGGATATGGGCGGATATTTTTTCGGAAGGATGTTCAAAGGTCCGAAGTTATGTCCGAAAATCAGCCCGAATAAGACTTGGTCCGGATTTTTTGGCGGGGTGTTTTTAGCAAATTTGTGTGTATTTTTCATAAAAGATATGTTTTTTTCGAGCTTATCAGATAATTCGGTTTTCTATCTGAGATTTTGGGCGGTGGAGCTGCTTATTCTGTCAGCAGTGTTTGGGGACTTGCTGGAATCTTCGTTTAAGCGTCACATCGGAGTGAAGGATATGAGCAAGCTTTTTCCGGGGCATGGAGGTCTTTTGGACCGTCTTGACAGCCTGTTGGCAGTGTCCATTGTTTTTGCACTTATTGATATTTTTTTGTAGGGTGCTATGAGTTTCGTATATTATTTTCTGTCGTTTTTTTTAATCATAAACATTATTGTTTTCGTTCATGAATACGGGCATTTTCAGGCTGCGCGGAAGATGGGGGTGAAGGTCTCGACTTTTTCTCTGGGGATGGGGCCGGAGTTGTTTGGATTTGAGGATAAGCACGGTACTCGTTGGATTTTTTCGGCATTTCCTATCGGCGGGTACGTTATGATGTTGGGTGACGGAGATGCGTCTTCAATGACTGAAGATAAAGAATCCTTAAAAGGATTGTCTGAGGAAGAGAAGAAAAAATCCTTTTACGCGAAAAGCAATTGGGCAAAAATTTGGATAGCTTTCTGCGGCCCTTTTTTCAACTATGTTTATGCATTCGTGGTTATTATCTTCATGAGTTTATTCTGCGGTCTTCCGAATTATGAGCCCATTGTTTCCTCCGTAAAGCAAGGCAGTCCCGCGGAATTGAGCGGAATCAAGGCAGGAGACAGAATTCTGTATGTGGATGACAAGAAGGTAGAGAAATTTCGGGACATAAAATTCGGAATTTTGTGTTCGGATAATGAAAAAGTGAAATTTACCTTGGAGCGTGGCGGGGTAATTCAAAATATTGAAGTTAAGCCGGAAATCAAAGAGACAAAAAAACCCTGGGGGACGACCAAGAAAACAAAAGTGGTTGGAATAGCCAGCGGAGACCCCGTTTATGTCAAATCAGGACTATTGAAATCAGTTAAGACAGCTTTTGGGTATTGCTGGGATATGACGGTTGAGATGTGCGGTATGTTTTCGCGGTTGTTTTCGGGGAAAACCTCCATTGATAATTTCGGCGGGATAGTTCGAATGACAAAAGAAGCGGGAGATTTATCTAAATCCGGAAATTTTGTGCAGTTGATAATGTTTACGGTGATGCTATCGTTAAATTTGGGATTTATAAATTTGTTTCCTTTGCCGGTTCTGGACGGCGGACGCATATTTATCTGCTTCGTCGAGGAAATTACAGGGAAAAAACTCAATGAGAAACTGCAGGAATACCTGATGATCGGGTGTATGATTTTTTTGATATTTTTGATGTTAATTACGACCGTAAATGATATTTTAAATATAGAGACTGTTAGCAATTTTATTTTTAAGAGGTAGTAAATGAAGGTTTTACCTGGTGTTTTGTTGTCTTTGGGCGTTAGTTCAGCAGTTTTTGCCGATGTAGTCGAGAAAGTCGAGTATGCAGGATTGGACAGGGTAGAGGAGGCCGCTATCTCAGATGCTGTTCTCATAAAGCCGAATAAAAATTACGATAAAAAGGACGTGGCGCAAAGCATCAGAAATCTGTACGAAAAAGATTTCTTTTCGAATATTGAGTTTTTTAAGAAAGGAAATACCTTAGTAATAAAAGTGAAAGAAAAACCTATCGTAGATAAGGTTGTTTTCGAAGGCAATGACGCCGGGACCGACGAAATGTTGAACAGCGTCGTGAACGGAAGATTGGGCGAGGGGCGGTTGTTCAGCAGTCATGTCGTGAAAGATGTGCTGGCCGATATGCAGCTGGCTTACAAAGCTTGGGGTTTTTATTTTTCGGAGATTAATCCGCAATACATAGAGCGTTCCGGCAATAAAATTGACATTGTTTTCAACATAAAGGAAGGCCGTAAAACAACTGTAGCGAAGATAATTTTTATCGGTAACAAGACTTTTTCCGACGATCAGTTGAAAGACGTTATTTCCATGAAAGAGGCGAGGGTTTGGCGTTTCTGGGACTATGACAGTCAGATTTATCGTGAAGATAAGGTCGATGTTGATATAGATGCCATAACCAAATTTTACAAAAGCAAAGGATTCCCGTTTTTCGTGGTGACTTCGAGTCATGCGGAAATGAGCAGCGATAAGCAGTCTCATTTTTGTACTTTTATCATGGACGAGGGAGATAAATATAATATAAGAGATATTTCTCTGACTTCGGAAATTTCGGACATAAAAGCAGACGATTATAAAAGTTACATAAAATTCAAATCCGATGACGTATACAACGAGTCGCTGATATACGAAGTACGGGACAAAATTCGAAAGGAAGTCTCTCTGAAAGGAAATTCGTTTATTAACGTGACGGTAGATATCCATTACGACAAAGAAAAAAATTTAGCGGATGTTTTCTATAAAATAGTGAAAAGCCAGAAAGTCTTTGTGGAGCGAATAGAGATTGTCGGAAATACTCGCACTTTGGACAAGGTTATTCGGAGAGAATTGTCTGTCCATGAGGGAGATGCTCTGAATGCCTACAAAATTCAGAGAAGCATAGATAGATTGAAAGCGATGGATTATTTCGACGATGTCCAGGTTCGTGAGGAAGATGGATCGTCCGATGATAAAAAAGTAATAGTTGTTTCCGTAAAAGAAAAAGATTCCACCGCTCAGATCAGATTCGGTTTAAGTGTCAACGATTCTGACGGTTTCGGAGGGTTTGTCGGGTTTATTGAAAATAACCTTATGGGGACAGGGAAGGTTTTGTCCGCCGATGTTATGTGGATGCAGCAGTATCACGGAGCAAAAATCGATTTGTTTGACCCGAGATTTTTTGATCAGAATATCGGGGCGGGAATCAAACTCGGGGTGAGCGACATTAACCGCAAAAAGTTTGAAAATGCAGCGGTTCGTTCATTTTATGTGGGACCATATATTCGCTACTCGATCAATGAGAATTTAATTCACCGAATCGGATATTCCGTTTCATTCAACAGGAGAAAGTTTTGGAACAGAGATTTCAACAAATGGACCAACGAGCTTCCGGATTCATATACCAAGGACGATAAGATCATAAAATTCAGAAATAAAGACATCTGGCAGGAGGAATATGGAAAGTATACCAATTGCGAATTGTCCTCGGTTTTGACCTATTTCGATGTGGATAACCCTTATGATCGGAGATACGGATACGATATATCCTTGACCAATGCTTATTCTGGACTCATGGGAAATGTGAAGTATTTCAAGAATGTGCTAGAGGGAAACCTGTATCGTCCTGTTACTGAGAAGGTTACTTTCGTGTTGAATGGTCAGGTTGGGCACATCAAAGAAATCTCCAACACAAGGAGTTGCGACAGATTTACTCTCGGAGGTGGCAGTACGATGCGCGGATTCAATTCGTATGGTATAGGAGCGAGAGCAATTGAGTCTGGGGAAATTGTTTACGACAAGAACGGAAAGGAAATCGATAGAAGAGATGCCGAGGGAAACAGCTTGGGAAGCACGAAGTATTGGACGGTCAGTTTGATGCTGAAGGCGCCGTTGTCTACGAAAGAAATGGGGATAAATGGTGTGGTTTTCCTGGATTTCGGAAGTGCGTGGGGGAGTAAGTATCCGAGAAGCAAAGTAAATGATTCGAGTGCGATCAGAGCATCCACGGGTGTCGCAATTGAATGGGCGAAATGTCCTTTAGGAATGCCGATGTCTTTTGTGTTCGGGTTTGCTTTGAAGAAAAAGCACTTTGATGATAAGCAGGTATTTACGTTGACGGGGTTGATGTGATGAAACTTTTCAGAGTTTTCAGATTTTCTGTTCTTTGTTTTTTAGGGGCTCTTCAGGTTTTTGAGGCGGGAGCCGAAGAGGGAGTTTCGGTCGGAGCAAAGTCCGAGTCTGGGGTTGCTTCGTCTGCAACAAGTTTGCCTGCTGTAGGTTCGAAATTGGCCATCATAAGTTTGAAGGATGTTGCAAAAAATTCGAAAGCAGGTCGGAGTATTGATGATCAGCTGGAGGAAATCAATAACAAATCGAAAGAGGATCTTTTAGGATTGGAAAACAGCATAAAAAAAATGGATTCCGATGCCAAAACGAGTTCTGATGAAAGAAAGGTTGATGACCTGCAGGCCATATTGTACGACATGACCAAAAAGAAAAGATATGAGATTCAGTCGGCTTTCAGGTCCGCGATCGGAGTTCTTGAGGAAGAGATTCACAAAGTTGTTAAGGAAATCGCAAACGATAAGGGATATTCTTTGATAATATCCTCGGATGCTGTTTTTTACAGTAATTCTTCCGAATGTCCGGACGTTACGGAAGAGGCTATCAGGAGACTGGACGACAGAATTCCTATGATAAAAGTAGATATGAGTAAAAAAAATCCAACAGAGGGGTGATGGATGATAGATAAGCGCTTTTTCGGGGAAATAAAAAAGATCAGAGTTACGGAGTTGGCCGTAATTTGCGGGTTAAAGGTGTTCGGAGACAGGGACTTTGTGATATCCAGTGTCGCAACATTGAGGCACGCTGCGGAGAATGATTTATCTTTTTTCGGAAATAAGAAGTATAAGGATGATTTAAGGAATACAAGAGCCGGGGCGGTCATTATATCGGAAGCGGATCTCGCGAATTTGCCTGAAAATGTTGTGGCACTGATCGCCGAGAATGTTATGATCAGTTATGCAAAGGTGCTGTCGGTTTTGTGTTATCCCGAGGAGCACCTGTCCCATATTTGTCAGACTGCCGTTGTCAGCGAAACGGCGAAAATCGGTGCGAATTGCTATATCGGAGATTATGTGAAAATCGAAGACGATGTCGAAATTGGAGACAACGTCGTTATCGGAAGCAATACTGTTATAGAGAAAGGCTGTAAAATCGGAGATAACGGATTGATTCGGAACAATGTCACGATTTCTCACAGTATCATAGGGTGTAACGTCATAATCAATTCGGGTGCGCGGATTGGTGAATCCGGATTCGGAATTATCCCGACGGGGAGTAAGATGGTATATATAAAGCAGTTGGGGCGGGTAATTATCGGAGACAGAGTGCGTATCGGCGCGAATACAACCATTGATCGCGGAAGTATCGAAGATACAGTGATTGGAAATGACACAATCATAGACAATTTGGTTCAGATTGCCCACAACGTGACCATAGGAAACGGATCCATTTTGGTTTCTCAGGTCGGGATTGCGGGAAGTTCCAAGATAGGAAACGGAGTGATTTTGGCAGGACAGGTTGGTGTGGCAGGGCATATCGAAATAGGAGACGGAGCTATTGCCGCGGCCAAGAGCGGAATCGCTTCCAATATCGAATCGGGCAAAGTTGTCGGAGGTATTCCGGCGGTGGACGCGGGAATTTGGAAGAGACAAGCAGCATTTTTGAAAATGGCAGTTACGAAAAAGAAGAAGTAAAAAGTAAGTAAAGGATAAAGAAAAGAGTAAGGGAGGCGGTCATGTCGGAAATATCGTTAAATGCAAAGGAGTCGGAGCAGTCGCTGATTTCGGAAGAATTGTTGAGTTTAGATGTTAATGAAATAAAAGAATGTCTTCCTCACAGGTATCCGATGCTTTTAGTCGATAGGGTTCAGGAGTTGAAACTTGGAGAAAGTGCGGTCGGGATCAAATGCGTGACAAACAATGAGCCGTTTTTTCAGGGACATTTTCCGACGCGTCCCATTATGCCGGGGGTTTTGATTGTCGAGGCAATGGGACAGACTGCCGGAGTGATTGTGTCCAAGACAATGAACCTGGAAAACAGTGGCGGGCTGGTCTATTTTATGTCCATGGACGGAATAAAATTCAGAAAATTAGTTGAACCCGGTGATGTTCTGCATCTGCACGTTTGCAAGGAGAAGAGCCGTGGAAATGTCTGGCGATTCAATGGAAAAGCTTATGTCGGCGATGTTTTGGTGGCCGAGGCTGTATTCACGGCAATGATAGTGCTGGAGGATAAACAGCAATGATTCACTCGACTGCCATTATTTCCGATCGCGCGAAGGTGGGAAATAACGTAGAAATCGGAGCTTATTCTGTTATCGGGGACAATGTTGAGATAGCAGACAATGTTAAGATTATGTCTCATGTCTGTATAGAGGGGGATACTTACATTGGTGAAGGTACGCAGATTTTTCCTTTTGCCGCAATAGGGTTTCGTCCCCAGGACTTAAAATTTCATGGGGAAAAATCGAAGATTATTATCGGAAAAAATAATTCGATTCGGGAATATGTCACAATTCACCCCGGAACTGAAGGCGGTGCCATGAAGACAGTCATCGGAGACAATAATTTGCTGATGATAGGCGTTCATGTAGCTCACGATTGTGTTGTTGGAAATAACGCTGTGCTTGCAAACAATGTGACACTTGCCGGGCATGTTGAAGTCGGAGATTGTGCCATAATTGGCGGTTTGTCCGCCGTTCATCAGTTCGTCAGAATCGGACATAATGCCATAATCGGCGGTATGACGGGAATTGAACGAGATGTCATTCCTTTCGGAGCGGTGAAAGGAGAACGCGGGCATCTGTATGACATAAATGTGTTGGGGCTGAAAAGAGCAAATTATTCCCGAGAAGAGATCGTTGCCATCCGCGAGGCGTACCGAATTATCTTTTTCGGAGACAACGTTCTTTCGGAAAATGTGGATGAAGCCGAAAAAAAATTACCAAATTTCGATGGCGTTAAAGAAATAGTAAACTTTATGAGATATAAGAGTAGTAGATCGTATTGTTTACCTAAAGGGAAATAATGATTGGTATATTTTGCGGCAAGGGAGAGTATCCCAAGGTAGTTGTTGATTCTTGTAAGAGGCAGAAGCTGGATTTCTGTCTTCTTTTTGTCGATGGTTACGACCATGGTTTGTTTTATCCGGATGTTCCCAGGGTTGCCTTTAAGTTGGGGCAGGTCGGCAAGGTTCTGCAGTTTTTGAAGTTAAACAACGTGAAAAAAATTACCTTCGCCGGACACGTTAAAAGGCCGGGGCTTTTTGATTTGTCTCTGGATTTTGAGGGATTTAGGTGGCTTATTAGGCTTTGGAAAGTCCTCCTTTGCGGAGGAGACGATGCATTACTGCGAGGAATAGCGGATCTTCTCAAAGAAAAAGGAATTGAGCTGGTTTCCGGAACGGATTTGCTGAAGGGAGCATTCTTTTCAGAGGGGATTTATTCGGAGCGTAAGCCGACGGAGGAGGAGCAGGCCGAGATAGAGTTGGGTGTCAGAGAGTCTCAGATGTTAGGGATTCAGGATATCGGGCAAAGTATCGTAGTTTGCGGAGACAGCGTAATTGCAAAGGAAGACGCGAGCGGAACGGACGCGTTGATTGATCGGTGTTTTGATGGAATTTTGGTGAAAACTTCGAAGCCGCAACAGGATTTTCGCATGGATCTTCCTGTTATCGGTGTTCAGACGATAGAGAACTTACACAGACACAATTTTCGGGGAATTGTTATAGAAGCAGACAGAACCATCATATTGAATAAAAATGAAGTTCTGGAGAAAGTAGATGAGTATGGCCTCTTCTTGCAAGCAATAAAAATTAGAAAAAAGCATAAAGTCTTTATCGTTGCCGGAGAGTCTTCAGGGGATTATCTCGGCGGTCGTTTGATGAAAGACTTGAGAAAAATCGATGAAGATATTGAGTTCGTGGGAATCGGCGGTCCATGCATGGAAGAAGCGGGAATAATAAACTTATGCCCGATTTCGAAACTTTCTGTCATCGGAATTTGGGAAGTTATAGGAAAAATATTTTATTTTAGAGATCTTATTAATAAGACGGCGAATACCATAGTCAACTATAATCCGGATGTTCTTGTGACAATAGATTCTTCCGGGTTTACGCACAGAGTCGACAAACTTGTTAAAAAGAAGAAATCTGACATTCCGATTGTGCATTATGTCTCTCCGCCTGTGTGGGCTTGGCGAGGTTGGCGAGCAAAAGATTTACATAAATTTATTGATAAGTTGATGGTTTTGCTTCCGTTTGAGGAAGATTTTTTGAAAAATTATGGGGTAAATACTGTTTTTGTCGGACATCCTATTGCCTCGGACGCGGACTTCACTGAAGACGACAGTTTGAAGTCAAAAGATCTAACCATAACTTTATTGCCGGGAAGCAGGCCATCGGAGCTTGAACATCACATGCCGATTCTGAAGGAATTTTCGGAGTTGATCATTGAAAAGCACCCTGAGGTCAGGTTTTATCTTCCGACGGTGAAGACTGTTGCTCCTCTGATAAAAAGGTATGTTGCGAACTGGAAGTATAAGCCGACTGTTTCGACCAAAAAGCTGAAAAAAGTAAAAGCCTATAATTCGTCTCATGTCGCGGTAGCGGCTTCGGGAACGGTTACATTGGAGCTGGCCAAAATGGGGCTGCCGTTTGTAGCTATATACAAAACTTCTTTCGTCACTGCGAAATTAGTAGAGTGGCTTATAAAAATTCCGTATGTTTGCTTAGTTAATATCTTGGCGGGAAAATCCCTAGTACCGGAACTCCTCCAAGATGAGTGTACAGCGGGGAATATCGCTGGTGCCGTCGAAAATATACTTAATACGGATTTGAAATATCGCCAGAAGAATGATTTTTTGAAGATCATAAAGTCATTAAAAGTTGACAGGATGAAGTCAGCTCAGGAAGTTTATTCTTATATTCAAAACAAAAAAGACGTTTCGCGTAACAAAAAACGCAACGTGCGTCCAGCCGCAAAACCTTAAAAATTGTTCAATCTGGTCCCGCCTGATAATCGAATCTGATTTAATTCGGGTGGGTGAGTGCAGCTGCCGTCCTTGGCATTACTTTATCCGAATAATAATCGAACCTAATATAATCGGACCGGGCGAGACGAAGCCGAAAACTTACAAGACTTGTTTTACAACATACAACGGCCGTTGCTTTGTTTCAATATATATGCGTCCCAGATATTCTCCGATAATTCCGAGGCTGACCAATTGAACTCCTCCGAAGAATAAAATGGCGGTCATCAACGAGGCGTAGCCGGGAACATCGATGCCGAAGATTAGCGTTCGAATCAGAATCCAGCTGCCGCGAAGGAAGGCCAACATTGTAACAAGCAGTCCGAAATATGTCGATAATTTCAGCGGAAATGTCGAAAACGAGGTTATGCCGTCCAGCGCGTAGTTCCACAGTTTCCAGTAGTTCCATTTGGACTGTCCCTCAGCCCGTACAGGTCTTTTGTATCCAACATAAGCTGTCTTGAATCCGGCCAGGGCGAACAGTCCCTTCATAAATCTTGTTCTTTCGGGAAACGATTTCACAACATCCACGACCTTGCGGTCCATCAGACGGAAGTCTCCTACGTTTTCAGGTATTTCTAAATCCGAAAATTGATTGAAAGATTTATAAAACAGCCAGGCGGTCAGTCTTTTCGCAAGAGAGTCGTCAGACCGATCTTCTCTCTTGGCCAAGACAACTTCTACATTCTGAGATTTCCAAATTTTCACCATCTCGGGAATTAATTCCGGCGGATCCTGCAGATCGCAGTCCATGGGAATGACGCATTTCCCTTTTGAAAAATCCAATCCTGCCGACATAGCCGCATCTTTTCCGAAATTTTTCGAAAAATCTACTATTTTCAGCTGCGGAACCGTTTCTTTTATCTTGATTAACTCGGACAGTGTATCGTCTCTACTTCCGTCGTTTACACACACGACTTCGTAGGCCAATGCCAGCCTATCCAAAACAGGTAAAGTCCTCTTGAAGAAGGAACCAACGGCCTCCGACTCGTTATAGCAAGGCAAAACTATGCTTATCTCCGGAGTTGTTTCGAGAGCTGACTCAGCAGTTATTTTCGAAGTCATTCCGGGATTTTCAGTCATGAGATTTTTTTCTGCTGTCGCCTCAGGCTTTTCATTCATGAGCGCTGTTCAGGAGAGCCCCTGCCTCTTTGTTGGAGATAAGATCGGTCGTCTCCTCATCGAAACTGAATTCACTGTTTGACGGACGAATTACCTCCTTGTTTTTCAGCACTTTATTCGCGTCAAATGTCAGCTTAATTGCAGTACGATCTTTCATCTCAACGCCTCTGAAAGAAGTCTCTTCAGACCTTCCTCCCAGATATATCCACGTAAAATTATCTCTGTGCAAGGACGGCGTTCCGCAACTTTTCAGCACATCTTCCATGGTCGTTTGCCCTATCACAAAGGACCCGAGGTGTTTTTCGGCGACAACATTTCCCCGTGAATTTACAAACGGCTCACATGAAGCCAAAAACACAGAAAAAATCAAAAGACAATTTCCAAAACGCATACCAACTCCACGATTGCGCTTGTAAGTCTAGTTGCTGGATCAACAATTTTCAAGAAATTTCACACAACTCTATAGAAAAATCTGAATTTTCATATATATTTAATGTACTATCGTGAGGTGTTTTAATGATATTGACCTATCAAAAGATTTTAGAAAGTGTGAACAACGGAAAGATTTGTATTTCTCCTTTCGATGAGGGGATGTTGAATAGCAACAGCTACGATTATCGCATCGATCGGAAATTGCTCGAAATCGATGACGTGCCCGTGGACCCGAAGAGACAGACCTCATATCATGAGATAGAATTTAACGATGACGGTTACGTGTTGTCGCCGAATAAGACCTATCTTGCGAACACTTATGAGGAAATCGGCAGCAAGGAATTCGTCCCGTTGTTGATAGGAAAGTCTTCCCTGGGAAGGTTGGGGCTTTTTTTGCAAATTACCGCGGACCTCGGAAATTTAGGGGCGGCGCACCGCTGGACTTTGGAGTTGAAAGCAGTTCAGCCCGTGAGGATTTACCCGATGATGAGAATAGGTCAGGTGTCTTTCTGGGAAACTTCCGGAGACAGGGAAATGCTTTATGACGGGAAATATGACAAGTTCTCGTCTGCGAAGTCCAGTGAAATTTATAAAGAGTTCATTTAGGAACATGAAGAGAATTTATTCAGGAATAAAAATAGTTTAGGAGTAGCAAAATGATTTTAACCGGCAGCGAAATTTTGAAGAATTACGAAGAAAAGAAGATAATAATTGATCCGTTCAACAGAGATCAGTTGAACCCGAATTCGTATAACTTCACCTTGGGTAACAAGCTCTTGGTCTATAACGATTACGTGTTGGACGTGAAAAAGGAAAATTCCGCCAGGGAGCTGGAGATTCCGGAGGAAGGTTTGACCTTAGCACCGGGGACGGTCTACCTGGGACACACGAAAGAGGTGATTGGCAGTGAATATTTCGTTCCCGTCATCAGGGGGCGTTCATCCATAGGGCGTTTGGGGCTGTTCATCAATATTACGGCGGATTTGATTGATATCGGAGCGATTGGTCAGGTGACTTTGCAGCTGAATGCCGTTCAGCCTGTAACCATATATCCTGGAATGCAGATCGGTCAGGTGACCTTCTGGGCTGTCTCTGGAGATGTAAAGAAGTACGAAGGGCGTTATCAAAATTCCGTGGGACCGGTAGCGTCGAGGATGTACGAAGATTTTCGGAAATAAAGCAGCGAGAATTAGGTAAAGTTTGCATTTGGGCATTTGTTGATTCCCAGGGAACCTGAGAGAATAATTTGGGATGGGAAAATTGGAAGCGAAGTGTGGTGATAGGTTTTATTCCTGGTGGATTAATCTAAGTCATAGATCCCGAGTGCGTTTTTCTTGTGTTGTCCTGGGATTATTCTCAGCTTTGAGTTTGATGTTTCCTGTTGACAATGAAATTTCCGGAGAGACGGGGGGTTGTGCCGTCTTTGAGGAGTGTCAGGGATTTTTTTTTATTGCGTTATTTGGATTTTTTTTTGGTTTTCTTGTTAATTCAAAGCGTCAAGGCGAGTCGACAAAAGAAGCGTTAGCTTGCGGTTTTTTGTATTGGCTTTTTTATTTTGTTGGCGCTTTGTGTTGGCTTGTTTATCCTCTGACTATAGATCTCAGCCTTCATTGGATATTAATTCCCTTTGCTTTGATTGCGATTCCGGCTTATTTGTCGATTCCGCTGCTGTTTCCGGTGTACATTATGAAAAAGTTCTGCGAAAACGTCTGGATTGCGGTTCTCGTTTTTGCGTCATTGACCTCTTTCGTTATGTATTTGCAAGGACATTATGCCCCAGGATTTCCTTGGGCTCTTCCCGGATATGTCTGGGGTCATAACCCTAACCTTATGCAGGGCCTGAGTATTTGGGGAATATATGGGCAGACCTTTTTTACTTTGCTTATGGGAAGTATCTTTGGGGTATTGATGGTAGGCCTTAAAGATAATTCAAAGGCGGGCGATGCGGGGGAGTTATCGGAAATTGAGGTCCTTGAGAAATTCCGTAATTCGGAAATTAATTTCACTGAGAAGTTAAAAAAAGTTGATTCCGAGAAAAGTGGTCTTTCGCTAATAATTCTCCTGGTCTCATTTTCATCATTGTCGGTTTTTGGTGGTACGCGACTTTCAAAAAATCCAACGGAGTATACTCCTTACAAGATTAGGTGCGTTCAGGGAAGCATTCATCAGAAGGATAAGATGGACAAAAGTTTATCCGCTCGTAATTTAAATCTGTACTTAAATTTAAGTCGAATGAAATCCGAACGTGGTAATTGGAATCCCGATTTTGTGATTTGGCCTGAGGCAAGCATTCCTTACCTGTTTACAGATAAATCCAAAGTACTGAGTGAAAAGTTGGCAGATATCGTGCCACACGATGGGTATTTGCTCTCCGGAGCGGTGAGAAAGGATTCCGCCAGCGGAGATATTTACAACAGCATAATCATTTTGGATGAATTTGGAAAAAACGTTCAGAATTACGATAAAAAACATCTTGTGCCTTTCGGGGAATACATTCCGTTCCGAAAATTTATTCCCGATGTTTTTGCTCCGATTGCCAACAGCATCGGAGATTTTGCTATCGGAAAAGATTCCAATGTAATAAATCTGAAAGGGCTGAAAATGGCCCTTACCATATGTTATGAAGCGATATTTTCGGGTGAATTTATATCAAACGAGGATACTGGTGTTGATGTGATAGTCAATGTCACTAATGATGCTTGGTTTGGGCATACTTCG
This sequence comes from Alphaproteobacteria bacterium, assembly GCA_017614525.1. GTDB lineage: Bacteria > Pseudomonadota > Alphaproteobacteria > UBA3830 > UBA3830 > UBA3830. The sequence goes on from JAGABS010000077.1 coordinate 29,869, forward strand.
GAGCTGGTTCAACATCTGAACATTGTGAGAGCGAGGGCAATAGAAGAGGGAATTCCTGTTATACGAGTGACAAATTTCGGAATCAGTGCGGTTTTTGATGCTTACGGCAGACAAGTTGATTTTCTCGGGACGGATGAAGTTGGAGTTATAGATTGTTATATTCCGAAAAAAATCGAAAAAACTTTTTTCCGAAAATTTTTTATGGATAAAATGAAATAAAAACAGTAGGATACGTTTTGTTGAAGAGAGAATAACTGAGAATGCGAAAATATTTTTATGAAATTAATGATTTATTTGAATATTAATGAGAGTATTAAACCAAGGACTAATTGATAGGAGAATGTTATGGAGAGATCAGACAGAGACGGTACTTTGCGTTGTTCATTTTGCGGAAAGACTCAACATGAAGTGAAAAAACTTATCGTTGGTCCTACCGTATATATATGCGACGAATGTATCGAGCTGTGTGCAGGAATAATCTCCGATGCCGAACCTGCGGATTCTTTGAAGAAAAATAATGAGTTGCCTTCTCCAAAAGAGATTTGTAAAACTCTTGACGATTACATAATCGGGCAGGATAAGGCGAAAAAGGTCTTATCGGTGGCTATATACAACCATTATAAGAGATTAGCTTGCGGGGCCAAGAGTACGGATGTGGAGCTTTCAAAGTCGAACATTTTGTTGATAGGTCCTACCGGTACCGGAAAAACCTTGCTTGCACAGACTCTGGCCAAAATAATTGATGTTCCCTTTACCATGGCGGACGCGACGACTCTTACGGAAGCCGGATATGTGGGGGAGGATGTTGAAAATATTATTCTAAAATTGCTGCAGGCGGCGGATTATAACGTCGAAAGAGCGCAAAAAGGTATCGTTTACATTGATGAAATCGATAAAATTTCGAAAAAGTCTGATAATCCGTCCATTACGAGAGATGTTTCGGGAGAGGGGGTTCAGCAGGCTTTGCTGAAAATTATGGAAGGCACCGTGTCGTCTGTTCCGCCTCAGGGGGGCAGAAAGCATCCTCAGCAGGAATTTTTGCATGTTGATACAACGAATATTTTGTTCATTTGCGGGGGAGCATTTGCGGGATTAGAGAAGATCATTGAGGCAAGAGGAACGAAGACTTCCATAGGGTTTGAGGCGCAAATTAAAGCAAAAGAAGATAAAAAAATAGGTGAAATTTTCTCGAGAGTTGAGCCGGAAGATTTGCTGAAATACGGTTTGATTCCGGAGTTTGTCGGGAGGTTGCCTGTTATCGCTACGCTGAATGATTTGGATGAGACCGCTTTGGTTTCAATCTTAACTGAACCGAAGAATGCTTTGGTGAAACAATATCAAAAGTTGTTCAGCATGGAAGGCGTTACCCTGACATTTACCGATGAAGCCGTACACGGTATCGCAAAATTAGCTCTGGAAAGAAAAACAGGGGCAAGAGGTCTGCGATCCATAATGGAATCCATTCTGCTCGATACGATGTACGAGCTGCCGTCTATGAAAAATCTCGAGGAAGTCATTATTACAAAAGAAGTTATTGATGGAAACAGCCAACCTATATTAAAATACTGCGAAGTAAAAACAGATATTGCGTAGGAGATAGTTTTGGAAAGTAGTTATCCTGTTCTGACTGTAAGAGATATAGTCATATTTCCGCATGTGGTTATTCCCTTATTTGTGGGGCGGGCTCGGTCCATAAAGGCTTTGGAAGCCGCGATGGAGCAAGACAAGAAGGTTATCTTTTTGACTCAAAAAAATATGCAGGATGAAGAACCGGAGTTCGATGATCTGTATCATGTCGGAGTATTGGGAAATATACTGCAGATGTTGCATCTTCCGGACGGATCGGTGAAAATCCTCGTTGACGGAATGGATCGTGTCAGAGTTTCCGATTACAGGGAAGAAGTCGGCTATTTTTTGGGAAAATGCGAGGTTTTGGAAAAGGAAAACTGTAACGATGTTGAGGTTGAAGCTTACAGCCGAATGGTTTTAGAACAGTTCGAGATTTATTCGCGTCTGAACAAAAGAATTTCGTTGGATACCATAAATGCCGTTAAGAATTTACAATCTCCCGATGATATAATTGATGTCATTGCGGCGCACCTGACGTTGAAAGTTCAAGACAAGCAGGACCTTCTAGAAGACACTGATATTTTGCGCAGATTCGAGAAATTGCTGAAGTTCCTGGAAGCGGAAATAGATGTCATTCACGTTGAAAAGAAAATCCGCAACCGTGTCAAAAAGCAAATGGAGAAAAGCCAGAAGGACTATTATTTGAATGAGCAAATAAAGGCTATCCAAAAGGAGCTTGGCGACTCGGATTACGTTCTCGACGATACAAAAGAATTCGAAGAAAAAGCCAAAAAAGTCAGGTTGTCGAAGGAGGCTCGGGAGAAATTTCAGGCCGAGTTAAAGAAATTGAGAAATATGCCGCCGATGTCTCCGGAAGCGACGGTCGTGAGGAATTATTTGGATTGGCTGCTGACGATTCCTTGGAAAGTGAAAACCAATGTGAAGAGAGATTTGCAGGAGGCGAAGAAAATTCTTGATGAGGATCATTACGGATTGGAGAATGTAAAAGAACGAATTCTCGAATTCCTGTCGGTCCAGAGAAGGGTAGGGAAGATTAAAGGATCGATTCTCTGCTTTATGGGGCCTCCGGGGGTCGGTAAGACATCTCTCGCGAAGTCGATTGCAAAAGCGACGGGGCGAAATTACGTAAGGATTTCGTTGGGAGGGGTCCGTGATGAGTCTGAAATCAGAGGACATCGCCGCACTTACATAGGATCTATGCCGGGAAAAATTATTTCCAGCATGAAAAAGGCGAAATCGTCGAATCCGCTGTTTCTTCTGGATGAAATAGATAAAGTCGGATCGGATTGGAAAGGCGATCCTGCGAGCGCTCTGCTGGAAGTCCTCGATCCCGAGCAAAACAGCAACTTCAATGATCATTACCTCGAGGTCGATTACGATCTGTCCGACGTAATGTTCATTACTACGGCCAATAGCTATGATATGCCAAGTCCCTTGCTGGATAGGCTCGAAATCATAAAGCTTTCCGGATACACGGAGATGGAAAAGTTGGAAATAGCCAAAAGGCACTTGCTTCCGAAGCAAATGAGGGAGAATGGTCTGAAGGCTGCGGAGCTGACTGTATCCGATGATACTATTATGAAGTTGATCAGAGACTACACCAGAGAGGCGGGGGTCAGAAATCTTGAAAGGGAGATTTCCAAAATCGCTCGCAAGGTTGTGAAGGAACTGACTGAAAATGCGGAATTGAAGACGGTTTCGATTGATCTCAAAAATCTGGAAAAATATGCAGGAATTGCCAAATTTAAACGACAGGATATCGAAGACAAAAACTTAGTCGGAGTTGTAACGGGATTGGCTTGGACTGAGGTTGGCGGGGAATTGCTTTCAATCGAGGCAGTAACTGTTCCGGGAAAAGGCAAGACCATTCTCACGGGGAAGCTTGGCGATGTTATGCAGGAGTCCATCCAGGCGGCAATAAGTTTCGTTCGGTCCCGCGCAAAAACTTTCGGCATCGATTCGAAGGTGTTCGAAGAAAACGACATTCACGTTCACGTTCCGGAGGGAGCTACCCCGAAAGACGGTCCGTCGGCGGGGGTGGCGATGGTTACCAGCTTGGTGTCCAGTCTGACTTCTGTTCCGATCAGAAGAGATGTTGCTATGACAGGGGAAATTACGCTGCGGGGCAGAGTTCTTCCGATTGGCGGTCTGAAAGAGAAGCTGTTGGCGGCTCATAGGGGCGGAATAAAGACGGTTTTGATTCCGAAAGCAAACGAATCGGATTTGCAGGACATTCCGAAATGCATTATTGACGATCTCGAGATAATCAAAGCGGAAGTTGTGGACGAGGTTCTCGCGGTGGCTCTGGAGCGTTCAGTGGGTTCGGCAGTTCCAGCTGCATAGCCGCGAATCGAACATAAAGAATCGAATATAAAGATCAGCTGATTATTGGTAAAAAATTCTAAAAGAAAAAAGCCCCGAAATCCGGGGCTTGATCTTTGTTAATCGAGATGGATAGATAAGATTAATCTCTTCTGTTTCCCAGGAATCTCAACAGGTACAAGAACATGTTGATAAAGTCAAGATATAACCTTAACGCTCCGATAATTGATTTTTTTTCAGACGCTTCCTCTGATTCTCCCTCGAAATACAAACTTTTAATCAGCTGAGCATCCCAAGCGGTAAGTCCCGTGAAAACCACAACTCCGATTACCGAAGTCGCGAAACTCAAAGCGGAACTTTTCAAAAAAAAGTTTACCAGGCTCGCGATAATCAATCCGAACAACCCCATGGTAAAGAAAGAACCCATACCTGTCAGATCTTTGTCAGTAGTATACCCGTAAATTACCATAGACAAGAACGTCGCTGACGTAACAAAAAACGTTGTCACGAGACTTTCTCCCGTATATACGACAAAAACCGGGGCTAAAGATATCCCGGACAAAACAGCGTAGGTATAAAAACAAAACTGCGCTGTTTGCGAAGTCATCTTGTCGATTCTCGCGGAAAGATAAAATACGACACCGAGCTCAGCCAAAAGCAATCCCCACAGCAAGCCGGTGGAAAACAACGTTTGCATAATAGCATGAGACGTACTTACGAAATAAGCCGACAGAGCGGAAACACCTAATCCGAAACACATATGCGTAAAAACCTTCAGCATGTATTTTCTGAGGCCGGCATCCACGGTCGCTACAGCTTCCTTGTAAAATGATGAAACTTTGTTCTTCATAGCAATCCTCCATAATTCTCCGACAGTATTATACCAGAATTTCTGATTTTTGACTAATAAAAAGCAAAAAATGGAGAAGATTTCGTTGCAAAAATATCAGATTCCGAATCAAGAAAAAATTCCCGAAACAAGCCAATAGTTGCGGGGAGAGGATTGAGAATTTGTGAATGTCTCGAGAATTTACAGTTTAACGGCATTCCGCATTGCAATTTCGATTTGTTTTACGCATTCGACATTGGTTACCGATTCGAAATCCGCACATGTGTAGTCAATTTCCTTCTTTTCTCCGATAGTTTTGAGGATATTTCTCTTAATTTTTCCGGAGCGGGTTTTCGGCAATTCCGGAATGAAGACAACTCGATCGGGTTTTGCGATAGCTCCGATATCTTGTCGAATACGAGAAGCTATTTCTCGGGCGACGCTCTCTTTTTGTTCTTGATCGAGTAGCGTTGTGGTTGTTACAAAGATGCACAACGCCTGGCCTTTGATTCGATGCGGAATTCCAATCGCCGCGCTCTCTTCAATTTCTCCGAGAGCATTTACGACACTTTCAACTTCCGAAGTTCCCAATCGGTGCCCCGAGATGTTAACGACATCATCTATTCGTCCCAAAATTCGAAAATCCCCATCTGCGTCTCGTATCGCTTTGTCTCCCGTGTGGTAGATTTTTCTATCATTTCTCGCGAAATTCGACGACAAACCCGGCCAATTTTTCTTTTTGATTACCAATTCGTCGTCTTTTATATCTGGAATAATTCCGAAAAATGGCTTTGCGGCGAAACAAGGTTTTTGGTCCAAATTATGCAAAGGAGCGAGCATGATGCCGCCGGTTTCCGTTTGCCACCAGGTATCCATGATAGGACATTTTTTCTTTCCGATATTATCAAAATACCACTGCCAGGCAGCTTCATTCATAGGCTCTCCCACACAACCCAAAACCCTTAAAGACGAGAAGTCGTAATTATCCAAAACTTCATCTCCGAGAGATGCCAAGCATCTGATGGCACTCGGTGCCGAATAAAGAATCGTCACTTTTTCCTGTTCAATAATTTCCCAGTACCTTCCTCCTTTCGGATACATCGGAGTGCCGGAAAATATAATTAACTTAAGTCCGAAAAACAGCGGAGCATAAGTGATGTAACTGTGTCCGGTAATCCATCCGATATCGGAAGTACAAAAGTGAACATCGTCTTCGCGTACATCAAAAATATATTTGAAAGTCATCGCGGCATACAGTTGATATCCTCCGCACGTGTGAAAAACTCGTTTCGGTTCCTTTGTCGAGCCTGAAGTGTAAAGTGAAAACATGTTGTCGTTGTAATCCATTTCGATCGGATTGAGAGCTCTTTCATCAATAGGGAAATCATCTGCGTGATCCACCAAGAGAATATCTACGTTCAGGTCCTGAGTTGCCGTAAGAACGTTTTTCAGAGACGGAACAAACTTACCCCCGCGATTGCTTCCGGTAATGGTGATGACCACTTTTGATGAAGATCTGAAAATTTTTTCGTTTAAAGCAGTTGCGGAAAATCCTGAGAACACGACATTGTGGACAGCTCCTATACGACAGCAAGCCAGCATCGCGGCGATTCCTTCGGGAACCATAGGCATACAGATTGTTACGCTATCTCCTTTTCGAACGCCCATCCGAAGAAGTTCTGATGCTATTTTTTGAGTTATTTCCAATAATTTACCGTAGGAAATTTCCCTCCTTTCGCAATATTCGTCACCATACCAAACGATCGCCGTTTTATCCGGATTTTTTTCAGCATGTCGGTCTATGCAATTGTATGAAGCGTTATAGTTGTTATCCGGGAACAGTTTATTTCGGTGATATTCCCAAAATTTCTCTGGTTCTGCAATAGAATTGTTATAAATCTCCTGATAAACAGCGGGATCTTTCCACGCTAATTTATGATCGAAAAGCATCTTTTTCCTCTCACGACTTTTACTTCGGACTTCATATTAATGAGAAAAAGCAAATATATTGTTAATTTCGGAATAATATCGGTAATTCCAGCGAGAATATTTTATTCGAAAGGCTTTTATAGTATACTCTTCCTCGATTTCAGAGCTTCGGAGTGGATATGAATAGATTTTTGCTGCTAACATTGGGATGTGGAGCGATGGTTGTAAATCATGTCCATGCAAAAGATTGGGAGCAGCCCGTAAAATATGAAGGGATTATTGCAATTATAAACGGCAATATCATTACTTCGCAGGACTTGGATGATCAGGTGAAGACAGCGATATTTGCTTCGGGGATAAAGGACAGTGTTGAGGTTCGCATTGAAATTCTGAAAAGCATGGTAACCGAGGAGCTGAAATGGAATTGGCTCAAAAGATTTGCGGATAAAGTGAATTGGGTGACGGATAAAGATGTTGATGAGGCTTTTTCCAGCATTGCCGCGCGCAATAATATGAGCAGCAAAAGTTTTTCGAAATTATTGGCGAGCAAAGGAATAAGTGAAAAAACTTTCAAGCACAGCATTCGAGTGAACTTGTCGTGGATCGAATACATCAAAGCAAAATACGGGAAGAATGTTAATATAACCGAGAAAGAGCTGGTTAGCACACTTAAATCTATCAAGGAGAAGAAGAAAAAAGAGTCCTTCTTGGTCTCTCGGATGTTTTTTCCTGTCATGGCCTCGAATGGCGTGAAATCGGCAGTGAAGAATCGAGTTGAAAATATAAGAAGGATGTTAGCTCAGGGAGCGATATTCGCGGAGCTGGCTCGCAAGTTTTCCAAGAGTCCGGATGCCAGGAACGGCGGGGATTTGGGGTGGATGTACGAGGGGCAACTGTCTCGTGAAGAATATTCCGCGCTGAAGACTATGCGAGTGGGTGAAACCAGAGTGGTGCAAAACAGCCGGGGTTTCTACATTCTTCAGTTGAGGGACAAAAGGGCAGCTGGGAAGGATAGTATCACGCATCTGCAGTTCGTTCAGGTCGGAGTACCTAGCCCTGAATATGCGAACGGGCAGGATACTCGTAGTCTTATCAACCAGTTAAAAGAGCGTTATCCGAAAGCGTCAGACTTTATAAGGCAAGCTCGTGCGATAGGGTGTTTCGTTTCGGATCCGATGTCGGGAGTTTTGGAAGCTATGAATCCTGAAATTCGCGGCGCACTCGGGCGTTGCCGTGTTAATGGTTTGAGTCGGGTTATATCGAACGGTCAGGCATTGTTCGTTTTTTGTGTTTTAAGCAAGAAAGAAGAAAAGATTCCTGAGCCGACGTTGAACGATATAAGAGACCAGAAGATTAATGAGAAGTTCAGTATTTTTTCGGATAAAGAGTTATCCGAGTTGAAGAAGAAAGCTGACATAATATTAGATCCGAAGTATGGAAAAGCATCAGATTTTATTTCACAGCTCTGATCAGCTGAGTGCAAAGAGAATATTTGATACCTTCCAAAACAGGGCGGCCAAGAGATTCGGTCAGAATTTTCTTTTCGACACGAAGATAAATCACAAAATTGTTTCTTCGGCGGGAGATCTGACAGACAAGGTTGTTATGGAGGTCGGGCCAGGCCCTGGGGGATTGACTCTGGAGATTTTGAAGCAGCCCGTGAAAAAGTTGTACATAGTGGAGATCGACAGGCGTTGGGCGGAGGTTTGGCGCACGCTGTCGGGCTTGTTCGACGGAAAACTTGAAGTTATAGAGGAAGACGCCCTAAAATTTCGGGAAGAAAAAATCGCTCCTCAAGTGATTATTTCAAATCTGCCTTATAACATTTCTACCGTGCTTCTTACAAAGTGGCTGAAAAATTTCGACCAGTTCGAGAAATTGGTTCTCATGTTTCAAAAAGAAGTGGCCGAAAGGCTTTACGCCAAGCCGGCTACGAAGTCTTACGGGCGATTGTCGGTTTTAACTCAGTGGAAGTCTGAAGTTGAGAAAATGTTCGATCTTGAATCGGGATGTTTCTCTCCGCCTCCGAAGGTCAAGTCCACGATAGTAAGATTTTTTCCGAAAAAAACAACAGAGGATTACGATTTTTTTTCTGCCCTACTCAAAGATGCTTTCTTACATAGGAGGAAGCTGCTTGCAAATACCTTGCGGAAATATTCCGAAAATATCGAGGAGATTTTGCAAATTTTAGGATACTCAAAAACAGTTCGTGCTGAAGAAATTTCCGTGGAAGATTTTCGAAAATTGATTTTAAAATGCAAGGTAAATAATTAGGATTGATCGGATGCGTAGAGCAAACCGTTAAATAGAAGTGCTCAAGCAACAGTATTCCGGGAATCATTCATTGTGCTGCCCGATCGAGCGTTTTTCTATTTCATCAAGTTCTGCTTTTGTTAATTTCGGCTCGAGAAGTTTGAACATCGAGACGTACGCTTTTATGTATCCCGTGTTTATTCCTCCCTTTTGAAAAATGGTGTCGCTAATATCAGTTGATGTATTTTTTGTGATATTTAAAAGCTTTTCAGCACCTTTTTTGTTGATGACATATCCGTACAGTCCGTAGACGCGATTGGTTTTTTGAATTTGCGCAACATAAGGATGTCCTTTGACCTCATCGATATCTCTGAAAATATCCCCCACTGAAATAAAGCATCCGTATTTGTTGTTTTCTCGGCCTATCACCAAAAAAGCTATGTCCCAATCTTGAGGAAGATCCTGCATATATTGCTGAAGCCGTCGCTTGAATTTTTTTTCAAAATATACGTTATCTTCAAGAATCATAATTTGGGTTTCGTCTCCATCAACAATTTTCTGCCAAATTTTTCTGTGCTGTTTTATCGAGGGCAAGTCTGCGGAATTAAATTCGTTGCATGTAACACCGAAAGATTGTAATTCTGATTTTATTCGAATATAGGATCCTGGATTGTGTCTCGTATTAACTATATACGCTTTTCCTTTAAACTTCGGTTCCAAAAAACTGGTCAAGTTATCCAAAAAGTCACATCCTGATAATAGAAAAAACAAAAGGTACGCTGTTTTCTTCATTTTTTATTATCCTTTTTTCTGTTGGAAATTGTCGAATCATTATAATTTCCTGCTAGTAGTTTTACCTTTGATACATACAAATTCAATCCTGAAATCATCATAGTAATGTCAATGGGTCTATGTAAATATTCTGTTTTTTCTAAAAGTTTTTTTGCTGTATCGCATGTCACTATGTATGCATGTGTTCCCCACAGTCTTACATTTTTGTGCGTCAGCTTTAATTTTGCATTATTTTGCTTCACTTTGGCGTAATAGGGAGACGGTGTATTTGAAAATTTACTAAGCCAGAAATAAGGAGAAGTAAAATAGGTTGTATGAGGAACAAACGATCCTGTATCCAGAAAAAATACATCAAAATCGTCAGGCAGATTCTTCATAATCAAAGATAATTTTCTGAGGAAATTATCTTCCAAAGTAACATCATCCTCAAGAATAATTGCTTTTTTGTATTTATGCTTTACAACATCTGCCCACACGGCTCTATGGCTCATGGCGCACCCCAACTCACCGAAATTTAGTAAACACTTGTCGATTATATAATGAAACTCAGCGTCTTTGTAGGAATGGTAACTTATTTTCAGATCAGCACCCTGATAATATCCGTTAGGCGGACCTATTTTCTGCCATGAAATAGTTTGATTTCTTTCCATGTCTTTCACGGTTATCAATTTACCGTCTACCGCAGAAAATCTTTCGTGTTTTAAATTAAACTTATCCAATTGCTTTTTTACATGAGCATACCGTTCCGGGGTGCGATCCAAGGATATTACGTATATTTTATCGTATAGATTCTCAATGACATCCGAAGAGGTTTCGTAACTTTTCGAAAATTTATCTTTCTCAGAAAAAATACACTCTGTTTCGAATAGGGAAATTGATATCACCGACAAAGAATAAGCAAAAAATATGCTGGCTCTCATTTGCTTCTCAACACAAAAACTCACACCCACCTATTCTCACAACAAGTGGTTAACAATTCGTTAACATCGAGTTTAACCGCCAAGGATTAATTCACCACCGCTTGCGGAGGAGGGAGGGGCGCTCTATTCCGAAATGACCTTCCACACGGGGCCGTCCTTTGTATCTTCGATTTTTATTTTGTTTTGGAGAAGATAATTCCGAATTTCGTCGGCTTTTTGAAAATTCTTTCCCGCTTTTGCTTGCGCTCTCTCGTTCAACAGCTTCGAAATTTCTTCTTCGGACAGTTTAGCTTCTTTCTGGAACCAGTTTTTGCGGGCGAGCAAGCCTAAAATTTCCGCTTCCTTTTTCAAAGCAGAACACAAAAGATTTTTTTCCACCTGATCATTCGATTTATAGATCTTGTCAGCGATTTTTGAAAGCTCCTGCAATGCCAGAGACGTGTTCAAATTATTACAGAGGGCCTCGGTGACTTTGCTTTCAAATCCGATTTTACCTTCAAAATTGCCGGCATCGCCGGAAATTTCAGTAGCGGATTCCAGAGCACCGTACAGTCTGTCGAGGGCCAATTTGGCTTGATTTACTATCTGGTCTGTCCAGTTTAGGGTTTTTTGATAGTGGGTCGACAACAATACGTAACGGATAATTTCTCCGTCATACTTTCGCAGAATTTCGTCGAGAGAAATAATATTCCCGAGCGACTTGGACATCTTCTGATTGTTCACCAGCAAAAGTCCGTTGTGAATCCAGTAATTTGCCATGAGGCAGCCGAAGGCTCCGAAGTTTTGTGCGATTTCGTTTTCGTGATGCGGGAAAATCAGATCCTGCCCGCCCGCGTGAATATCAAACTGCTTTCCCAAATATTTTGAACTCATCGCAGAACATTCTATGTGCCATCCGGGGCGGCCTTTTCCGAAAGGACTGTCCCAGCTTGGTTCGTTTTCATTAGAAGGTTTCCATAAAACAAAGTCGAGCGGATCTTCCTTGTAAGGAGCGACTTCCACGCGGCTTCCTGGAATCATATCTTCCAAACTTCTCTTGGAGAGTTGCCCATAGTTCTCCAATTTTTTTACGCGGAACAAAACATGTCCTTCAGCAATATATGCGAACCCGCTTTGTACAAGCAAATTTATGATATCCAGCATTTCTTTGATGTGAAATGTCGCTCGCGGTTCGTAAGTCGGTCGGAGCAAATTCAATTTATCCGTATTTTTATGAAATTCTTCGATGACTTCGTCGGTTAGCTCTTTGATCGAAATGTTTCTTTCATGTGCGCGTTTGTTAATTTTATCGTCAACGTCAGTGAGATTGCGAACGTAGGTGACATTGCCGTATAAACGTTTCAAGAGGCGAAACAAGACATCGAACACAACAAGAGGGCGGGCATTTCCGATGTGCGGACTTGAGTAGACTGTCGGACCGCAGGCGTACATGCGGATATTTCCGGAGTCAATCGGCGTGAATTCCTCCAACCTGTTAGTCAGGGAGTTGTATAAATGTAAGCTGTTCATTTTATATCTCTTCTAATCCTATTTAGTTCTGTCTATATTCTTTTCAATTCTGTTTTTTATTTTTTCATAACCCAAGATCGCGAAAATTTTTCTCAATTCCGGGCCGGTATTTTGGTTTGTTAGAACCAGTCGAACTGGATGAAATAAATCTCGCCCCTTACGGCCGGAAACTTTCTTCAATCGCGAGATCCATTCGTCGAAATCGATGAACGGGACGAGACTTTCCAGCATTTGTTTGAGATAATCTTGATCCAACTCCTCAACACAACTCGGAATGTCTTTGTAGAAAATATCGTACCAGAAATCAACTTCTTTTAAGGTGTTGATATTTCCTTTTATTGTGTTCCAAAAGTCTTCGGAAATGTTTTCCGCAACATTTTCTGATCCGAAGATCTTTGATAAATCCGATTTTGCCTCGTCGAATGTTTTTTCAGAAACAATCTTTCTGGTTAATAATTCGACGTCTCTGACATTAAACTTCGGGGAAGATAAACTCATTTTCGAAAAAGAAAATTTTCTAACCAGATCTTCCAGAGAGTCTGTATGACTCACATTGTCAGAGGTTCCCAGCGAAGACAAAACATTTATGATAGCCTGCGGTTCCATTCCGGCATTTCTCAGATTTACCATACTGAGAGAGGAGCTTGTTCTTTTCGAGACATCTTGTCCGTCTATTGAAGACAAAAGCGGGACGTGAGCAAATTCCGGATTACTTCCCGAAAGCGCTCTGAAAATATCTATCTGTGCCGCGGTGTTTGTTACATGATCATCTCCGCGGATAATGTGGGTGATGCCGATGTTTACGTCATCAACGACGGAAGCAAATGTGTAGACGTAAGAACCATCAGGCTTTACTACTACAGGATCACTAATGCTGTTCAACGAGATCGAAATTTTTCCATGGATCAAGTCGTTCCACTCGATACTTTCATTTTCGTTTAGCTTAAATCTCCAATATTTTTGCATACCGGCGCTTTCCAGCCTGCTTTTTTCCTGATCCGATAATTTCAAGGACGCACGATCGTACACGGGAGGAATGCCTTTCGATGCTTGAATCTTCCTCTTCAGAGAGAGCTCTTCCTTCGTTTCGTAGCACGGATAAATTCTCCCGATGGATTTTAAATATTCCATGGCCTCGCGGTATTTCGGGAAGTGGTTTGATTGCTTGTAGAACTCGTCCCACTCAATGCCGAGCCATTTTAGATCTTCCAAGATCAAATTTTCAGATTCGATTGTGGACCTTTCTTTGTCGGTGTCATCTATGCGAAGAACAAACTTTCCGTTTTGATTTTTCGCAAACAGATAATTCAGAATTGCAATTCTGATATTTCCGACATGCAGCAAGCCCGTGGGGGAAGGGGCGAACCTGACTTTTACGTTCATCAATCCTCCGGCAGCTTACTTTGTGGTTTTTTTAACAATTTCTGCCACCAACCGTTTTTTTTCTTTTTGTCGGCTTTCGGAGGAATTGCTGCGTTTCTCAAGTCACCCTTTTGGTAGGACTGCATAACCCTGGAAACAATCTCTCTCTGATATTTGCTGACCTCGATCTTGGCCTCAAAATCTACCTTTCCTGAATCACTTTTAGCAATTGTAGTAACGCCCACTACTTCTAGATACTCTGCTGCATCCATAAGCACAGCGTATTCATAAGCATAATATTTAATTAATTGATTTGCATTAACCAATGAATCATATCCACTATTTGATAAATTAGTTAAAAATTGTGAACTTTTATTATATTCATCTGCGGCAGGTGCAGTA
>JAGABS010000078.1 GCA_017614525.1 Alphaproteobacteria bacterium
CTCTGTCTCCTCAAAACTTCTCTTCCGCAGAAGCCACCACGGCTCCCCTTTCCCTTCCCTGCATTATTCCAGAATTTTATTAATTTTTGGTTAATTTCCGGCGGGTTTTTGAAAGGAACGAGTTTTGGTTTGGTTTTGATGTCTGCCGAAATTCGAGTTACCCAAAACATCTAAAGAAATTCCTTTGTATTTGTGCCGACAGTTGTTGAAGATAACGAAAGTTGACCTTATATTTTAAATAGAAGCTTGTGGAAAATGAACTGTGGAAGATGAAGAGCTGGATCAGCAATTGGACCAAATTATAGGAAGAATTACCGATCATTCGTTCGGAGGGTATTATCGCGATGAGTTCCTCACGCCTCAGTCCGCCGATGTAAACTTGCCGGGGCCGTTGAAGATTGCTCGCACTTTGGCAGAATCGGCCGCGGGAAGAAGATTATCTCGCGCACAGCTGTTCTTTGAGCAAGCGAAGATGTTAGCCGATTACGAAGACGATTTTGATTATCCGAGGGACATTACTCGTTATTATCCGACCTATCAATCTCTGACTAACAAGGAATTGAGGGCATATTTCTCCTGGAGGACGAGATGGCGTAAGGGAATTAAGGAAAAAACCAGTCTGAGTTACGCGTTCATATACATATACGAGTTGATACACGCGGTCGGATGTGCCGATGCTAAAGATGCTTACTCGAAACTTACGGAATTTTCCGACGATTATTCGCTTTTTGACCCTTATATTAACACTTATCTGAAGGGCTGGTTGAGGGATTTTATCGTATATTACGGATTGAATCCGTCTTTGCTTGCGGATACGGAAGAAATTCGGATGGACAATGCTGTTTCTGTTTTGTTAAAAATACACGAAAAAAGTGATGATGATATTTTTCAGGCGGCGGTTGAGCTCTCTGGCAACACGCTGAAAAGTTCTCGCTTAACAAAAAAATATCCGAACATGCTGAAAGCCGTTGTTGTTGGGACATTGCGTGAGGTGGCGGATCATTATGCCCAAAAATGCCAAAATAGTTGGATAGATCATTACTTTGGATATTCTTTTAAAAGTAAGGTTTGGTTTTTCGCAAAGGCGGTGTTTTGTTATCAAAAATCTGACGGAAATTACGAAATTGAGCTTTCTCCGATATGCAGATATCAACGTATTGACGGACAATGGTATTCCCACAAATTTCAGTATATTCCGGAATGTCGCAAAAAGTTTTTAGATCTCTTGCGGACAATAGATTCAATTATGCGTAAAGCTGTGAATTTTCCTTATTTGATTCAGCAAAAAGTAACAACAAAATGGATCATTAAGACAATAGAAGAAGAAATCCGGAAATGGAGAGATCTTGAACACAGAGAGGAAGTTCGTAAAAAGGAAGTGCATTTTGATCTGTCGAAGTTAGGAGATATTCGCTCTGACTCTGAGGTAACTAGAGACAAATTGCTGACGGATGAAGAAATCAAAGATAGTTCTGAGATTTCAACCAAAATGAAACCTGCCGTCGCGGTTACCGATTCGAGTTCAACAGGTCAAGAAACGAAAAAATCTGCCACCGACGCTGTCGCCGATGCTGCTTCAGATTCCGTTGACCCCGAATACGATCCCAGCAATGACAATGTCGGATTTGATTCGCTTTCTTCCCAAGAGAAGAGATATTTGCAATGCCTTCTCAATGGAATATCCGTAAATTGGGTCACTGCAGAGGGACTTTTGCCGTCTTTGCTTTGCGACAGCATCAATGATAAACTGTACTGTCTTTTTGAAGATACCGTACTGGAAGACGGCACACTCATCGAAGATTACACTGAAGAGTTGAAAAAAGGACTTTGCTTATGAAAATACCAAGAAGAATTGCTCAAACGTTAATAAATTCCCTGAAAGGCGGCGTCGTCCCCCGCGTCGGTCTGCCTTATGTCACGGTTGGACGAAAAGCAGAGATCGATGCGCTGCTCCATGATGTGGAGATGATTCAGGACGGAGGTGCTTCGTTTCGGTTCATCGTCGGGCGCTACGGCAGCGGAAAAAGTTTCCTTCTGCAAACGATTCGCAACTATGTGATGGCTAAAGATTTCGTCGTCGTGGACGCAGATTTGTCTCCGGAGCGCAGGTTGCAGGGAACGAAAGGGCAGGGGCTCGCGACTTACCGAGAGTTGATTCGGAATATGTCTACGAAAACCAAGCCTGAAGGCGGCGCGCTGACCTTGATATTGGACCGCTGGATCAATGGCGTGCAGCAAGAGGCGATGGAGGAATGCGATCTGTTTTTGGGAGATCCGAAGTTAGCATCTGTCGTTGAGCGAAAAATTTCACAAATTGTTAATTCTCTTGGCGAATTAGTGCATGGTTTCGATTTCGCAAAACTATTAAGCATGTACTACAAAGCGACTTCCGCAGGCGATGATGAAACACGAAACAAAGTCGCACGGTGGTTTCGAGGAGAATACAGCACAAAAACAGAAGCAAAAAGAGAATTGGGAATAAATCTCTGCATCGGAGATGAAGATTGGTACGATTATCTCAAAATTTTCGCGTATTTTCTCAAGCAAGCCGGATATGCGGGAATGCTGATCTTAATCGATGAGTTGGTCAATATATATAAAGTTCCGCACGCGATAACACGGCAATATAACTATGAAAAAATCTTAACAATGTATAATGACGCGATGCAGGGGCGCGCAAAATATCTCGGCATGATTTTCGGAGGCACTCCTCAGTGCATGGAAGATCCCCGCCGAGGTGTTTACAGTTACGAAGCACTGCGTTCAAGATTGGCGGAGGGGCATTTTACCGCTTCAGGAGAACATCGCGATTTGCTGTCTCCCGTAATTCGCCTGAAGCCTTTGAGTTACGAAGAATTGCTGGTATTGACTGAAAAATTAGCAGCGATTCATTCTCAGTTATACGGATATACCCAGATTATCCAGCAACGAGGTATGATTGATTTCCTGCGAATCGAGTTCAGCCGTGTAGGAGCGGACAGCCATATTACGCCGCGAGAAATTATCCGAGATTTTATTGAGGTCTTGGACATTCTTTACCAGAATCCTCAGTTGAAAGTTTCTGAGTTATTGGGGTCGGAAAACTTTCAATATGCGAAAAATGAAGTGGAGTCAGAAGAGACGTCCGAAAAGTTTGCAGAATTTGAACTATGAGCGTTTTTGATCGCTACGCGCCCTTTGTGCAAGATTATATTTACCGCAATCAGTGGCAAGCTCTGCGGGGAATTCAGGTTGCGGCGGCAGATGTGATTTTCAATACGGATGAAAATTTGCTTTTGACAGCATCCACTGCCTCGGGGAAAACAGAAGCGGCTTTTTTCCCGATTATTTCCCTCTTTTACGAGGATCCGCCTCAATCTGTCGGCTGCATATATGTCGGTCCGCTGAAAGCTCTGATCAATGACCAATTTTTGCGGTTGAACGATCTTTGCGCGGAGGCAAATATTCCCGTTTGGCATTGGCACGGAGATGTTTCTCAAAATCATAAAAGCAAACTGATAAAGAATCCGTCTGGTATTCTTCAGATTACCCCGGAATCTCTTGAAGCACTTCTTCTCAGAAAACATTCGATAATTCCGAAATTATTTCACGATTTGCGTTTCATCATAGTTGATGAAGTCCATTCTATGCTGCGCGGTGATCGCGGAGGGCAGACTCTTTGTTTGATCGAGAGACTGAGTAAGCTCGCCGATGTAAATCCTCGGCGTATCGGGCTTTCCGCGACAATCGGGGATCCGCAAACCACAGGGAAATTTCTTTCGTTGGGAACAGGCCGCAGGACTCTCATTCCCAAAACAGACGTGAAGGGAATCAAATGGCGGATTTCAATGGAACATTTTTATATTTCAAATACCCAAGCTGCCGAAGACAATCCTGAGATTTCAGGTATGAAAGAGTTGGATGCTCCGTCAGATCAAGCCCCGAAAAATGCGGATCCGGGACTCGGGTATATTTTCGAGCACAGCCGCAACAAAAAATGTCTGCTTTTTGTGAATTCTCGAGAGGAATGCGAAGCCGTTACCTCGAGATTGCATAAGTACTGTAAACAAAGACATGAACCCGATCGTTTTTTCATTCATCACGGGAATCTGTCAGCATCTTGTCGAGAAACTGCCGAGGAAATCATGAAAGACGAATCTCGGAATGTCACGACAGTTACGACTTCAACCTTGGAGCTCGGAATTGATATCGGTCGATTGGAACGCGCTTTTCAAATCGATGCTCCATGGACGGTTTCTTCTTTTTTGCAGCGAATGGGACGCACAGGCCGCCGAGACACTCCGCCCGAAATGTGGTTTGTTATGCGTGAACAGCCGCCCGACCCGCGAGCCATGCTGCCCTCGACAATTCCGTGGAAACTTCTGCAGGCTATTTCATTGGTTCAGCTGTATTTGGAGGAAAAATGGGTTGAACCTCCTCGTTTAGAACGTTTTCCTTTCAGTTTGCTATATCATCAAACTATGAGTATATTGGCGTCCGGCGGAGAAATGTCTCCCCGAAAGTTGGCCGAAAGAGTCCTTTCTCTCCATTATTTTCATAAAATTTCCTTGGAAGATTATAAAATTTTATTGCGCTATCTTATCGACGAGGAGCATATTCAAAAAACCGAACAAGGCGGCTTAATTGTAGGAATTGCCGGAGAAAGAATCATTAATTCGTACCGTTTTTACGGAGTTTTTCAGGAAAATGAAGAATATACCGTTCGAGAAGAGTCCCAAGAACTCGGTACCGTGGTTTCTCCTCCCCCTGTCGGTGAAAAATTAGCCATCGCCGGACATATTTGGAAAGTTTTGGACATTGACCATAAAAAACATTCTGTTTTCGTAGAATTAGTGGGAGGAAATGTTCCCGCTTATTTCGGAGAGTGTGCCGGAAATTTGCATACCAAAATTTTGGAAAGAATGAAGCAAGTTCTTCATGAGGATCGAGGTTATCCTTATCTCATGAAAAACGCCGTTGCGCGCTTGGCTCAAGCTCGAAAAACAGCTTTCAATTCGGGAGTGATAAATAAACCATTAATAAATCTCGGCGGAAAAATGTGGTGTTTGATTCCATGGCTTGGCACCTACGCGTTTCTTGCGTTAGAACGCTTTTTGAAAATTCGCTGCAGATCCAGGCTGGGACTTAAGTCTTTCGATTCCGTTCGGCCTTACTACATGCAGTTCATCATGAAGGTGAGCGAAAAGGAATTTTTTGAAATAATTGCCGACGAATTAAGCGAGCCGTTGGATCCGATGGAATTACTGTATCCGACAGAAAATCCCGTTTTTGAGAAATACGACGGATATCTTCCCAAGGAACTCGTGCGTAAGGGTTTTGCTTTCGGTGTGCTCGATATTGAAGGAATGAAAAAGCGCGTTGCGGAGTGGAGTAACAAAGAGAACAAGTAAATTTTCGGAGAGAATCATTCGGCGTCGTCACTGACTCCCCAAAGGCTTTCTTTCGGAATCCATCCTTTGAACTTATTGATGTCCACCTTTACCCAGGAGTTGCGCTTTTCGAGGATTCGGACTATCACATTTTTTTCAAGCTTCGCTATCGGATGAGATTCGGAATCCCTCTTGTACAGCAGCGCGTTATCCTTCACGACCACGGCGGTGTTCCTTCCGGAAATCATATTTTTGTGCATCCAGCCTTCTGTGTTGTCGAGATATTTCACCTTTCTCCAGTGTTGAAACTCCGCTACCAACATCATCGGAAGCCCCGCCCTGAGAAACACCCAGCTGATGGGAAACTCGTCCCCCGGACCGACGCGCATATTGATTTTTGAGGATTTCAGGCTGACAAACTGTTTCGCCTCGAGCTCCCCTCGGAACAGACACAAAACAAAGAACGCGAAAAAAAATCTTTTCATCACACCTAAAACAAAACCACAAACACCTGAGCAAACCTTCTCTCAGCGAAGAAATAATAACATAATCTTATAAAAACACACAGTTATTTGCGAATCTTTGTTTCTGTTTTAAAGTGTTTTCGGCAGACAGATATATATTTTTCATTTCCTCCGATGTCGATTTGATCTCCGCTCGTGATTTTGTTTCCATTTTCGTCGATTCGCATATTCATCGTCGCTTTTTTTCCGCAGAAACAGACAGTCTTGAGCTCAACGATAATGTCCGCTATCGTCAAAAGTCGCTGACTCCCCTCAAAACTGTTTCCCTGAAAATCGGAACGCAGTCCGTAGGTCAGCACGGGAATGTTCAAAAAATCCACGACATCACTCAGTTGATCCACCTGTTTCGCGGTTAAAAATTGTGCTTCATCGACAAGTACACATGAGACATTTTTCGCCCCCTTCGCGTAACAAAAAAAATCAAAATCCTTGTCATAGGTCATTGCGTTTTTTTGGAGACCTATCCGCGACCGCACAACTCCCTTGCCGAAGCGGGTATCGATGGAATTCGTGAAAATCACTGTCCCCATGCCACGCTCGTGATAGTTATGATCCGTTTGCAACAAAGAGGTAGTCTTGCCAGCATTCATCGCTGCATAATAGAAATATAATCTCGCCATAATCCTTCTTTCCTTATTGAGACTTTATCACATTCCTTCGAATTTTTTTAGCAGATTTTTAGCGAAATTCCAGTGGATTTTTTAGCTGCCTCCCCCCTTAATTGATCTTTTGTTAATCAGGCAGTTCTCCACTCACGTTTTTTAATAGAATATGTCGTCAAGCAGAAAAAATTCTACTCTACTATCTCAGTTATTGCTTTCCCTAACTGGCTGGTTTGAAAATCAAATACCGCCAGACCAAACATTCTTTACCTCGCAAGAAATCACATCAGCATTACATCAGCAGTTGATAAGAATCAAAACTACAACGGAAAGTTTAAAGTGACTCCGGTAACGATGGGCAACGGCACGGGCAATCCTTGAGGTCGCTGAAAAAATACGCGGGTAAACATTTACATGATTCTTGAAAGACAGAGCCACCCATTTTATTTGTAAAAAAAGATACTGTCGCGATCAAAATTATGTCAACATAATTCAACTTGTCTCTCCATAAAGTCAATCAATCTATGAAAAAATCAACTTTTTGTTAATGACTTTTAAAATAATCCGTGTTAGAAAAGTTAGGCAAGTGATGTGGTTTTGTTATGAAAAGATGTAGTTGTGTTGCCTTGGTTTTTTGTACGTTATTTCAAGCGAATGGATGTTTTGACGAGTATTGCTATGATTACTTTGATGAATATCCTACTGATTACTCGGAGAGCAATTCCAAACCTAATGAAAAAAGTTCGGGAAAAAGATATCTTGAAGGTTTGTACATCGGATTGGGAGTGACTTACGATTATTTCAAAAGCCGTGTTTTCATGGACGATAACATGTCGCAGTTGGCTCATTTCCGCTATGATCCGACGCATTACGAAAAATCGGAAGGATATTATTACGAACCTGATGCTCACGGATTGCCGATTTTATCCGCAAATGAACACCGATTCGGAGGAAATATCTCCGTTGGGTACGGGAGTTTTTTTTCCGATAATTCCTGGTTTACGAATAATTGCTATTTCGGACTTGAGGTTGTCGCCGATACGGCAGGATCCCTCAGTCTAAATTCGGAAGATATCGTTATCAATAACAGAAATAATCCTGAGGGAAAGATTGATTTCGGAAAATGCTCAGTAAAATACGATGGCATTGTTCCGACTGTGGCTCTCAGGTTTGGCGGGTATGTACAGTCAATCGATTCTTTGATTTTTCTCAGAGTGGGCTGCAAGTATCTGCGCTGTAAAATGAATTTCGAATTTTTCCCTGATCAAAACATCAGAAGTTCGGTCTTTGCTCCGACAGCAGGATTGGGAATCGAAAAAAATATGGGACACGGATTCTCCATGAAAGCCGAAGTCGATTATAGTTTCAGATCGAATAAAACTCACGATGTTTATCGAGGCAATTTTAAAAATGGTCCCGATGATAATTATCGAGCCGAAATGAAGCATCGCATCGAAGGGTATACGGTAAGATTGGCGGGGGTATATCACTTCTGATTACAAGGTTTATGATGGGCGGCATTATGTTTGTCCGAGTTGTTTTTGTAGGTTAGGTAAGATGAAGATTAAATTGAGAAGATTGGGAGCTGTTTGTGTTGTTGCCTTCGGCAGCGGGAATTGCTTTGCAATGAATTTGGACACATCTATGATGAGGCCGACGAAACCGCCTTTGTCCTACGAACTGTGGAATCGGATAAACGAGCAAAACATAGAAATATCAAACAGGGACAGAATAATTGAGAAGCAAAAGAGACAGTCTAAGGAAAAAGACCTGGAGATCGAAGAAAAAGATCGAAAAATCGCAGATTTAGAGGCAGAAATCCAGAAGTTAAGGAAGGAACGCGAGGCAAAACAATCCGCACCTGGGCTGCCCCATGCAGATTCCTGCTACGGCAACGCCAATGACTCTAACCTCACTCTCAACTGCGAGGCAGAAAACTCGGCAAATAGCGATTCAGAATTTTCCGATGGATCAATTCCTCCGATAGATAAAGATCCGGAGTTAAGCATGATGTTATCTCCTTGTCCGATAAAAGATTCAAGAACGGATATGCTGCTGCCCCCTCCTTCCGTACAGGTGAATTCAAGAGAAAACAATGCATGTTTGATGCATTTTTCTCCGTACGAGAAAACGAAAATTCCGCCCGCTCCGCCCCTGCCTGCACAGCCGTCTCCGAACGAAATTATAAAACGAAATGATGTGTTTTTTCCGAACAAGGTTGCGAAATCAAAGATTCCGCCCGCTCCCCCCCTGCCTGCACATCATTCTTCGAATAGAACTGCGAATCTGAACATCCCGCCTGCGCTTTCCTCTTCTTCTAACGGGAACATTGTTCCCCATCCGCCACGTAATCCTCTGCAAAATTCCGCGAAAAACAAAAATACAGAGGACTCGCAGGATTTTATTGAGTCAATGTGGGCTGATCCGAGAAAGAATTTGAACGAAAGGCTCAAAACTGAGCAAACAGCGGCGAAAATTGTTAACATCTATTTAAAAAAAAATCCCGCGAAAGCTATCTTTTTAATCTTGTCGTACGAGGAGAAAGTCAAAGATCTTGCGGAAGGACTGCGGGATTACGAAGTACAGTGCAAACAGGCAAGCAATTCAGACAAAAGTCGGGGTGACTCCGCGATTTCAAATAAATCAAAAGAAGTCTTTAAAATAAGCGAACTGTTGAAAATCGTCTCTGAAATTTCTGATCTTCTGGAAAATTTCAGAAAGGCCGTAAATGAAAAAAGATTAAAAACGGCCTCGGATAAATTCAGAAACTCCGCGAACAAGTTGGGAAGCGATAATATAAATATCAAGAAATTCGATGCAAAGTTTTCGGATATTTCGCAGAGAATGAATCGGCTGGCGATTGAATATTTCAACGAAATCAATAAAGAATACTCATCCGCGGACCTAAAGGGAGCGGGTGATTTCATCATAGAAGGCGTTAAGATCGCCGACAGCTTGAGCGATCTGGAAAATCTGTGGAAAAAATCCGAAAATCCCCCTAAATTCCCGGGTTCTGCAAACACCTCCAGAGAATTGGATAAAACCGTAAAATTCGCCCTTGATATCCTTCATTTGGAGCAGAAAATCGCATCTGAGATTGATCTCGGGTCGGCAAGTACGTTAGGAGGAGAGTCAAAACCGAAAAATCCGCCGGAGGTTAACTCGTTATCCTCATTGAATAGCATGGAAAGGCGATGCCTTGAGTTGTCTTTAGAGTATATTCGCAGCACTCGCAGAGGACATAACCAACTTTC
The DNA here is from genome assembly GCA_017614525.1 of Alphaproteobacteria bacterium. Classification (GTDB taxonomy): domain Bacteria; phylum Pseudomonadota; class Alphaproteobacteria; order UBA3830; family UBA3830; genus UBA3830. The sequence continues at coordinate 9,750 of JAGABS010000078.1, forward strand.
AAAATTGCTTAAAATGAGAGATCACATCAACAATGGCTTGTCGCAAATCAAGATTCCCGACAATCGAGAACATCCTCTGTCGATGATTTCTAAATTGCCGAAAGATATGGATCAGCTTATCGACAAAATTGCAGATCTTTTTTCTCAAGCTTTCCATGACGAAACCGAGAGCAGTTACAGTTTGTTTGGAACATCGTCGGCGAAGATAGCTGAAGAAGTAGTCCAGGGATATTCACAGATTAGAAATTCCGCGAATATTGGTGATTCGCAGGGAAATTTTTTTAGAAATTTTTTTAAAGATAAAAGTTTGAACGGCAAGTTCGGTAACGGCATCATAAAATTGATTACCGTGGATCGGAATTTATGTCCGCATTTTGAAATTCTTCTGCGTGACCTGAAGAGCAAGCTAAAAATCAGTCCGCGGAAAAAAATCTCGTCGCAAAATTCTAAAGAAATCTCAGCAGATTTCAAAAATTCAAAATTCCTTTGTCTGTTAAAAAGTTCGGATGGAGATATTTTACCCCTGTCGCGTAATGCCAGCACGCAGTTGGCACGGTTAAAGGACAGAGCGAGTGAAGTAGTCGAACAAGTTACTGCGGTGTCGGATTATTTGATGAGCATTCCTTCATATTTAAGCGATGATTACAAAATATTCGGACAAAAATCGCGGACCCTGTCCGACTGCGTCAGCACCGTTTTGGGGAAAAATCCTGCTCTCAGCAAACTTATCGAGGGTAATTCAGGATTTTCAATAGAAAATAAACACATAGTTGTTGAAACAGACGAAGGAAAAAGGGACGAAAATTTCAGTCTGACAAACAACGATATGTCTCGCATTATTTTTGCGATAATTTTAAATCGCGATCTGGTCGCGGAATCCAAGTCTAAGCTATTTCTATCCAACGAAAATATATCTGAAAATGAAATAAAAAAGATGGCTGGAAATCTGGCCCATGCTGTGGGAAAGATAAAGGAAAGTTTGGAATTCGTTATGTCGAAAGATGCTTTTGAAAGCGAGGAGTTGCGCTCAGTGTTTAAAGTCGACAACGCGGCATCGACATTCAACATAATCAAGCAGTTGGATGGATTGATCGAAAAAATAGGGGCTGAACAGAATGGCATCGCGTCTGGTATCGAAAATACAGTGATATAGCCATTCCCCTATCAAAAGCCAAGATGATCTTGGAGCCAATTATTTTGGGAAGTTCACTTGTCCAACAGTATGCGGGGAAAAATTAATAATTTATTGACTTTTAATCGCAGGCTGCCCCGCATCCCCCACCCTCGGGATGGTAGCACAGAAAGGTTAATATTCCGTTGATTTAACTTTCCGTTAACTTTTTGCGCGGTTTTGATAAGCGATCGTCTATATAATGATTTACGCTATTCGGAACGAAGTGTTACATGATCAAATGACCGAGTAACCCGACTCCGTTTTCGGCCTCTTCCTCAGATCAAATCCCGAAACCGCTATAGCTTCGCTCTTTCCTGTGCTTTCTTTAACTGAAAAAATCTCTCTATAGCGTCTTGCTTAGCTCTTTCCTGATCTTGTTCAAATATTTTTATGTCATTTTCCAGTATATGGAGTTCTTGTCTGCATCTCGACATAATCTCTCCCAGCCTCATTGCGCGAGTATAGGTTCTGCTGATAGCCTGGCGACACAGTAATATATTCCTCACTGCAGCCAAAAAATCGCTTCTGGCTCTGATTACTTCTTCTTTTTCACAATCGGAAGATTTACTCTGCTGTGATATTTCGTTGCGACATAGACTGAGAAGTTGTTCCACCGCGACCGTTTCTTTCTCGGAAACCTCGCCGCTTTTCTCTTCATCGTCCAATCTCCTGTATTTTTCGGAAGAATGAATATCGTTTTCGCTGTATTTTCTTAATCGCTTTTTTGTTGAGCCGATTTTCCGACTGTATTCACTGTCCGTGTAGCTTCGAGGATAGAGAGCCACGGTTTCATCCGTACAAACACAAGCAAATACCAGACCAACTACAAACAAATTAAATTTCATTTTCCACTCCTTCATTCTGTCCCAAAACACAACGTCTGCTGCCTCGCAAAACTCCGTTCAAAAATGCCGCAGCTGCAACTGTTACAACTCAGAACCCCGTTGAGGAGGATACTATCACAACGCAAAGAGGTTGGTAAAGCTGATATATATGAAAATGAAAAGCATCTCCTTGGGAATTATCAGCAATTTGGACATTTTTGCCTGTGAATCGGCGAAGTTTCCAAGTCATAATTTTCTGAAAATTCCGGTAATAACCGTTTCCTTCCTTGAAAATCCGAGACTTTGTGTGGTATCCTTCCCCTGTGTTTTTGGAGCAAGCCGATGGAAAAAATCCGAGTTTACGGAGGTCAGAGAGTTGACGGCAGAGTTCAAATCTCGGGAGCGAAGAATGCTGCCCTTCCCCTTCTGGCTGCGGCAATTTTGTCTGAAGACGGTTTGACTCTGAAAAATATTCCTCCCCTTTCTGATATATCCACGATGATGCTGTTGCTTGAAACCTTGGGCGTCGAATGTTCTCGGAGCGACGTCGATGACTACTCAATGACTGTGGATTGCGAAACGAATTCCTTAAGTAATTTCACGGCTCCATACGAAATAGTAAAAAAAATGAGAGCTTCCATTTTGGTATTGGGTCCTTTGCTGACGAGATACGGTCATTGCAGTGTGTCTTTGCCGGGAGGCTGCGCGATCGGAGTGCGTCCGATTGATTTGCATCTAAAGGGATTGGAGGCGATGGGGGCGCAGATTGATCTCAAAGACGGGTATGTGTATGCGGAAGCAAAATCGGGGCTGCACGGTGCTGAGTTTGAATTTCCGGTCTCGACCGTAACGGGTACGGAAAATTTGCTGATGGCTGCGGTACTGGCGAACGGAGATACTGTTTTGAGGAATGCCGCACGTGAGCCGGAAATAGTCGACCTTGCCAACTGTCTGAATAAAATGGGGGCGCGAATCGAAGGACAAGGGACGTCGGAAATCAGAATCGTCGGAGTTTCCGGATTGCATCACACGGAATATTCCGTGTTGGTGGATCGCATTGAAGCGGGAACCTATGCAATTGCAGCGGCAATTACTAAGGGCCAGGTGGATTTGATCGGCGGAGATTTTCGAAAATTGCTGCCGACCTTTATTGAGAAAATGGAAGAGTGCTCGCTGATATTTGAGGATATTCCGAATGGTCTCCGAGCAAAATACGCGGGGGAGATAAGACCGATCGATTTTCAGACCGCTCCTTTTCCGAATTTCCCGACGGATTTACAGGCTCAGACTATGGCGTTGCTTTGCTTGTCGAGCGGAAGGTCGTTGATCGATGAGAAAATTTGGGAAAATAGGTTTATGCATGTGGCGGAATTGTCTCGAATGGGAGCGAAAATTTCGATTTCGGGATCGCGAGCGACAGTCGAAGGAGTCGATCACTTGGTCGGCGCGCCGGTGATGGCTACGGATTTACGGGCATCATTCAGTTTGGTTTTGGCTGGGTTAGCGGCTCAGGGGGACACTGTTGTCGATCGAGTGTATCATTTAAACAGAGGTTACTGCTGTGCCGAGAAAAAGCTCGCGGATTGCGGTGTAAGAGTGGACAGAATAAAGTAAGAAGAAGAGGAGGCAGAAATGATAAAGACAAATGAAGAAAATTTTCAGACGGATGTGCTGGATAAAGATTTTGTGATCGTGGATTTTTTCGCCGAGTGGTGCGGTCCGTGTCGCATGATCGGGCCTTTCCTGGAGTCTATCGAGGAGCAGCTGGGAGTCGAGGTTATGACTGTCAATATCGACGAGTCTCCGAATATCGCTGCAAAATACGAGGTGATGAGTATTCCGACTGTGATGATTTTCAAAAAAGGGGAGAAAATCGCGGAAAATGTCGGTGCGGCGTCCAAAGCTCGTCTGGCCGACTGGATTAAAAGTCATCAATAATTTGTGATGTTTCACGTGGAACAAATTTTTAACCGTCGTGGTGTGTCTCGTGTGGGGAAGTTTTCGGATTGTCGCGATATGTTTCACGTGGAACGTTTTCCCGAGCAAATCAAAAACAACTTAAAAATCTATGAAAATCTTTTGTTGAAATGGCAGAAAGCAATTAATTTGGTTTCACGTGGAACGTTGAAGGATATTCGGACGAGACACATTGAGGACAGTCTGCAATTAATTCCGTTTTTGCGGGGCAGGAGGATTCTGGATATCGGATCGGGAGGTGGGTTTCCGGGGACGGTTCTCGCGATGGTCAGCCAGGAGTCCGAATTTCTGAAACAGTTCGGCATTGAAGAGAGTTTCAGTGTTACTTGCGTAGATTCAGATCAGCGAAAAATGATGTTTTTGTCGGAAGTTGCCCGCCAGACTGGGACAAAAGTCGAGATTATTTCTGATCGCGTTGAAAATATCGAAGGCAAATTCGACACTCTCACTGCCCGAGGGTTCGCTGAATTGAAAATTCTAATCGGATTCGCAAAAAAATATTCAAATTACGGCGTTTTTCTAAAGGGTAGAAAAATAGAACAAGAAATAGAAGACGCCTCGAAAAATTTTCGGTTTGATTACGAGATTTTCGACAGCGTAACCGATAAATCCGGACGTATCATCACGGTGTACAATATAGAAAATGTCGAAAATATATAATATCCCTCTGGAATGCAATTTTTTTCGGGAACTAGCTCGGATTGTTTTATCAGAAAGTGACGTAACAAGAGTTTTTCTGCCGAATAATCGAAGCTGCCGAGCGTTCAAGCGCGAAATGTCCAAGTACAACTGCGTTGCGCCTGAGATCATCTCGATTTCCGACATTTTGAATTTTCCCGACACAAATTTTCTTCTGTTGAAATTTTTGCGAAACAATACTTATTCCATTCCATTCAGTACGCTGTTTGACTTATCTCAAAGTCTGTCGACGTTGATTCGAAATTTGATTTTTAACAGGGCGGACTATCGGAAGTTAATGGTTCCTGAAAAATTGAACGAAAGTTGGAAAAGTACTCTGCTGATTTTGGAACAAGTCCTGGAAAACCCTGAAATTTCCGAGCTCAAAAACAATCTCGAGGCGAAACTGGATGCTTTTTTTTCGTCGATCGAGGACGAAAAAATCGCCGTCGCAGGGCTATTGGAAGAAAATTTCTACAATCGCCGTCTCTATTCGCAGGCTTTGGATTCCGGATTTGTCGTGGTCAGTGGTTTGGAAAACAAATTCGGAGACAATTTCAAAAAAATCAATCGATTGTTTCAGGAAAGATGGGACCGACTGGAGATCGAGAACAAAGCGACAAGTCCTACAATTTCCGCGGACAGAAAGATTCTGGAATTGGATGATAATTCCGACGAGGCTCTTGCCGTCGCCCTGGTTTCGAGGAAAATGTTGGCGCAGAACAAGTCAGTCTTGATCGTTTCTCCAAATCTTTCTTTGACTCAGAAAATTAAAATGGAGTTGCTGAAGTGGAATATCGTCGCGGATGATTCGTCGGGAGTGGCGTTGCACCGTACACTTGTCGGGCAAGTAATTTCGCAGATTATTTCCGTGATCGAACGTGGATTTCAGAATGCCGATATAATCAATTTGTTGAAATTTAACGATTCCATAAAAAATTCCGTCTTTAAATTAGAAGATTTTTTGAGAAAAAAGGAGAATTATCCACAAGATTTCTTTCAGACTTTCGAATTATTTTCACCTGAAAAAGAGGCAGGCGTTTCCAAAACTGAATTTAAAGCCTCTGGAGGCATGGAGAATTTTTTCGAGGATAGAAACCATGGGGAAGACGTCCAAAGCCCATTTCTCGTTGAATCTGACAAGGAAAATTTTTCAGAGGTTGCGCGAAACGGCGATGAAATTCCGAAAAATACCGCTGAATTGGCGAAACTTTTCGATCGTTTTAGTATTTCTGATGAGCTAAATACCACACGTGCGGACAATTCGCGAAATGAAAATCCCTCTCCGTTCGAAATTCTTGTGGAATTTGTCGATCGTCTGAAAGATTTTTCAAAATTTCCGAAAAATGCCGACTTCAATTTTTGGCGGGAATATTTTTCAGAATTCATAAATCTGGTAAATGTTTCTGCCGCCGATGAATTTTCCGAAATTTTGCAGCCGCAAAATTTTGAAAATATTTCTCTCTCTGAGTTTTGCATTTTTTTGAAAAATCATTTTTTGGAAAATTCTTTACGCCAAAACATCAGCTATACGCCCGGGGTGGTGATCTTAGGAATTTTGGAATCACAGCTTGCGGACGCGGATTTGGTCATTGTTTGCGGAGCGAATGAAAATTCGTGGAGATCCTCAGGATCAAACGATTTTTGGATGAGTGATTCAATGCTGCGGCAACTGAAAATCGACACAGTTGACGAACACAACGAATTCTATGCGTGCGTATGGGAAAAATTGCTCAGCAAGCCTAATATTTTGGTGACTCGTTCTCTCATGGAAAACGGCGAGCAGACACAGTGTTACAGTCGATTGAAAAATTATGAATTAAAAAAGTATGTCAGCTGTGAAAAACTGATTCGAAAAATAAAATCACCGTCGAAATTCTCGCCGATTCGTTTTTGTGCCCCGTCTCCGACAACAAATTTCCGCCCGACGACTTTTTGGGTTTCGGATCTGGATTTGTTGATCAGCAATCCGTACGTTTATTATGCGAAAAAGATTCTGCGCCTGAAAGAATTGCCACCTCTTAATTCGCGAAAAAATTTGAAAGGAAATTTAATCCATAAAATTTTCGATGATTTCGCCAAAAAACATATACGCGACGATAAATTTCGCGCTTTGCAGCAATTGTTTCGTGATACTTGTCGAGAAAAATTCGTAAATTTCGAGCATTTGGGCCTTTGGTATTTTAACGTTGATTCAATTTTGAAATTTTTTGTTCAGCATTTTAACTGCGACGCGGAAAATTTTTCAGAAATTTCGGGACATATAAATTTAAAAATTTCACACGAAGATAAAAATATTCAGGCAACGATCGCGTCAAAAGCAGATCGGCTGGAAATTGATTCTTTCGGAAACATTTCGATTATCGACTACAAAACAGGAGAGATTCCAAGCTTGAAAAAAGTTAAAGACGGGGAAAAAATTCAACTTCCGATAGAAGCGATCATCGCTTCAAAAGACGGATTTAGGTTGGGGAAAACGAATGTTGAAAAAATGAGTTTTTGGCAGGTAAAATCCAAAGAAAAAAAGATCGCATATGTCTCAAAAACCTCTGAGGAAACCGCTCAAATTTGCAAGGATATTCTTGCAAAAATTGAGGAATTACTCAGGGATTACACCATTCTCGAAAAGCCTTACGACATCAATCGCGACGACAAATATAATAAACCTTATATACAACTTGCGCGTGTAAAAGAAATTTCAGGCTAACTCGGCATCAACTTTTCGCGGAATCCGAAACACGAAATTTTTTGCGCAATTTGCAGCCAGAGTAATTTGCAATCAAAATCGCTTGAATATAAGCAATTGCTCATCAAAATTGTACAAAAAAGCTAACAAAAAGTTAAATCAACGGAGTATTAGTCTTTCGATGGTATCATCCCGAGGGTGGGGGCAGCGGGGCTGATACAAGTTAAAAGTTAACAAAAGGTTAAAATCAAACAATTTAGATACAGAACTCAAACCATTAGACGACAGTACTTAAATAACAGGCTCCAAGATCATCTTGGCTCCAGGCGCTGCCTGGCTGCCTCCGAATGCAATCCGGTTAATAAAAAGTTAAATTAACTGTTTTTCAACCTTTCTGTGCTACCATGCCCAGGGTGGGGGTCGTGGGGCGGACTGTGATTAAAGGTTAACAAATCCTTAATTTTTTGATAGGAGGATTCTATAAAGATGCGCAAAACTGAGTTTCGAGGATATTTCGGAGAATTTGTCGCAATGTTGTTGCTGCTGTGCAAAGGTTATCGCATATTGAAACATCGATACAAATTGAGCGGCGGAGAAATAGATATTGTCGCAAAACGCGGAAATAAAATCTCATTCATCGAAGTAAAAACCCGCAAAAGCGAAGAAAAATGCCAAATTGCAATTACTCCGCGGCAGCTGCGAAGAATTCGCAACACTTCTCAATTTTTTCTGAAGAACAACCCGAAATATCTGCATTGCGACCTCAGCTACGACGTGATTTTTGTCGTCGATTGGCATCTCCCGCAACATATTGAAAATATTTCCATTTAGGTCTGACAGTTCAAACCCGGTATAGGACAGCTTTGTCATCAATTTGTCATCAACACGACACGGTGAAGAATCTCTCTCATAAGTCTTCAGCTGAAATATTTGAGCTTATCAGTAAGTCGCTCCGGCTTTTTTCTTCATTTACCCCCCCCCATCTGTCCTTTGTTTTGCGTTTCCCTCAGTTTTTTAATGGAAATATGTTAACCTTTTCTTTATAATTAATAGCTAAATTGTTTTTAAATTATGTGTGAGGCGGTATGTTATCTCAGTTTTTGAAGGCGATTTTCGGGTCGCACAACGACAGAATAGTAAAAAAATATTTCAGAGTTGCTGCGCAGGTCAACGAGTTGGAAGAGTCTATAGAAAAACTCTCCGACGATGAATTGAGGGGAAAAACCGAGGAATTCAAGCAGCGTCTCGAAGAAGATGAAACTTTAGATGACATTTTGCCGGAGGCTTTTGCGGTTGCTCGAGAGGGAGCAAAGCGAGCTTTGGGACTGCGGCCGTTTGATGTTCAGCTGGTGGGAGCTCAGGCCCTGCACAACGGAATGATTTCCGAGATGAAAACGGGTGAAGGAAAGACTCTTGTTGCGGCGATCGCGGCGTATTTGAACGCCCTTGACGGAAAAGGGGTGCACGTCGTTACCGTCAATGATTACCTCGCAAAAAGAGATGCTGAATGGATGGGCAAGCTCTACAAGTTCCTGGGTCTCACGGTCGGAACGATTGTCCATGGGCTGACAGATGAGCAGCGGCGCGAACAGTATGCCTGCGATATCACTTACGCAACAAACAATGAGTTAGGATTCGACTACCTGCGCGACAACATGAAATTCTACGCTTCAGAGCTTGTAATGAGGCCGTTCAACTACGCGATTGTCGACGAGGTGGACAGTATTTTGATCGACGAGGCGCGAACTCCGTTGATTATTTCCGGAGCAGCTGAAGATTCCGCGGATTTGTACGTCAAAGTCGACGCGATAATGCCGAATTTGGTCAAGGAGGATTACGAGGTCGATGAAAAACAGCGCAATGTCACTCTGACAGAGGCCGGAAACGAGCATGTCGAGCAGCTGCTTATTGAGGCGGGATTAATTGTCAACGCGAATCTCTACGATGTGCAAAATATCGCGATCGTTCATCACGTAAACAATGCGATAAAAGCTCATTTTTTGTTCAGAAGAGACGTTGATTATATCGTAAAGAACAACAAGGTTATCATTATCGATGAATTTACCGGACGTATGATGGAAGGACGGCGCTACTCCGACGGTCTGCACCAGGCGATCGAGGCCAAAGAGCATGTCAAAGTCGAGATGGAAAACCAAACTTTGGCGTCAATTACTTTCCAAAACTTTTTCAGGATGTATAAGAAACTGTCGGGTATGACAGGTACGGCAGCGACTGAAGCGCAGGAACTTTCGGAAATCTACAAAGTTGAAACTTTAGTGATTCCGACGAATGTTCCCGTGGCGCGAAAAGATTATAACGACGAGATTTACAGAACGGCCCGTGAAAAATACAACGCGATTATTGAATTGGTGAGAGATTGTCACGCGCGCAAGCAGCCTGTACTGGTTGGAACGGTCAGTATTGAAAAGTCCGAGCTGCTCTCGAAACTGTTGACGAAAGCGGGAATTGAACACAATGTTCTGAACGCGAGATATCACGATATTGAAGCCCAAATTATCGCGGAAGCGGGACGCTCGGGTGCGGTAACAATCGCAACCAACATGGCGGGACGTGGAACCGACATCAAGTTGGGAGGAAATCTCGAGGCACGCTTGGAGAAGGAGCTCGCGGGAGTTTCTGATCCGGATGAAATTCAGCACATAACGGAGAGGGTCGAGGCAGAAATTAAGGAAGACGAGCAGGCTGTCAAGCAAGCGGGAGGACTTTATGTCGTCGGAACGGAGAGGCATGAAAGCCGTCGTATCGACAACCAGCTGCGCGGCCGTTCAGGACGTCAGGGGGATCCGGGAGCATCAAAATTTTTCTTATCTTTGGAAGACGATCTGATGAGAATTTTCGGAATGGAAAAGCTGGATGCAACTCTGAAGAAACTGGGAATTGAAGAGGGCGAAGCGATCACTCATCCGTTTGTGAACAAAGCTATAGAAAAAGCGCAAATGAGAGTCGAGGCGCGAAACTATGACATCCGTAAGCATCTTCTGAAGTTTGATGATGTCATGAACGATCAGCGAAAGGTTATTTACACGCAGCGCCATGAATTAATGGTCGACGACAAGGATTTCAGCGACGATATAAATGACATGAGAGAAGAGGCAATTACCGATGTTGTTTACAGCAATGTTGCCGAAAATACTCCGTCTGAATTCTGGGATTATCAGCAGATAAATGATCAGCTGGCGGCGATTTTCGGAAACGGATTTGAACTGGAAAAGAAAGAAAACATGTCCCGCGACGAGGCCGTAGACCTGTTGCTGGAAAAGGTTCAAGAGCAGGCTCAACTCAAAGAGAAGACCTACACTTCCGAGGTCATGAGGTATATGGAGCGCACGATTTTGCTGCGTCTGATCGATCAGTACTGGAAGGAGCACCTGCTTAATCTCGATCGGCTGCGTCAGGGAATCAATCTGCGCGCTTACGGGCAGAGGGATCCGCTGAACGAGTATAAGCAGGAGGCTTTCGCGCTGTTTGAGAATATGTCGAAAGTCATAAGAAGGGAGACGGTGCGGGCGCTGGCGATGTTTGAGTTTGCACGGCCGGACCAAATGCCGGATGAACTCTCGGTAGACGAGGACAGTTTCTCGTCCGATGATTTCGGCGGAGACGCGGATTTGGATCTCGAGACGGATTCCGATACTGATGCCGACGATAGGGATTCCGAAGAGGAAGACTCAGATAACGATCTCATAAATGCGGATTTCGACGAATCGAATTCGAACAACCGAAACGAAAAGAAAAAAGTTGCAGTCTCTCCGCGAGCAGAAGGACAGACAGGGCAGGATGTCTTCGCAGTCTCGCGCAACGCGTTATGTCCGTGCGGCAGCGGGAAAAAATACAAGTATTGCCACGGAAGAGTGACAAAGTAGTCGCCTTTCAAGCTGACAGCGGAGAGTTTTTGCGGGTAAGTTCGGTGGAATATCCCGGTGTGTGCGTCTTGTTTTCGTTTAAATAAGAGTAGATTATATTTTGAGAGTTGATTCTTTGTTGCGTCTTAATTCATCAAAAGAGATCAGAGTGTCAAAAACTTGGACGTGCAGATTTTCTGTGCCACAGGATTTTGCCCATTCTTTTGAATTCAACTTGTGCGGACGGAGTCTCGGATTTTTCAGTTATTTTTGCTGTGTTGTTAACTACTCCGCGCAGTCGGCAGATGCATGTTTCTCCGTTTGTTTTTTGAAGAATCACGACTTTTCCGATAAGTTTTTTCGGATTTTCTTCCACTCCGGCTACGCAATCTCCGGCGTCAAACACTGAATTTCCGAACTTTTCCGTTAAAATATGAAAAATGGGGCGATCGTGCAAATTTAAAAAAAAACTCAATTCCTTTTTTATATCAGAATCCAAAAAAGGCGGGAAATTGAAGGACTTTTTTTTGAAAGAATTTTTTTGTGGATTTATTTCATTTTCGTCGTAGAGAAGCATTGATTTTTCGGGACCGGACATCAGATGAGGAGGCATTCCCTCTCCACGCAACAGCCACTCAGCGGAGCAAAAAATTCCTAATTTTCGGAAAGATTCGCAGATCCTGAGAGCACTCCGTTCATTCAACTCAACTCGTCCGCTTTCCCAAGTATCCATGGTAGAAGTAGCTATTCCTGTTTTGTCGTGCAGATCCTGACGAGACATTCCCGTAAGCGCTCGCGCCATGCGCAACCGACGTCCTTTCACCTGAGCTTCCGTGTATTCTATAACCTTCTCCACCTTCAAATACCACCCCGATTGACATCTTATAAAACATATCGTGAAAAAATTCAACTTTGTTCTCTCTTAGCGAGAGTGACGAGGAGGAATTTGGATTACAGCTAATAGCTATTGAAAAGATATGTCGACACATATTATCCCTTCGTAAATTGCTTGGTTTTTATTAATTCTTTGGCTTTTTCAAAAATTTTACGTATAATTTTATTAATATTTTATGAAAATGGCTAAATACTATGAGACGTCTGATTTTTTGCTTTTTGGTTATGGGATGCTCAATTGTTGATATGCCGAGGACTCCCCAACAAAAAAATTTGATTCCGTCCAGCCTGGATACAATTACCGATTCGATCTACGAAGATGACTCAATTGAAGAAATGGACGTGTATTTTGAGAGAGAAGATGAAGAACCGATATCGCCTAATTTTTATCGAAAAGTTTCCATAACGGTTTCGAAAAGCATGAATTTGCGGGATGTCTTCATACAGCTGGCGAAAAAAGCGGATGTCAACGTTTTTATCCCGCATGATGTCGAGGGCGGAATTTCTTTCGAGGCCAAAAATCGTCCGTTCATCGATATTCTGAAAGATATCTGCAGCAGCTGCGTTTTGAAGTATTCGATCAAAGACAATTCGGTAAAAATCGAGAACGATACCCCGTCGACGAAAATTTACAGCCTGCAGTTTCTGAATATCGAGCGCGAGACGCAAAGTTCGGTTTCGACTTCCACCGATGTGTTTATGAATCAATCAATTTTGAAAAACAGCGCGGATGGGGCAACGGATTCGAAAGACAACGGCTCCAGCAGCACTATGTCGGGAGTGATAAAAAATGATTTTTGGGCGGAATTGGAACAAAATCTGCAAAATATTGTCGGGGATGAGGGAACGGTAACGGTACACAAACAGGGCGGGCTGGTGACGGTACAAGCTCCTCAATTCAAACACGAAGAAGTCCAAAAATACATAAATCTTTTAAAGGATGCGACGGAATCTCAAGTTTTGATCGAGGCAAAAATATTGGAAGTCCATCTGAAGGATACTTACAAAAATGGTATAAATTGGAATATTTTGCGAGCAGACGGAACAACTTTTCAGAAGAGATATTCGGATCACACGGGTTTGGTTTCGTTCGGAATCAACAAAAATAATTTAAACGCAATCGCGGGCATAATTGAAAAATTCGGAGCGGTGAAAACCTTATCCAGTCCTCGTATCACAGTATTAAACAACCAATCTGCCATTCTCAAGGTAGCGCACAATGAAATAGTTTGCCTCCCGGAAATTCAGCGGCAATATGGAACAGCAACAACAGGAAGGGACACCGATTTTATGACAACCACTTTACATACTATTCCGATTGGGTTGATAGTTACGGTGCAGCCCTCGATTGACGCGAAAAATAACACAATCTTGCTGAATTTGCGGCCGACGATTTCCCGAATTCGCGAGTATAAAGAAATTCCATATCCTTTCCAGTCTTTTAACCGAGTTACCGGCGCGACATTTATACCTCAGTCGCAAAAAATTCCGATTGTCGATATGAGAGAGATGGATTCCGTTTTGAAATTGACTTCCGGACAGGTTGCGGTGATGGGAGGTTTGATGAAGGAGGAATCATTCAACGGCCGCAGCGGTCTGCCTTGGCTTTCGGAGCTCGATCCTGTTGTCGGAGAAAACGAAAAATCGACAGATGTTACCGAGCTGGTGATTTTCCTGAAGGCGACAATCCTGAGAAATAAAAAACATCACGCCGCCGACAGGAGGTTATATGAAAAGTTCGCGAATGATCCTCGTCCGATAAATTTCGAAAAAAATCGAAGTAAAAGCAAAAACGGAAAAGAAGGCAAAAGGAATAAAAAATGACGGAAATTTGGCCGACAAAATCCCGACTGGTTTTGAAAAAGGTAAACAAAGGTTTTTCTCTGGTCGAAATCGCAATTGCTGTGCTGGTTATCAGCTTGATTGCGACCTTTTCTTTGAAGGGAAAAGAGTTAATCCGAACCGCGAGGCTGCGCGCGGTGATAGAACAAGTTGAGACATTTCGCATTGCCGCCAACAGTTTTGCGGAAAAATACGGAGCAATTCCGGGAGATCTCCAAAACGCAAAAGAATTGATCAGCGAATCTCTGGAAAACGGCAGCGGCAGCGGGGAAATTTTATCTAAGGAAGATGCGAAAAGATTTTGGAGTCATCTGAGCAAGTCGGGACTGATCAGTGCCGAGCTGGTTAACGGCTATCCCGTCAGTAAAATAGGAGGATATTTTTCTGTATCGTCGAATATCAACGGCAAACCCGGAACTTGGCTGGTTCTTTCCAAGGGCACCGGCGATAATCGAAGTTTTTCGGGAATTATGACAACCGAAAGTGCTTATTACATCGACAGAAGCATGGATAATGGCTTGCCGACGGAGGGAGATGTTCAGATCCTGAAAGGACAATATGCGTCGGGAGAATGCATCGTCGGATCAAAATATAACTTCAAAAATAAGAACGAAGATTGCGTGCTTTTGTTCAGAATTTGGTGATAAGACGGAAAAAACGAAAAGAGACTGAAAATGAAAATCGGAGAAAAACTGAAAAAGTCGTCGATTTTTTCTAAGATTTCTCAAACAAAATCCAAAAAAAGATTATTTTTTTCAATTCGAAAAGATTTCGAAAAAGAGCGAAGCTTTCTTTGCCGAAAGAATTCTTCAAAAGGATCAATGTTGCTGGAAATTGCTATCGGAATTGCTGTTTTGGCGATAATTTCAGGGTTTATTATTCGCAAAACCATGACAACCAACAAATACATGCGTGAGCAATTAACTAAATCCAATATCGAGACAGTCGCCATGTCCGTAGCTTCTTTTGTCGCAAACAACAAACGTTTGCCCCGACCTTCCGAAACCAACGACGGAATCGAAAGTGCTTCTCCGAACGTAAAATTCGGATATATTCCGTACAAGACTTTGGGCATTTCCGCGACCATCGCCAAGGACGGAAATCTGCAATCTTTGATATACATTGTCGAGCCGGCCCTCACCGCAAATTACTCCAAAATTTACGGAGATGATTTTGATACGCAGTTTTTTTGCTCGGGCATTCCCGCACCGAAAATTTCGGTTCAGGGAAATTGGAATCGGGGAAATCAAATAAATTCAAGTTTCGAAAATTTGAATAACGACGTAATCGCATTTGCAATCGATACTAAAGGGCACAAAAATCTCATCGGTGAAAATATTATCCTTCGTCCGACCGCCCATACCTTCTGGATTACTCGGGATATGCTGCTCATGAAATATCTGAAAAATTCTCCGTGCGCGATCGAAAATCCTCAGCAAGATATCGGAAATTTCCGACAAAATTCAGATCGGCATTTACAAGAATTCGAGGATGATTTTTAATACTAAAAAACAGGTGAAATTATGTACGACAAAAATAATGTATTTTTTAAAATTTTGCAGAAAGAAATTCCGTCTGAAATCGTTTATGAAGACGAAGTTTGCATGGCCTTCCGCGATATAAATCCGGCCGCGAAAATCCACGTGCTGGTGATAACAAAAGGCTGTTACGTGAATTTTGCAGACTTTGTGGAAAATGAATCTGCCGAAAATGTTCAAAAATTTTTCAAGTCGGTCGCTCATGTGGCGGAGAAGTTGGGTGTCAGGGAATCTGGATACAGAATTTTATCAAACACAGGGCGCGACGCGGGGCAGGAAGTCGAGCATTTCCATGTTCATATATTAGGCGGAGAGAGACTGTAAGCCGTCTGGGCCGCGGAAGTTAAGCTAAAATTTAAACCGAAATAAAAAAGCGATTCGCAAATTTTCAGGCAGAAGTTTAGGCAGAAATCCGAGATGATGGAAGAGGAATTTACAGTATCGAGATTGTCGGCGTTGATCAAAAGATCGCTCGAAACAAATTTCGGACGCATAAAACTGACTGCAGAGGTGAGTACTCTGAAAATTCACTCATCGGGACATGCTTATTTTTCCCTCAAAGATGAAGGGGCCGTCATCGACGCGATTTGTTGGCGAAGCACTCTGCAGAGCACCAAGCATAAGCTGGAAAACGGGCTGAAAATTACGTGTTTCGGAAAAGTCAGTTCCTACCAAATGCAGTCCAAATATCAATTTGTCGTTGAAAAATTTGAGCCAGCGGGAATCGGAGATTTGCTGAAACTTTTGGAGGAGCGAAAACAAAAATTAGCGAAGGAAGGTTTGTTCGATTCGAATTTGAAAAAGCCTATTCCGAAATTTCCGAAAATCATCGGAGTAATTACTTCGCCGACGGGGGCGGTTATTCGTGATATTATTCACCGTGTAAAACAGAGATTTCCGACCCGAATTTTGCTTTGGCCCGTCTTGGTTCAGGGAAGCGAAGCAGCATCTCAGGTGGAAAAAGCCCTCGACGGAATGAATTCCTTGCCGGAAAATTCGGGCGGTCCAATCGATCCGGAAAATGACGAAAATCCAAAAAACATTCGGCCGGACGTGCTGATAGTTGCGCGCGGAGGAGGAAGTTTCGAGGATCTCATGCCATTCAACGAGGAAAATGTCGTGAGAGCGGTTTTTCGGAGTAAAATTCCCGTAATTTCAGCAGTGGGGCACGAGACCGACACAACTTTAATCGACTATGTCTCCGATTTGCGAGCGCCGACTCCGACCGCAGCGGCCGAGCTGGCGACTTCCGATAAACTGCAACTAATACAAGATCTCGAAAAATTTTCATTTCAGCTGAAATTTTCGGCTTACGGTATTTTGAAAAGAAGCCGTCTGCGTTTGAAAGCGGTGGGTTCGCTGAGTGTCAGTTGGTTTCTTTCGGACAGGAGGCAGCGGCTCGATCTCTGTTCGGAACGTCTCGAGAAAAATCTTTGGAATTTTGTGGGCCAAAAGAAGATTCAATTGGCTAAACTTCAATTATCACCGCCCGTTTTGAAACACAATTTGAAAGAAATTGATGAGAGACTGAAGCACTCTTTTATGAATGTTCTGAAAAATTCTCAGCATCGCTTAAATCTTGCCGTAAATAATTTGGAATCATGTTCGTATTTGAATATTTTGCGCAAGGGATTTGTTTGGGCGGAAACTCCGAACCACAAGCCGATCAGCTCCGCAAAAGAGGCTCAGAAATTTCCGAAATTTCTGCTGAATTTTTCCGATGGTCCCCTGACTGTTTACACGCGGCAGCAGATTTCGCTTTGCGATATAGAATCCGAAAAATGAATACTCAATATAATCTGGTTCACAAAATTAGAAAGATTGCCGACGAAAAACTTCTAAGGCAGTAAAACTGCCGCAGGGAAAAGCAGCTCTAAATTCGGAGGAAAAAACCGACTGTTAAGTCGGTCTCTCACTCTGATTTTTTAAAGCAGATTTAAGCATACGTAAGAGCTTATCCCATTTTTGGCTTAGTTTTTGTTCTCCAGATTGAACTGAGTCTATCATTTCCTGACTAACTCTTGCGCCTTTTTTTATCAATACCTTTACCGCATTAGGTGTCTTGCTTATAACAGCATACCATAATGCCGTCTTGCCGAATTTATCCGTTTCATTTGCGTTTGCCCCGTTTTGCAGTAGGAATTGGACTGTTGAAATTTTCACGGCGGGAACATCCTACGGACTTTGTCCAGGCGGACAGAGTGCTTTTGAAATATCCACAGTGATTGAAGCAGGTCAGGTCGTCATCAACTCTTGCTCCGTAAGCTTTTGCGTTTGGAGAGATAATAATCCGCGGGATATCTTGAAGATGATAGAGAAAAATTCCGACCAGCAACCCGCCAAGTCCTGCCCACCTGATTCTGTGGTTAACCAAAAACGCCTTTCTGCTTATGAAACGCCGGCGCGGAGTCGCTATCGGATATTACTTTTTTCTGAAACTATCAAACCGAATGATGTTATCGTCCGTTTTTGACGGATTTTCCTCATTTTCTAACACTGAAACCTTCGGTTTATTGGGACCGGAGCCCGTATCGCTGAATCTTGGAGTAAACTGCAAGGCGAACTTCACTGAAGGATCGACAAAAGCAGTCAAAGCACTGAACGGAACGAACAGATTTTCCCGAATCCCGTTGAAGCTCAGCTCCACCGAAAACCCGCTATCCGAAACTTTCAGATTCCAGAATTGATGCTGCAAAACAACCATCACTTCCTCTGGGTGGCGTTCTTTCAAAAACCCGGGAACCCGTGTCATAGGATGATCCGTTCTGAACCGAATGTAAAAATGGTGATTTCCCGTCAGCCCGCTGACCGAAACATCCGAAAGGACTTGCTTCACCACGGAAACCAGAGCCTTTTGAACCAACTCATCATAATTGAAACCGCTCAATTCTTTCTCCAAAACTAAATGGGGCGAGTGACTGGAATTGAACCAGCGACCTCCAGGGCCACAATCTGGCGCTCTAGCCAATTGAGCTACACTCGCCATACCCTGCATTTTTACCCGTTTCGTACTAAAAGGTCAATAGAAAAGAGCAAGTTTATCAGGAAGTTTGCACCGTTCTGCGTTGCTTGCAAATTGCATTTAATATTCCGTTAACGAACGATACTTCGCTCTTTTGGAAAAAGGCTTTCGCGATTTCTATATACTCGTTAAAAATCACATTGGCGGGAATGCTTTCGAAAAACATAATTTCACACGCTCCTAAACGAAGTACGGCCTGCATAACCTTATCGAAACGATCGAATGACCAATTATCGGCGACGTTTTCCTCTATCAATTTGTCTATTTCTTTTTGGTGTATTCTGGATTTTGTCAGCAACTCTTCGAAAAATTCCGTATCAATTTCATTCATGGAAATTTCATCACTAATCAGTATTTGCGGATTTGCCTTTGATTCAGCGATGATCTTTTCCAAAGACGAAGATTCGAATTCCTTCCGATACATGGTTTGAACGGCGTAAAGCCTTGTCAAACCCCGCAAACTGCTCTTTGACTTTCGAACTGTTTCCTGCATTGTTATCCCGCATCCAACACTTACGTCAGGAATATATCGCAGTTTTGAAAAATTTCAAACATTAATTGCGGATTAAATCCGAACGGTAGCACGTATGGGATTAATTTCTGGATGGCTGAATTATTTTTTCGTTTTCTTTGATCCTGCTTCCAGCAATTTCACTATTTCCTGATGTTTAGGTTTATCTTTGTCTTTTGCTTTTTCCAGTCGTTCCAGAGCGAAATACAATGCTGATTTTCCGTCATTGTCAGTGATGTTAAAATCGGCATTGTTCTCCATTAAGCATTTTGCGACTAAAAATTGTTCTTCCCTGATGGCCTTAATTAACGCGGTTTCTCCGTCCTTATTTTGATCATTGACGTTTGCCCCTTGATTAATCAAGTGTTTTACGATACTAAGCTGCTCTTCCAGGACAGTTCGCATTAATACAGTATTCCGGTTGTTATCTCGGATACTGATGTCTGCACCATGTTCGGTCAGATATTTTACAATGCGCAAAGATCCGTAATATGCGCCTTTCATCAGAGCGGTACCGCCGAATCTATCTTGGACGTTTACGTCGGCCCCGTGCTGGAGTAAATATTTAACAACTCCCAAATGTCTTTGTCCGGCTGCTCTCATCAAAGCTGTTTCTCCGCCTGCGTTTTGGTCATTGACATTCGCGCCTCGGCTAACTAAGTATTTTACTATGCCCAGGTGACCGAATAGAGATGCTCCCATCAATGCAGTGTTTTCAAATTTAGTTCTTATGTGAATATCTGCACCGTGATCAACCAAGTATTGTACTACCCTCAGACGTCCGCTTTCGGCGGCCTTTATCAGCATAGGAATTCCGTATTTGTCCGGAGAATTAATATCTACCGCGCCGATATCGACCCCGTAATTCATCAGGTTTTCTGCCGCCTTCCAATGCTCCTTGCCTTTTATGTAGTCGATCAAAGCATTTGCGAGAGACATATTTTTTAGCTTTACAATTTTGGAAGAATTTTTGGATGAAGGTTTGACCCACGCTTGAATTTCGTCATTCCAATGACAGCCATTAATAGTGATTACTTTACAGGAATGAAGATTGTTGCGCGTAAATTCTATTTGGGAATTGTCCAATTTATGTTTATTTCTGTGGGAATTCAATAACGTCAGTATTTCTTCATTTTTCAACAGATCGATATATTCAGGCACCTGATTTGAAGACACTAAATCCGCATTTACCGTCACTTTCCGGAGATTTGGAGATTTCCACAGAGACTTCGGTAACTTTTTCAGCTGAGGATTTTTGCTGATATCCAGTGTCTCCAATTTTTGTAATCTACATATCGCCTTCGGGAATATTTTCAGTTTATTGCCAGAAAGGTTCAGCTCCCTCAATTGCGAAGTTTTAGACAACAGATCATCCAAATTCTTTTGTATTAACTTGTTTTCTCCCATATTCCCGACTATTTTCAAGGATTGCAATTGTTGCAAAGGCAACGCAGATAATTTTAGGAGGGGCTCTGCTTCCTGATGGAGCAGATGCTTGACGCATATTTCCAGATTTCTTACTTTGTAGAAAGATTTGTACTGACTTAATTCTTCGTCGGATATTTTGTTTAGATTTAGGACAAACCTATCATCTGTATCTGACTCGCTTTTCGGTTCTCCCTGATTGGGAATTGTCGGTCGATGCAGATTCGCGCGCGCTTCCTGCAGAGAAAAAGTCACATGACGCTGATTTTGTGCTTCTCGTCGGAAAAATATTGGCGGATGCTGATTCTCTCTGACATTCATCGCGGAAGAATAATTACTGCACAGCAATGTCAAGATTGAACATACACCCGAAAAACCCGATTTCATGTTTGCCTCCTTTATTTGCGCTCAATCAGAGTGTCACGATAACGCGGAAAAACGCTTCGCCAGACCGATCGAATCAGAATCCACGATACTGCGCAAACATTAATGAATGGTTAATACTCAGAGAATAAAACCGCGACAATGAGAAACAGCGGATTTCTCGAAAGTTAAATTTCCAAACGAGATTATCTCGATTTTTTCGCTGAATGATTGCGAGTAATGATCGATTTCCGGATGATTAAATTTCCAGACGCAATTATCCCAGCTTTTTCAACTGAACAACGACTCTGATTGTTGTTTCGGGCCGCAGATCTCCCCTGTGTTTGTTTTCGCGTTCATATTGTAAGAAAACTTTTGTGCATTCGTTTTCAAAATTAACGCCGATTCCGTGTTTCAACAGCTTCAATTTTCCGCTATTGGATTTATCTTCGAATCTGTTTCCCAGAACAACTCCGCAATTAAATTGTGTTTGCGGACTGACCTTGTAGTTTGCGTTGAATGCCATTCCTTTGTACTTTTTCTCGGAATTTTTTTCATCTATAGCGTTTTGCTGAGACTTGAACGGATTGTAATAGCACTGTTTCCCCTTGAAGCCCATAACTCCCGCGGAAAATTTTTCGTCGCTATAATTCACTCCGGCTTCTATTCGATCAAAATGTTTATTTTGCTGAGAATAACTGCCGCTTGAGGAAAAATTTAAATTCTGGGTAAAGAAAATATCCAGGACGCCGACTATGTTCGATTTTTTGTATTTCAGGCCCGACGATTCCACCCGCTTCTGAGGTTCGGTTAGTTCGAAAGACTGCCCCAATGCGAGATGATAGATGTTTTTAGTGCCGTGATATCCGTTGGCATGAAATCCGTAAAAGTAGCGTTTGCCGGAATCTATGTTGTACGGAGAAATCGATTTGTTATTGGAAAACACGTTCGATTCATTGATCTCGTCGAGCGAATTTTCAAAGATATCGAAGTTCTTTTTGTTCCTGGAAAGAGAAGTTCCCAACACCGGAGTGAAAATCAAGTCATGCAGCGGAGTCTCGACAACCAAAGGCCATTTCCACGTTAGACTTAATTGAGGCGTCGCCTGAAAATACGAATCGTAGTCAGATCGAATTTCTTCTTTTACTTTCAATCCCTGCGTCGACAAAGCGGCGTTAATTTCAAATATGTGTCCGCCCGGCATTAGAATTTCCTTGTACCAAGACGGATTGCAAATATATTTCTGCGAAAGTCTTCCGTCTTTGAAAACCATGTTTATGAACGCAGTGTCGAAATTCAGTGTTCCTCCGAAAACCTGAAAATAATGACTGTGCTCCAGCATTGGAAGCAAATTCGGCGCGGCATCCAAATATTCACTCTGATATACCGATGATTTCACCATAGTGTAGTTTCTGCCGTTAAATCCCTCCAAATACACTCTTGATTCCAAAGTTCTGTCGACCTCTCCAAAAAATGAAAATCTCTTAAGATAGTATCTGTCGGACGCTAAATTTACATTAAATCCTGTGCACCAATTGTCGTTCAACTCATAACGAAACTTTGAAAAAATGTGTCCACGGTACCCTGATCGTTTAATTTTCTGGATTTTTTCGTCCGAGTTTTCCTTATCGACGGACTTTGTATCCGTTAAGCTGGCGTCTATGTTAAATTCGCCGTTTGGAAATCTCCAGTCGTAGTAAATCCACGGAACATGGCCTATCCTGGAAGTGATTATCGGCTTGAAAATGAATTCCTGTGAATCTGAAATTGAAAATAAATAAGGAAGCAACAAGCTGAAGCCCTGCCGCGAGGTATAGGAAAATTTCGGGATCAAAAACCCGCTTTTTCTCTTCAGATTTGAGCTCACATGGGAAAGATACGGAGTATATAACACCGGAACGCCGTACGCTTCTATTATGGCGTCTTGATAGGAAGTGCAATCTTTCGGATTAAAGATTACGGTTTTCGATTTCATCTGCCAGGTCAAAGAACCTGATTCCGTACACTCATAACACGGGGTAAATATGGTATTTTCCAGTAAATATTCACCGTCAACTATTGAGCAACTTTCAGCGGCCAAGCGAGTCTTATCCTGAGTGATGATTTTTAAATTTGCTGCCCGGCCGGATTTAAAATTCTGCTCCGCACGAAAGGAATCCGCAAAATATGCGTTGCCCAATTCGTCCTTCATGATGACATTGCCCTCGGCTTCTATAATGTCATTTTTTTCATCGAAAGATATTTGATTCGCCGAAATAATTTTCTTGTTGTAAACTACGATTACGTTTCCGCGACACACCACAACACCATTTCTGTATTCCGTTTCGTTAGAATTTAAAAAAGAGATGTTCGTCTCGTTAGAGTTTAAAGAAGAAATATCCGCAGCGGAAATTTCTACTCCGAAAAAAACAAAACTGCTGCATAAAATAAGAGCACCGAGTAAAACTTTTTTCATACCGTCTTCCAATAAAAACAGGATAACCCCTTTTCTATATCCCTTCCCAGACTAAAACAAACCTACTTAATTTGTTAAGCGAAAAAATCATGCTTCCTTCCATACCAAAACAGCGATCGACAAAAATATCAAAATCAACACTACGGCCCACGAAGATAATACCACGGAAATTACCCCTGCGTATGCCATCGATTCCAGTAGGCTGTTCGAAAATCTCAGAAATAACACGGAAAAGATGACTTTTATCGCGATATTTGTCTTACTTTTGTAACGATTTATCGGGAAACAAATCACCGCGGCGATCAGCGCAAACAGTATGAAAGTAGCGCAATTCGCCAGAAGTTTCTGCAGCGCCAGCTCGTACAGTCTCAGGTTAACTTTATCCCGCTTTTGGATTTTATAAACTTTGTACAACGAATATATGTTGTGCCGATGAGGCGGCAGCGACAGCAATTCAATCAATTCCGACGAAATATTATCGAAAATCTTTATTGATTCCGAATGCTGAAAATTATTATCCTTCAGCAGAGTCGCATTTTTCAGCGTTACTATATTTGAGTCAATTTCTCCTGATTTCGCGACGAGGCGTTCGTTCTTTTTCAAATCGAACAGATAAAAACCCGAAAGTTTATTTTTGTCAATGGTTTTTATGAAAACCACATACTTATCCTTTCCGAAATCAATCCAAATGTCGCTATTTTTCTCTATGGATGCTGAATTTTTATCTTCGACGGCTCTGTTATACATGTTTTCCGATTTTATACCGATCGGATGAAAAACGAACAGCCAAAACATTCCGATGAATATGGAGAAACTTATGAAAGGAATCAAAATTTGCTTCGGCGATCTGCCGATCGATTTAAGAATCGTAATTTGCTGAGATCGACATAAATCCCACAAACTGAAAGTCGCCGTTATAAAATAAACATATTTGATAATCTCGCAAAAAGTTATCGGAGTCCGCAAAAACGACAGCTTCAACGCATATAAGATCTCCGAAAAATTTGTTATGGAAAATTTTCTGCTGACCTCTGCGAAATCAAAAAGCAAAATCAGGAAAAATACTGAAACAGAAACGAAGATTATGGTTTTTAGTTGTTTTTTTAAAATATAACTAAATAAAACTCTGTTCATACTTCTTTCTCGCTATTCGTGCCTCGTTCTTTCTGCCAATGTTTTTCTCTCACAGCCAAGATCGAAATTAACAGCATAACGAAAACAAAAACGTAATTTATGTAATTGAAAAATTCTTTTTTCGCCGCGATATTCGCGAGAGCCAAAAAACTTCCTTGTACGACTATTATAAACATAATCAGAAAGGCAATTCTCGAATAGGTAATCTTGCGGACGTAAGGAGCTAGTCCGACCAAGAAAAAAGCCATTAGAGAAAAAATAACAGCCAATATCGGAGATAAAATTTTTTGATGAAACAGTGCTTTTTGTTCCTCGGTCTTTGACGGATCCCCAGGACATTCTTTCAATAGTTCCGTGAGAAATTTTTCGTTCGGACGCGTTTGCGCCTCCTGTATATTGAGAATTTCTTTCAAATTATAGATATAGGACTGAAATTGTGTTACGGAATTTTTATGACCGCTAAAATTTACCTCCAGTCTTTCTCCGTTTGAAAGGGTCAAAATATTGTTTGAGATCGTTCCTTTTGCCGCAAACAGAGTGTATGTTTTTTCTTTTTCTCGCGAATCAATTATGAAAATATTACCGAAAACACACTCTCCGTAGTATTTCTGTGCATATACCGAAAAATTACTGCCAGAAAAAATCCGCCCCGCATTTTCAGGTGGCTCGATATTGTTTTTGATATTGAATTCAATTCGTCTGAATTCGCGCCAGGAAGTCGGCGAGATGTACGCATTGCTCACATACAGGTATCCGCAAACCAGAAGGGCCAGTTCCATCAAAGGGGTCAGCAACCTTTGCGGAGCAATTCCTGAAGCCTGCAGCACAACCATCTGATTCGACTCCGCCAGCCTGTGATAAACAAATCCCGCGGACACCGCCAAAGTAATCGGCAACAAAAAGGCAATAATATCAATCGACAAAAAAGATGTCAGCCGAAAGAACCTTGCCAGACTCAAATTATTATTGAGCAGCTCCATATACTTAGAAGATTGAACGATCCACGTGCAAAAAGCTAGGGCCACCGTGGAATATACCGTGGTCCTGAAAATTCTGAAAAATATCACCCTGGTTAAACTGTTCATTCTCCTTCCGGATACTACAAAGCTCTGACATTTCAACGAGTTAGAATCTAAGATGGAGGTCGAGACCGGAATCGGACCGATCTACAAGGATTTGCAGTCCTCTGCATAACCACTCTGCCACTCGACCTAACCGAAGTTCAATTTATATGCATTCCGAACAAAGGTCAATAGGATAAAACGAGCCCTCCCACAAACTTTAACCATTCTTTAACGAAGTTTTGAAAAAAAATGAAGGAAATTAACTTTATGTAAAAGTTTTAGCGATAGGATGAAGCTAATAGATAGTTAGATATTTAGTGTGGATATATGAAGATGCGCAACGGAAGTACTACAGAAATGACCGGGATAGTAAGGTGGTTCAACCAGTACAAAGGTTATGGTTTCGTAGAAATAGAAGGTATTCCCGAAGATGTTTTTATTCATTTTTCCGTTGTAAATCAGTCGGCAGTCAAAGATTTGGCCAAAAATGACGTTATCGTTTGCACAGTACAAAAGTCGGACAGAGGATATCAAATCATAAAAATAAAAAAGCTACTCTCGCACAGCAAGTATCCGCTAAGCAAAGATACAAAAAAAGTTACAGCCGTGATGAAGTGGTTTAATCCGTCAAAAGGTTTCGGATTCGCACAGCTTCGCTCGGGAGATGATGTCTTTATTCACGCCTGTCTTCTGAAAAAGTTAAATCTAAAGGATATCGAGCCGAATAAAAAAATAAAATTGCTGATTCAGCACACAAACTTGGGATACGAAGCAATCGACATATTAGAATGAGAACATTTTACTTTCAGCACATTTCCCGTTTAAATCAAGAAAAATTCAAGAGTTGTACAATTCTCCGCTAATCACAAAAACTTATCGAATAGAGTTCTGCGAATCTTTAAAGAATTACTGTAAAAATATTTTAATAAAATTTAATATAATTTATGCGTTTTATATTGAGATTTTTCCGACATAAAAGCTAAAATACATACTTATATAGATAATATTGGGAGAAAAAATATGAACAAATGCTATTTGTTTGCAAGTTTGGTGTGTGCGTCAACAGATGTTTCCGGAATGCTTGTTGATACGAGTTACAATTTGAACGTTAACGGAAAAAGAGAAATCCGTCAGGTCGATATTTTCGGAAAAATTAATCCAAATAAGAGACATCCTTCCGCAGTAAATTTGGTTGATCTTGCTAATGAGTTTTACACAAAAAGCAATATTAACGCACAGGATGAAAACGGAAATGCTCCGTTGCATCACGCGATAGTGAAGGCCAACAATGACGAAAATTCAGCAAAAGGTGAAAAAAAACAAGGGGTCGACGGAGTCCAAAAAAGCATAGATGGGGATATTTCATCGGAAATAAAATCCTTGATAGAGCAAGGCGCGAATGTAAACCAAAAAAATAATGAGGGAGATTTTCCGACGAAGATAGCATTTATGTGCGGCAGGCAAAATATAGTGAAATATCTGTTGGAGAAAGGCGCAGATATAAATCAACAAGACAAACACGGACACGCCTTGCTGCACCTCGCCGCTCTGGAGGACAATGAAGAGATGATTACTTATCTGGTGGAGCACGGCGCTGCGGTGAACCAAGAGAATAACCACGGACAAACTCCACTGCATTTTTCAACATACTGGGGCTGTCTGAGGGAGGAGGAAAAAGAAAAGGTAGTGATGTATCTGGTGAATCACGGCGCCGACATAAATAAGCAAGACAAAAACAGCCAAACTCCGTTGAAGATCGCAAAACAAAAAGACGATGAAAGAATAATAGTATATCTGCTGGAGCACGGGGCGAAGTAGCTTCTCAGTCCGAAAAGCGGTCTTGGTTGTTAGACTTGATTTTCGAAAAATTTAATTTGAAAA
>JAGABS010000079.1 GCA_017614525.1 Alphaproteobacteria bacterium
CGTTCTGGTCGAATTTTCCCCCCGCGTGCAAGTGAGTCATAATGACCTCTGCAGCGGAAACACCTTCTTCAGGGTGAATATCGACGGGAATACCTCGTCCGTCGTCCAAAACCGACACCGACCCATCTTGGTGAATGGTAACTTTTATCAAATCGCAGTAGCCTGCCAAAGATTCATCGATTGCATTGTCTACCACCTCGAAAACCATGTGATGCAACCCGGTGCCGTCATCAGTATCTCCGATATACATACCCGGACGCTTTTTCACCGCCTCCAGTCCCCGTAATACCGTAATCGACTCGGCGTTATACTTCTTCTTACTTTCTGCCATTACAAATTCCCTGAATCCAAAACACAATCATCTATTGAATCTACAACATTCTTACATATAAAAAAACAAAAATCATTATGCTGCCTGCAGCGCTTTTTCCAAGATGCCCAGGGCCTTGTCTTCAGTCATGTCTTCAACTATGGCGTACTCTTTGGACAAGCGAGACATTGCTTCTTTGTAAATCTGTCTTTCGCTGTAAGAGTGCTCCGGCTGAGTCGGAGTTCTGTGTAGATCTCTGATGACCTGAGCGATCGAAACAGGGTCTCCCGAGTTAATCTTGTTTTCATACTCCTGAGCGCGGCGGCTCCATATCATTTTTTTTGATTTTGCCGGAGTTTTCAGGCACTCCAAGGCTTCTTGCATAACATCTTTGGAACACAAATTGCGTACTTTCTGGCGGATTGACTTGTTCACGGGCAATCTTACAACCATTTTGTCTTTTGAAAACGATATAACCAGAACCTGAACTTTTCCCCCAGCAATTTCCTGAGTTTCGATGCCTTTAATTACACCAACGCCATGAGCAGGATAAACAACATACTGCCCTTCAAAAAATTCAGTCATAATTCTCACCTAATGATAAACGTTTCAAAAATATGTCTACACTATAACGGTTTTCAGATGATTTTTAAAGACAAAAGAGGAAATTTTTCAAATTTCCTCTTTATTTCTGTTCGATATTGTTATATCTTCATCATTTTATTCGCTTTCCGGCTGTCAAGTGTCCGACCCAACGAGGACCTTACAACTCCTTACGCGACCGGTTTTACACAGTCGATATACCTGGAAAACTTTACGGAAACGCTGAAGCTTTCCGAGTTTCACACGTTATCGTCGGAAATATCCTCACTGACTTCTGAGACTAAATCCGCACTGTTTCGGATTTTTTTCTCAATCTTATCCGCAACCTCCGGATGTTCTTTCAGGTAAGTACGAGCGGCTTCCTTTCCCTGGCCGATTTTTTCTCCGTTAAAAGAATACCACGCACCTGATTTTTCGACTGCTCCGATTTTTACTCCCATATCCAGAAGCTCTCCGACCTTGGAAATACCCTCACCGTAAATGATGTCGAACTCCACAACTTTAAACGGAGGCGCGACCTTGTTTTTCACAACCTTTACGCGGACCTGGTTTCCGACGACCGTATCTTTGTCCTTCAACGATCCTATTCTGCGAATATCCAACCTTACGGATGCGTAGAATTTCAAAGCATTTCCTCCGGTAGTCGTTTCAGGATTTCCGAAGAACACTCCGATCTTCATACGAATTTGGTTTATGAAGATCATAATGCAATTCGATTTTGCAACTGTCGCGGTAAGCTTTCGCAGAGCCTGGCTCATTAAGCGAGCTTGCAGTCCCATGTGAGAATCGCCCATGTCTCCTTCGATTTCCGCTTTCGGAACAAGAGCCGCGACACTGTCTACGACCAAAATATCAATAGCGCCCGAGCGAACCAGCGTATCAGCGATTTCCAGAGCTTGTTCCCCCGTATCAGGCTGAGACAAAATTAATTCGTCAACATTCACCCCGAGGTGACGCGCGTATACGGGGTCCAGCGCGTGTTCAGCATCGATATATGCGCATTTCCCGCCTGTTTTTTGAGCCTCTGCGACCGCGTGCAGAGCCAGAGTCGTTTTACCCGAACTCTCCGGACCGAAAACCTCAATGATTCTTCCTTTCGGAAAACCCCCGACGCCGAGAGCCATATCCAATCCGATCGATCCCGTGGAGATCGCCTCGATATCGATTACGCCACCATGCTGCCCCAGCTTCATTACGGAACCCTTACCGAAAGCCTTTTCTATCTGAGCGAGAGCCGCCTCGAGAGCTTTTTCTTTATCCATGTTCATTCCTTATATCCAACAGAAACAATGATATATTGCGAACACCAATTTATCAAGTGACATTGATCATTGAAAAAAATTATCGTCTTTCGTTATCTTTTATTGTTTCTAAAAAAGATTTTGTTATTTTTGTGGATTGGCTTATCGAGTTAGCATATAATCGGGCATGTGTTGAATTCAGTATGCAGTAAAAATCAAAGAGGGCGAGATGTCAGAGAATGTTTTGGTTCAGATAAACGAAGTTGTTGATAAGTACATTAGACCGGCACTGCAAGCGGACGGCGGGGATATCGAAATTGTCGATTTTCGCGGCAATGTCTTGTCAGTGAGGCTGCAGGGGGCGTGTTCGTGCTGTCCTCACGCTCGCATGACTCTGGAGAACGCCGTAGGAAATACGATTCGACAGGTAGTTTCTCGGGACATTATCATAAAAGCGCTGTAAGACACTATCGGGAACCTTTTTGGCAGGCGGTTTTCGGTGTGTTGTTATACCGTAATCGTAGTAAAAAGGGGTTTTTATCTTAGATTAACGTCGCTTTAACTAATTATCTCTATATTATTCATTGTTGAATTTATTTCAGCGGGTTTGCTCGATGTGGGCGAGTAGTTAGGAGTAAGTTTTGGATAATGTAGCGAAAGCGTTTTTGTTTTGTGGAGTTTTTTTTGGTGATGTCCTGTGTGCGGATTTACCCGCGAACGGAGACAATTCAAATTTATCCTTATTGAAGTCTGCGGTAAGTTCGGGTATCGATCCAGCAAAATTGATATCTGACAATTCTCTGAATGCAAATGAATTGTTGCTGTCTGCGAGAAAGGAAAAATCCCCATCTTCGATTCAGGTCGGAAAACCAGATGAATTACGAAAAGACGCTCAAAAAAGAGCAGATGATAAGAGCAATGCAACTGATTCATCCGAAGGATTGGGATTTTCTGCTTCGACCCTTCCGAATAACGCGAAGCAATTGGATGAAAAAGACAAATATTTCGGACAACATGAACTGTGCGAGAGTGAGATAATTAAGGCGGAAAAGAGGCACGGCATCCCAAATCGTTTGTTGTTGGCGATATCTACGGTGGAATCGGGCAGAGCGGTCGGGAAATCAAAAAGGCCGTGGCCTTGGACTATCTGTGCCAACGGAAGAGGATATTACTGCACGACCAAAAGTGCCGCAATCGCCACCGTAAAGAGATTGATGGCCAGAGGAATTCGTAACATTGACGTCGGATGCATGCAGGTAAATCTTCTGCACCACAGTACCGCTTTCAAAAATTTGGAGGAAGCCTTCACTCCGAAATCAAACGTAAATTACGCGGCAAGATTTTTCATGAGTTTAAGAAATACATACAACTCGTGGACTCACGCAGTCGGATATTATCACTCGAAAGCTGCGAGACACTATAAGCCGTACTGTTCATTGGTTTACAACACATGGAATAAAGTTAGGAATTTTCAGGTTCGTGACACTCCAGTCATAGCCAGGGCGGCCAGTAAGATAAAATCCGATATATCTTTCCTTCCTTCATATTATTCGTTGGTAGATAACAGCATTTCTGCTAAACTTCACCAGCTGGGCAGAAAAACTTTGGTTCGTTCCGCCCCTAAATTTTTTGTGAAAAAGAAAAAATAGAAAAACAAAAAGATCCAGCGAAAAGCGGATGAAAACGGGTGAATACAAAAAGCAGGTGAGTGCAAAATGAAGTTTTTGATGTGCGGGGATGTCGTTGGGCGTTCCGGCAGGGAAGTTGCGGAGAAATATATAACCGCGTATCGTAAGGAGGTCGATTTTATCATCGTAAATGTCGACAATGCCGCTCATGGGTTTGGGGTGGTTCCGAAAATAGCAAATCATTTTTTTGATATAGGTACGGATGTCCTAACCGGAGGGAATCACTTGGTGGATCAGAAGGAAATTTTCCCGATGCTGTCCATCGATAAGCGTTTGCTGAAACCCGCTAATACCTCGGATAAGCTGCCCGGCAGAGGCGTCGGTGAATATTCTCTGCGCGACGGCCGCAAAGTAGTCGTGGTGCATCTGTTGGGTCAGAAAAATATGTCGCTGATCGGAGATAATCCCTTCGTGTTCATGGAAAAACTTTTTCTTAAATATCAGTTGGGCGTGAATGTTTCAGCAATTATCGTCGATTTTCATGCTGAAGTATCTTCGGAGAAGCTCGCGATGGGCCACTTCCTGGATGGAAAAGTTTCAGTGGTGTTCGGAACTCATATTCACATACCGACGGCGGATTATCGAATTTTGGAGAACGGCACGGCGTATCAAACTGATCTCGGGATGTGTGGGGACTATAATTCGGTGTTGGGGTTTCAAAAGTCGGTGAGTATCGAAAGATTTTTGAGAGGATTCGGCACAAGCAGATTGACTCCGGCGACGGGGGAGGGGACTTTCTCTGGACTTCTGGTCGAGATAGATAACAAAACGGGATTGGCTCTCAGTGTGAGTCATATTCTGCAGAAGTAGCCTTAAGATAAGGAATTGTATTACCAATAAATTTAAATAATTTTTCACAAATTGTGTTTTTTGTGATAGCATTACGCGGTTTTTGTATGAGGAAGGTTGTATGTATAGAAAAACAGGTCTGTTTGTTGTTGCATGTTTTGTATGTGGTTCGTTATTCGCTGAAGATAAAGGTGAAAATTCAGAAATGAAGTTTTTTGAGGGAAGCTTCCTTAATGTGAAGGCAGCTCACATGAGAGGAGATAACACTTATCCTTTCGGACCGAAAAATACTTCGATGGTTTGCTTTAACCCGTTTCTTGATTTGGGAAATTTGGTAATTGATGCGGACTTTTCGTATGGGCGTTCCACAAAATACGAGGGATTCCTAAAAAGTCCGAAGGCTATGAGCAGGATTACGGGAAATCTTCCTGACTTTTTTGATAATTATCGCAGTGCCGGTATCAATAAAGCTGCCCAAAGGGGATTTGATAATACGATAGATAAATCTCACTTCTACAGAAGTTACACCCGCGCGATTTATACCGACAAAGCCCATGACATACAAATTATTGTCGGTGACGTTGCGACCAGAAACACCATCGGATTTCAGCAGCCGTTTTCAGGAGGCGGTATTAACATCGCCAGGCAGGGGGGTAACGGAAATGTTATAAATCCAGGGTTGCCTATCGTCATTACGAAGTTAAGCAAGGTGGAAGTCAGGCTTGGTGACGAGATTTTACGAGTGACGATTCTTCCTCCGGGAACTTACACTGTGGATGATTTGGGAGAAGAGGCCAAACTGCCGGGAGTTA
This sequence comes from Alphaproteobacteria bacterium, assembly GCA_017614525.1. Classification (GTDB taxonomy): domain Bacteria; phylum Pseudomonadota; class Alphaproteobacteria; order UBA3830; family UBA3830; genus UBA3830. Next base: position 5,444 of record JAGABS010000079.1, read on the forward strand.
CTATAAAGAAGTCGGATCAGGTGAGCAGGTCGGAAACTTTCACAGTTGATTATTTCAGCGGATACGATATGCCTGATTTGGGAACGGATGATTTCGATTTGACTATGGCGTTTATTCATCACTATGATGTAGATGATCCATATAAGATCAGATACCGCAGTAAGCCTCGTTTCAGCGGAAATTACAGATTTACTCCGATCGAGAACGTAACCTTCGCTTTCGGTGCTCAAGGATACAACAATTCTTACGGATTGGATTTCAATGTAATTTTCAAGACTCCGCTCGGAAAGATTGCTCCGAA
>JAGABS010000080.1 GCA_017614525.1 Alphaproteobacteria bacterium
GCAGGTAGTGTTCTATTTGAGAGCAACGGCCATCGGAATTTATTCGTTGATTCTCGGGGGAGGATATTGGGTTGCTTCCCAAATAGCTGGCTGGATTTGGGATATTGACATTTTGGGCTGTGAATATACCTTCATATACAGTCTTGCCTGCTGTGCTCTGGCGCTTTTCTTGTCATTTGTTCTTCTTCCGAAGAAATACAATGTTGCAGTGGTTCCGAAAGGAAGGTAAAGGTGATACTCAAAACTTCGGGGTTTAGGAGGTGTCTATGATCTTTTTTAAAACTCCCGAGTTTTGGTATAAAGATCCGGGGCTGCTGCGAAAGTTGTGTCTCAAGCCGATCAGCGAGATTTATCGGGCTGTTTCGAATTACAGGTATCATATGCCCTGCGACGTTTCACTTCATGGGAAGAAGGTACTGGCTGTAGGTGGGATAACGCTGGGAGGATCGGGGAAAACCGTCGTTGTGGGTTCGATCTGTAAGATGCTGAAGGAAAAAAACAAAAAGTTCGCAATATTGAGCAGAGGGTACGGGCGGAGTACAGGCGGGGCTCTGAAGGTCGACAGCAGGATTCATAGTTACGTGGATGTTGGAGATGAGCCGCTGATGCTCTCGAAACAATTTGATGTATTTGTCGGGAAGAACCGGGCTGAAACCGCGGACGTGGCAGAAAATGTGATCGACGGATGTGAATATTTGATTTTAGACGACGGGCTTACTCAAAAATATCTCGAGCCGACCAAAAAAATAGTCGTGATAAGCAACGATCAGCTGTTCGGCAATGGCGAAATGTTTCCGTTGGGGCCGAATCGGTTGGATTTTGACGAAATTAAATCTGATATAGACGCATTGTTCGTACTGAAGAGGGAAGGGGACAACAATGTCGCGTCGTTTGAAGATATTCCCGTCTGTTATGGCAGTATTAAGCAAAGTTTTGATGGCATTTCCGGCAGAATTATGGTCTTTTGCGGTCTTGGTTATCCGCAAAAATTTTTTCGTATATTTTCAAATTTTGAGGTTGCTAAGACAATAGCCTTTCCCGATCATTATCCATACAAAGATGAAGAAATCGGAGAAATGTTGTCGGAAGCTTTCAGACTGAGAGCTCAGCTGGTGACGACCGAGAAGGATTTAATGAGGATTCCGAGCAAATATTGGCCCCAAATAAAAACTGTGGGAATAGATGTTGTCTGGGAATCTTCAATTGACTATATTTTTTGATTTTGTCAAAAAATATAGATAATTTTTAGTTTTTCTTCTTTACAAAATTAATCGAATGTGGTAAATATGCTCATTACTTTGGAGTAGAGATATAAAATGAGCAAGAAAGATGAAGTTGAAATAAATGGGATTAAGTTTACCGCGCAGGAGATGTCTGTTGTCAGTGAGCTGAAAAAAGGGGCAACTTATCGGGAGATAGCTGAGAAGTTGTCTGTGTCTGTGAAGACTATAGACTACCATATGAAAAATTTAAAGGAGAAGACGAAGACCGATTCCAGAAGAGAGTTACTGGATTTCTTCGAAAAGAACAAGGAAAATCTTTTAGTAAAGAAGGCTTCGGTTTTGGGCAATGACAAAAGATTTTTGCATGCCCTGATATTGATTCTGACGATTTTGTTGGCGGTGGTCGTATTCCTTTATCCTCGTGAGCAAAAGCCGCTTGAAATAACGAACGTTTCGAATTTTTCTGACAATTTTTTGAACAGGCCGCATATCGAAGATAAGGTAATTCAGAAACTGAAATGGCAGAAAGGAATACGAACCGTTGTGATCTTCGGGACAGGTGGGGCAGGAAAGACTACGGTAGCGAGGAAAGTCGTGTCCTTGCTGAAGGGGGATGTCAAATTTGAAATCAATGCGGAGACGGAAAAAACATTGTACAACTCGTTTATGGAGCTGGCGGATCATCTGGCCGTAACTTCTGATCAGAGAAGAGAAATCGATATCATAAGGAGTTTACATGAAGTAGAATATCGAAAGAAAAGATTGGTCAGACTTATCTCAATGTTGCTGAAACAGAAGAGCGATTGGGTTCTTTTAATAGACAACGTCGGACTGTTTGAAAGCATCAAGGAGTATTTTCCTGCCAATGAAGAGATTTGGGGGCGGGGTTGTGTTCTGATTACCACCAGAAATCAAAATTTGGGAGATAACAACTTCATAAAAAGAGAGTCTATGGTGAATATAGGGAGACTGGAGGAACAGGAGAAAAGAGAGCTGTTTTCCAGTATTGTTTTCGGGAAAGAGTTCGCCAAGCTCGATTTTGCAGATCGAAAAAATATTTCGGAATTTTTGATAGTAGTGCCGGAGTTCCCTTTGGACGTGTGTGCCGTGGCCTACTACATAAAAAACACACACATTTCTCTCGATGAGTATTCCCAGTTACTGAGAAAAAGCATTAATGAGCTTAACGTCGAGCAGAGAGAATTGATGAGGGAGAATTCCGGATACAGCGAGACTCGATACGGGATTATAAGTTCGTCGCTTGGAGAGATTTTGAACAACAAAAACGAATACAAACTGCTTCTGTTGGCCTTGTGCTTGTTGGATTCTCAGAATATTCCGAAATATGTGCTGAAGGATATTGCTGGGACAATCAATGCTGATAATTTTATAAGGAAGCTCAGAGAGAGGTCTTTGGTAACGGATTCGGGGACAGAGATTTCCATTCACAGAAGTAACCACAAGATAGGGTATGATTACGTCATGGAAATTCTCACAGACGATGAGATAGCGTCAGGAATACACACAATAACCGATGTGCTTTTCGATAAGGCCGAGAAGAAATTGACTCTTCTTCCTCATTTGGAGGCAATGTTGTCTAAGATTTCAAATGTTAAAGGGGCGAAAATAGTAAGTGACAGGTCTAAGTTGCTGTCTTTAATTGCTGGAATTTTAAGGACGAAATCTTACAAGATGGGAGAGGCTTTGACTTGTCTCAATAAAGTTATTGCGTTGAATGACGAGCATAAATATTTAGATGAACTCAGTTTGGCGAAAGTAAAGTCCAGGATTGGAGAGATTTACACGGTCATGAACAAGAATTCTCTGGCGGACAAATATTTGAGCGAGAGCCTGAAGGTTTTTCGAGACAATACTGCGGAGAAGGTTCACGCTTACAACATGTTGGGTATTGTTCGTATGAGACAGAAGAAGTTCGAACAGTCCAACAGGTGCTTTACTGTCGCTTTGGATCAACTTCAGTCTGCTCAGATCGGGGAGATCGACAAGAAATTGTTTGAGTCTACTATTTATGAAAACATGTCCTTTAACTACTTCATGGATGGAATAAATCGAAGCAATGCACGCACCGCCGTGGACATAATGAAGAAGGCCATAAAAGTGTTGTCTCACGAGAAGTTTGATAAATTCGAAGAGACTGCGACCAGAAGAAATGTTCAAAAGGCTAAGCTCGCAGGTATTTATAATGCCTTGGCGTTATACCATCAGGCGTTGGATTTGGCTCAGGAAACGGAGGATATGATCAATAAATCCAAATACGACAACGCCGACACGCTGTATGTCAAAGGTATAATTGCTCGTGAGAGAGGATTATCCAATCTTCGTCTGAATAAAGTTTCCCGGGCATACAAATATTTCGAGGAAGCCAGGTCGATATTTACGAAGTTAATGAAGGGAGATTATCTGTTCAAGTTGAAGTGTCACGAAGCGGAATGCTTAATTCGTCTCAACAGGTTGGATGAAGCTATGCGCGTATGTGTGAATGTGTTCACTGAAAAGGACAGAGAGAGGAATAACTACTCGGATTTGTTCTATGACACCTGTCTTTACCATGCGGCTGTTGCCGAATATCGCAGGAAAAATTTAGAGGCTTCTCGGAAGTATTTCCAGGACTTTTTCAAGAATGTTAAGGTTTTGTGCCGGGAGATTCTGACAGATCAGGCTTATAAGATCTTGGAGGATCAGGGGGCGTTTAACGAAAATCCGAAAGAGATGAGGGAATATTTTGAAAACAGCCTAAAGGTGTTCGAAGCTATTTACTGGAAAGACTACGAGCTTACTAAATACTATGTGGAGAAGAATTTGCTTTTAGCAAAAAGGAGTAATTCACAGGCTGGCAGCAGCAATTGAGGTGTTGATTCCCGAAGGTGTTAAATCTTTGAGGGGATTGGACCTTTGAGGAAGAGGGGCCGCCTTGGGAGATAACAAAAAACACACAAACTCTCCTTCGTTCGAAGGGGAGTTGTGTTTTAAAAAGCTCGAATATATAAACAACATTGACAATATTTTTCGATTTTTATTCGAATCATCTAAACAAACGTTGATGCGGAGTCGAAATAGTCACTTGTTCGTACAAAATCGTTGATACGGAGTAGCAAAATAATCAAAGTCGGCGTGCAGACGGCAAACTCGATTAGAATTGCTCCGCAATTTGCTACGCGGAGATTTAATTTTTGGAAAAAAACAGCCTGCCACAATATCTGTGAGAATTGTTCATATTCCGTGCGCTTTTTTGAGGTCGTTGCATCAGATAAAAGTTAATATTTAGTTAATTTTTGATAATGATCTGATGTTATGATATAAATACTAAGGTACTTTTATGAGGCAAATTATGAAAAAAATCTTTTTACTGTCGTCCGTGCTGTGTTGCGGGGTGTTGCTGCTGACGGGTTGCGCGAGAAATATTTCCGCGAATGCCTATGATGCAAGAGCGTTAGACGGAAGAGGTATGGTTTCTCATCCTTGCACCGTTGTCAGTGTCAGAACGGTTGTGGTCGAAGAAGGTGACTACCTCGAAAACAACCAGGCCGGCATATTAATGGGTGGTATTGCCGGAGGATTGGCCGGAAACATGATCGGGGGCGGTCGAGGCAGGACTCTGGCGACGGGAATCGGTGCTCTGGCCGGAGCAGCTGGTGGTGCTTACGCGGAGAAAGCACTCAAATCCCAGAATGCATACGAATATGTCGTAAGAATGCAAGACGGATCGAGGAGAGCCGTTGTTCAGGGAATGGATACCCGCTTGTACGAGGGGCAAGAGGCTCTGTTAATTGAAGGAACAGGAAACAGCCGTCCTCGTTTAATCGCTCGCTGACATTTGATTGGTCGGGCGGTCGGCAGTTCATAAACAAACTGAAGCGTTGGTATGAAAATCATAGCTGCGAGTGGCGTGAGTAGTTTGGATTTTGCCTGCGAAGTTTTGGGAAATGACGGACTGGTGGCATTCCCGACTGAGACTGTCTATGGGCTTGGGGGAAATGCTTACTCCGATAAGGCGGTGGCTGAGATTTTTCGGTGCAAAAACCGGCCATTCTCTAATCCCGTGAGTGTTTGTTATTCTTCATTTTTTGCGATATCTCGAGATGTGGAAGTAAACGCAAAAGCGAGACTGTTGGCGGAGGAATTTCTTCCTGGAGCGCTGACAATTGTTCTGAGGAAGAGGACTGATTCGAAAATATCCCGGTTGTGTTCGGCAGGCGGAGACACAGTTGGGATCAGGGTTCCAAACAATCCAGTAGCCCTTAATCTGTTGAAAAAGCTGGATTTTCCGTTGGCGGCTCCCAGCGCAAATACGTCGTCGGAACTGAGTACCACCACGGCTCAATCTGTGTGCGAAAGCCTGAAAAATTACGAAAATTTGGTGATTCTGGACGGTGGTCCCTGCAATCTGGGAATAGAATCCACCATCATAGATTTATCCGAGGAAAATCGGCCGAAAATTTTGAGAAAAGGTGCAATTTCGCAGGAGGAAATCGAGCGCAAATGCGGGTTTAAATTGGTTGCGGCGGGAATTCAAAAAATTGTAGGAACACAGATCTCAGCAGGCACAGGGAGGACGGTGGAAGTATCCAGACTCAGCCATTACAAACCAGTCAAACCTATCGTCATAAACGTTCGGAAAATAGAAGAAGGAGACGCGCTTTTGGCCTTCGGAAACCCGATTCCGGGTGCAAAATATTGTTTGAATTTGAGCGAAAACTCCGATCTGGCTGAGGCTGCGAAAAATTTGTTCTTTATGCTGAGAAAACTGGATTCCACCGACGCGCGAAGGATATGCGTCATGCCGATCCCGAATACGGAAATAGGTGCGGCTATCAACGACAGATTAGAAAAAGCCACTCAAAAAGACAACTGATCCGTCTCCGATTCTCTTTTTAGGTTATCGGAACATGCCATTGCAAGAGCTACCACCCATCCCACAAAAGTCATCCCCAAAAATATATCAATGACCACAATGGAGCCGAAGTGCTTTACTCCTCGATATTTTGCGATGATAACCGGAATAAAATAAACCACCAGAAAAACGAAAAAACAGAACAAAAATATCAACAGATTCAACAAAATAATTCTCCAATATCCTCAAAATATCATTACGCAAACACCCATCAGACCACTCCTGCTGACATTGTACATCGACAAGGGATTTTGGTCAAATTTTAACCATCTGTTAACCAAATGGCGTCTGGAAGCGGTATTGTGCGGATTCAACGGTTTGCCCTTTGCATTTGAATCGATTTTTTTGATTTTCTGCCGTTCGATGGGAGTACAGGCCATTTTTGATTTTCTGCCGTTCGATGGGAGTACAGGCCATTTTTGATTTTCTGCTGTTCGATAGGGAGTATAGGCCATTTTTGATTTTCTGCTGTTCGATAGGGAGTATAGGCGATACAGGCCAAATACGGCTGGCAGGCTCTCCCGGGCATACCGTTTGGACATATCGTCGTTGAGGAATAATTAGAAAAACAGGCAGCATGATCTTCCAGCGATTTATGTTTATAATAGATTGTTTTTTAATAAAATGTTTTTTATATTTTATTAATGCAACGATAGAGGATGAAATGAAATTTGCAAATTGTTTTTGTTTGGGATTATTGTTTTGTGATGTATTTGCGCAGGGAGGGAATACTTCGTGGGACGATTCGGGGCCGGAAATTTACTCGGATATCAGTAAAAAAGCGCAGCAGAATGCAATAAAATATGACGGTCTGAAGATTCTGGGAGGATTAACCTATTCCATGGCGTCTTTCGATGCGACTATCAGGACGGGTTTGACCAGATCAAAACAAAATATAGACAATTTTATGCTTTCGGTCGGACTCGATTATTCGAAGAAATTCAAAAAAAGCTTTATTATTGGCGGTATGTTTTTATTGGATTTTTGGAAATCGCAAAGGAAGGAAGGAGATATGCAGATATTCAACTATGACTACTATGACAGGACCTTGTCCAGTTGGGGACCTGAATACAGCACCTATTCCGGAGAACTGAAAACTCCATGTATGACTCCGGAATTAGCAATAAAAGGAGGATATATTTTCCGCAATATGGGAACGATTGCCTTTTTAAAGCTGGGAGTGCAGCGTATGCAAGCTGAGTACATATATTATATTGACGGAATAAAAATCAGTTCCGTGAATGCCATAAAATACATTCCTTTGTTTGGAATAGGCGGGCACAAACGTTTTAACAGGAAACTGGGGGTTTCCTTCGAATTGAATTTTCCGTTCAGAAGAGAGTATGAAGGCGTAACCGATTATGGATCTAAGATATACCATAAGGTAAAAATGGGGAGAACAACGGTAAGAGTTCTCGCGACCTACTCGATTCCAGGTAAAACGAATTAGCCTATGGAAAATTGCCGAGATTTGCGGTATTCTTGCTTCGTGAGAGAGGGGGAATTATGGGGCATCTTTTCGTTATTTCAGGGCCTTCTGCTGTGGGAAAGACATCGGTTGTCAGGTATCTTTTGGACAAGAATCCGCAGTTGTCGAGGGTGATTACGTGTACGACGAGAGCTGTTCGTGACAATGAACAAGACGGCGTTGATTACATATTTTTATCCAAGGAAGATTTCAGAGAAAAAATAGAAAACAACGAGTTTGCTGAATTTTCTGAGGTTTATGAAAATTACTACGGGGTTTTGCTCGCAAGCATTCAGGAGAGTATGAGAAAAAATGATATCTCGATACTTGTTATCAACTGGGAGGGATTCCAGAAGGTAAGAAGGTTTATAACCGAGAATATTACGGGGATTTTTTTAAATCCGCCGTCCATAGAAGAGTTGGAAAAGCGCCTTCGGGGAAGAAATACGGAAAACGAAGGAGATATTCAGAAAAGGCTTTTGACTGCTCGACTGGATATCGCTCATTCATGCGAGTATGATTTTTCCGTGGAAAATAAAGAGATTCCTCAAGCTGCAGAGGATATTTTCAGCATAATCAGTAAGGTTGTTTCGGGCCGTTCGGAACAGCTCGATGGAGGACAAGAAGCGAAAGAAACACTGAAAGCTCAAGAAATGCAGAAAGTGAGTCGCGTTGTGGTCGGCTAGATGGGAAAAGTTATAAATTTCGGTTGCCGTTTGAATGCCTGCGAATCTGAAACGATTGAGCGGTTTGCGGGTGAGCTTGGTGTGGTTGATTACACGATAATAAACACCTGTGCTGTAACAGCGGAAGCGGAAAGGCAGCTGCGTCAGGAAATCAGAAAGCTCCGCAAGCAAAACCCGAATATAAAGTTGGTTTTGACGGGCTGCGCGGTTGAGCTGAATCCTGATTTTTACCTCGGCATGGATGGCGTGGTCGGTATTATTTCCAACAAGATCAAATTATCTAAGGAACAATATTTAAAATACGGTTCCGGCGAAAAATCTACGGTACAGTGCGGCAATCAAAGGGTTCGGGGATTTGTGCAGATTCAAAACGGATGCGATCACAGATGCACGTATTGCGTCGTGAGACTGACCAGAGGGCCTTCCGTCAGCTTTGATAAAGACGAAATAGTTTTTCAAGCCAGAAAAGCACTGAAACAGGGTTATAAAGAGTTGGTTCTCACTGGCGTAAATATCTCATCATATGGGCAGGATATGTCTCCGCAGGCGGATATTTCGTTGATTATCAGGTATTTGCTAAAAAATATTCCGGAATTAACGAGGCTGAGGCTGTCTTCCCTGGACCCTGCCGACATCGACAACGAACTAATTGAACTCATTGGCGGGGAAGAGCGGCTGATGCCGCATATCCACGAGAGTATTCAGTCCGGCGATAATATGATTTTGAAAAGGATGGGGCGGCGACACAGTCGAGAGCAAATAATTGAAATAAATTCGAAAATCTTGGAAAAGAGGCCTGATGTAATATTCGGGGCGGATATTATCGCGGGTTTCCCGACCGAATCCGACGAAATGTTTGAAAACACGAGGCGATTATTGGTGGAAGGAAATCTTTCGCTGCTGCACGTGTTTCCGTATTCGAAACGGCCCGGGACGCCGGCGGCTTTGATGCCGCAAGTTCTAAAAAAAACTGCGGCAGCTCGCGCGAAAGTACTGAGAGAAGACGCGGCGGAAATTTTAGGTCGGAAATTACAGACATTTGTCGGGAAAAAAGTTCATATTTTGGCTGAAACTGAGGAAATCGCGAAAACGGATTCCTTTTTAGCGGTAAAGTCATTATCTGAGCTTGAACCGGGAAAGGAATATTGGATAAATTGCGTAAAAACAGAAAATCATACGATCATAGGAGAGCTTTAATGGAGATCACAGAAGATGATGCGGTCAGGGGAGGGCTTTAGATGGGGATTCTTGATAAATTAAAGAAAACTTTTAAAAAGACATCCGAAAGCATTCTGACGGCAATAGTCGGGAAAAAGATTGACGAGGATTTCTATCAGGAAATAGAGGATGCCTTGATTCGTGCCGATGTTGGTGCGCAAACTTCCATAATGCTGGCGAAAAAGTTGGCGGACAAGAAATTTCCGAGGGACGCCACTGAGTCTGAAATCAAAAAATTTCTGGCGGATGAAATAACACGTCTGCTCGAGCCTTACGAAGCGAATCTTTTCGACTCGATAGACAAATCGACGCGCCGAAATCCCGAAATTATTCTGGTAATCGGCGTTAACGGAAACGGGAAAACAACCTCGATCGCAAAATTAGCCAATGTTTTTAAAAAGAAAGGACACAATCCGCTGATGATTGCCGGAGATACTTTCCGAGCGGCGGCCGTGGAGCAGTTGAAATATTGGGGAAATCAGCTTGGCATTGCGGTTTTTCACGGAAAAGATCAGGCGGATGCTGCCGGTGTCGTATATTCGGGAATTGAAAAAGCGAAATCCGAAAATAATGACATAGTTCTTATAGACACCGCAGGCCGCATGCAAAATCGTGACGATTTGATCGCCGAGTTGGACAAAATAAAAAGGGTCATAAAAAAAATAGACGGGACAGCTCCGCACAAAACAATTTTGGTGTTGGATGGTCTGACTGGACAAACAGCTCATCTTCAGGTTGAGTCGTTTTTAAACAAGGTGGGAATCGACGGATTGATCGTCACAAAATTAGATTCGACGGCCAAAGGCGGAGCGGTAATTTCCTTGACCCAAAAGTACAAGGCTCCGATTTTTGCCATAGGAGTGGGAGAGGGAGCGGACGATCTTCAGCCTTTTTCCGCAAATCAATATGCAAAAGCAATTTTGGACGAGTAAGATTAAAAAAAAATTCAGAAACATAAGAAAAGGGGGAGCAAAATGTTGGGAGAAATTTTCGGGTACGTTGCTTTGATCACAGCGATTATCGGGCTGATGCCTCAGGTGATAAAGTCTTACAAGACTCATTCCACTGACGACATTTCGATGGTAATGCTGATAAATTATTTTGTCGGGTCCTTTGCCTGGATTGTTCACGGCCTCAGTGTCAACGACAATTTTGTTGTTTGGAGCAACGTCTTGGGCGGCACTGTCTCTGTCATATCCATAATACAAAAGCTGAAATACGATAATAAGTACAAAAGGGCGTAATCGATACGGAAATCACAAGTCGGGGTCAGCAGTGCGGAAAAGCGAAAATATGATGATAGATACAAGGGGATACAAGTCGGTTCTGTGTTTGGACGGAGATATTTTCTTTCCTTTTATAAAGGACACCGACATGCCAATTGTTGCGACGGACGGAGCTGCGAATAAGCTGCTGCGGTGCGGTGTGCGGCCCGCGGTGGTTATCGGAGATCTGGACAGTATCGACGAGGAAGTTCTCAACAGCTGCAATTGCATAAAAATCGACAGGCAGGATACCACGGATTACGAAAAAGCTTTGTCTTATATCGATGAAAATGGTTTGGCTCCCGCAATAGTTGTCGGCATTGGCGGCGGATATCTCGACAGAATCATAATGAATCTCAGTACATTTTATCAACATAACTCGATGCTTGTCGCAGAAGATCTGGTTGGTATGATAATTTCGGGGCGTAAGGAGATAAAGCTGCCGAAGCACACGAAAATTTCTATTTTGGGAATAGATGAGGCTGTTGTGACAAGCCGCGGGCTCAAGTGGGATATGGACAACACAAAACTGTCATTTTCGGGGATTTCTTCGGGGTGCAACAGGGTTGCCGAAGAAAACATTATTCTTGAAGTGAAAGGCAAGGTTTTCATTTTTATCTATCTAAAGGATATCGCAGACGCCGGAAAGTGACGGCCAAAAAATTTTCAAAATTTTGATATAGATCTAAAGGATATCGCAGATGCCGAAAAGTGACGGCGGGCGGGAATGTTCTGCTGTCTGTTTTTCTTTATTGCTCATTAACAACGGTATGTTCAGGAGGGGGCCGTAAGCCTTACCTGTTTTTGTGCGTAACTATCGATATAATCCGTGAAATAACCTCCTTGAGATTCTTCCTTTCCACGACCATATCGACCATTCCATGTTTGAGCAGGTACTCAGATTTCTGAAATCCGTCGGGAAGCTTTTCCCGAATAGTTCCTTCGATAACGCGTGGCCCGCTGAACGCGATCAGGGCCCCGGGCTCTGCGATATGAAAATCTCCCAACATCGCGAAAGAAGCGGACACTCCTCCCGTAGTCGGATTCGTCAGCAACACGATGTACGGCAACGCAGCTTCCTTTATTTTATTGATCGCGGCCACTGTTCGGGGCATCTGCATCAGAGAAAAAATTCCTTCCTGCATTCTGGCCCCGCCGGAACAAGGAACAACCAACAATGCACATGATTTCTTCAATGCATACTCCGTCCCGGCGATAATTCCCTCGCCGACCGCGCTTCCCATTGATCCGCCCATGAAATCGAAATCAAAAAGAACCGCAACACATTTCCGTCCTTCCATGCGGCCGAAAACAACGCTGACGGCGTCTTCTCCCTGCGTCTTCTCCTTAGCACCCTTCAATCTGTCTGAGTACTTCTTTGAATCCTTGAATTTCAACGGATCATTTAACGACGATTTGTATTCTATCTCAGTCACACTTCCGTTATCAAACAGACTGGATATTCTTTCCTTTACAGGCAGCCTGAAGTGATAGTTACAATGAGGACACACATGGAGATTTCCGGACAAATCCGAATGAAAAATCATTTGCTCACAACCGGGACATTTTCTCCACAGATTATCAGGAACGTCATTCCCGACCAACGCTCTTATTTTCGGTCTCACAAAGTTGGTAAGCCAATTCATTATCGTTCCTCATTCTTAAAAAAATGACTTCCATACGCCGTATTTCCGTTAACAGAATCCCTCAACTTCTTTCCCGCTCTGAAGAAAGGGACTTTTTTCGCTTTTATGATAACTTTTTCTCCGTTTCTCGGATTTCTTCCCCGACCTTCATCTCTCTCTCTGATGGAAAAAGCTCCGAAGTCACGCAACTCCACTCTGCCTCCTTCTCTGAGTTTATCGACTATCAAATCAATAATAATCGATATAATCCTCTCGATATTTCCGATATTTACGTAAGGAAAAATCGCAGAAACACGAGAAACCAAATCAGACCTAGTCATCACAATTCCCAAAAAACAAAAAATCAACAATTCAAAACTCGACAAAGCACAATAACTGCGTATACACTTTATCGTGGAGTTTATTATACATACACAGATGAAATATTCAAATATTACTTCGTTGGAAGATTTTTATGCATCTCTCTCTGGAAGCGATTTAGTCGAAAAAATCTCGCAGTATCTGTTGAACAGAATTTCTCCTGAGGAAACCACGCTGGTCCTCGGTTACGGAGATCCTTATCTGAATAAGTTAGATAAATTGGATAAAATGAATGAGTCGGGGAACGAAAAGTTATTCTACGCAATCCCCTCCGGATACAAAATAAGCAGATGGCCGGCAATCAGGCCCTTTCAAACTGTTGTTGCGGATGAGAAAAATCTGCCGTTTTTATCTTACAGCTTCGATAAGGTAATTGTTGTGAATTTTTTCGAGTTTTCAAAGCATTCGAGGCAGACTCTGAATGAAATTTCCCGATGTTTGAAAAGCAACGGAAGTTTGATCGTAATTTCCCTTAACAAAAGCATGTTGTTCAGAAAAATCAAGCGAATCCGAAACTCGATAACCGAAATCGTCGCTTGCTTAAACAGCAAGAGTTTTATTTTGAAACGCGTCTTCGAAGTCGGAGAAAAATCATTCCACGAAATAGAACCTTCCTCGCCGCTCTTGCTGAAAACCGCCCAGATTTTTTACGACATGGTTGTTTTGGATACAAGCAGAGAGATTCCTGCCGAAGAAACCGTTTTCGATTTGCAGGAAGCATTAAGTGTGCCGTAATAAACGAGTCGATTGCAAGCGGCGTTTCAAGAACAGCAGTCTTAGGAGTAACTGGCGGAGCGAAGTCGCTCACGGAATTCAGAGCCTGTTTATCTTCCTGGCTTCTTAGGAGTAGCCGTCGGAGCGAAGTCGTTCGAGGGATCTGTATTGAAAAAAAAAAAGAAATGTATTATCTTTCATCGTGCGCTCGCGGACAGATGGCCGAGCGGTTGAAGGCACCGGTCTTGAAAACCGGCAAAGGGGTAACTCTTTCGCGAGTTCGAATCTCGCTCTGTCCGCCAAGTTTCTGTTTTTATCAATCCTGTTTTGTATCTAATTGTCTGTTGAGTTCCTCGAGTTTCGGTCGATTTTTGCGAGAGTTTATTTCGGTCTGGAGTAAAACGTTTCTGCTCAAAACTGATGTGTGAAACTTTACGGAAACCTTACGACCTGCTTATCCAGCATGCTGTTTATTGCGCATGCCATTGTAAGGCCTCGCTTCTGAAAATTCTCACTTGCGGATCCCTTAAATTTTTACTTTTTCGTGAATATTAATGTTGATTTTTTGAGTTTTTTGCTCTAGTCTGACATCAGTTTTGTCCCCGTCGTCTAGTGGTCCAGGACACCGCCCTCTCACGGCGGCAACACGAGTTCGAATCTCGTCGGGGACGCCAAGTTTCTGTTTTTATCAATCTTGTTTTGTATCTGATTATCTATTGAGTTCCTCAAATTTCAGTATATAATGATCTTAGTTAGTTTGAATAAGTCTTCAAAAAAACTACTCAGAGCTGGGCTTAAAAAGGGGTACTTTAGGGGGTACCTTTTTATAAAGGGATAAAAGAGGACACGATGTTAACAGAGCTGCAATGTAAGAACTTTCAACCACGAGATAAAAGCTACAAAAAATTCGATGGCGGAGGCATGTTTTTATTGATAAAACCCAACGGAAACAAATATTGGCATTTGAAATACAAATATGCAGGAAGAGAAAAGCTGGTCTCATTGGGGGTATATCCAGGAATATCCTTGAAAGAAGCTCGAAAAAAGAGAGATGCGTTAAAGCTAAAAATCTCAGAAAACGTGGATCCGGTTCAAGAGAAAAGGCAAGCTAAGAACGAATTAATAGAAAATGTATCCAATACTTTTGAGAACATTGCTTTGGAGTGGCACAAGAAAAAATGGGAAGATTCGACATCAAAAAATGCAAAATTGGAGCTTAGTCGATTGAAACGAAATGCGTTCCCTACCCTTGGAGCAATACCTATCAAAAAAATATAACCCAAAGTCATTACGAGCGGTGAAGTTGCCATCTCGTTCAAACAACAATCTAAAATAAGCGGTACCGATTGCAGCGATATGGTGGTACCGATACAGCCATATCAGCAATTTCTGAGAAAATCTCATCTTTTTTTATCTTGAGTCGTTTTTCCTTGTATGTGATAAAATGAAATTTGAAGCGGAAATGTGGATTCCGCTCGAAAAACTTCTCCTTCTAAGATGGTTCGGATATGGAAAAAGTAGTAAATAAAAAAAGTAGTAAGCTATAAAGCAAGAATATTTTGACTAATATACCAAGGGTCAGGAGGAGA
>JAGABS010000081.1 GCA_017614525.1 Alphaproteobacteria bacterium
TTATCGCAAATTATGAGCTGCCGGAAGGGTTCGAGCTAGATTGATATCGGTGGAATTCTAACCAAGTCATCTAGCACAAGCGTTCGAGTTGGACTGGTATCGACGGAATTCTAACCATCCTTCTCCCGGAGGAGATGCCGGAGAAATGGGAGGGCGTTGGCTGGGTGCATAACCCTTTTGCTGAAGCTTAGTTGTTTCTTGAAATTTCTTCCCTGACTAAGAGAAAGTCTCGCCAGAATTCTCTTTTTTGTGACGGAGATCTCAGCAGGTATGCGGGATGGAAAGTCGGCATGATCTTTGCAGAAATTCCTTCCATCATAGTCCAACGTCCGTGAAGTTTCATAATGCCGTCGGTGGTTTGTAACAACGCTTTTGTTGAAGTTCCTCCGAGACACACCACAACCTTCGGATTAATTAAAGAAATGTGTTTCAGCACATAAGGTCGGAATAAGGCAACCTCTTCGGTGTTCGGGGTTCTGTTTCCAGGAGGTCTCCAAGGTAAAATGTTAGTAATGTAAACCTTTGTTCGGTCCAATCCGATTGCGGCCAAAACCTTGTCGAGCAACTGTCCGCTTTGTCCGACGAAAGGAAGTCCTTGTTTATCTTCTTCCGCTCCCGGCGCCTCTCCCAGCAGAAGAATATCCGCTTTTTCATTGCCGGTGCCAAACACCATATTTGTCGCACAATGTTTTATGGAGATATCGACTTTTGCCATTGCCTCCTTTAGCTCCGCGAGAGAAGAAATCTGTTTGTTCGACGGTCTGACGGGATCGGTATTCAAAATATCCGAAACTCCCATTTCCGAGAACCATTCCAAAACCTGCGCGACCTCTTGCTTGTTCATTTTTTGCATGCTCTTACGTACCCAACTGAAAATTATCCGCAATAAATCTTCCGTAAAAACCTTCCGAAAAATCTCCCTTTCATTACGACCTGTTCAACGAATCGTCTATTAACCCGATGGTGTTTTCTATGCCGTACAAAACGATAAATGAACCCATCCTCGGTCCCTCATTTTGTCCGAGCAGATTTTTGTACAGACACATAAACCAAGACCTTAAATTTTCGAACTCGTAGCGCTTTCCGACTTCAAACACGATACCCTGAACCTCCTCCGCGGTGGCGGTATTCGGCAGACTCTGCAGATTTTTCAGCGATTCCTTTAAATCCGTCAGTGCTTTTCTCTCCATTTCATTCGGAACGGAATAATTCTTGGTAGGCTTCACAAAATCGCGATAATAATTTATCGCGTGTCCAACTAATCTGTCCAAAAACGGTCTGTTTTTAGGCGTGGCATCTTTGATATATTTGCGAATGAAGCCCCACAAAGTAGATTTATCGTCGGTATTGCAGGCGCTGACCAGATTTAGCAACAAAGAATAGGAAATTTTTGTCTCCGATCTCGGAGGGTTCCCCGCGTGGATATGCCAAACGGGATTGTCCACCCGCTTGCTCGGACTTTGTTTCTCGAAATTCTCCAAGTGCGTGATATAGTCATCGATTTGTCTCGGAATTACATCAAAATAAAGTTTTTTGGCACTCTTCGGAGATGCGAACATGAAATTCGATAAACTCTCCTGCGGGGCGTAAAGCAGCCATTCATCGATACTCAGTCCGTTGCCTTTGGATTTTGAGATCTTCTTGCCTTCTCCGTCCAGAAACAGTTCATAGTTAAAACCGACCGGAGGATTGCCCCCTAAAACTCGGCAGATTTTTGAGGACAGCTTCACCGAATCAATCAGATCTTTTCCCGACATTTCATAATCAACGTCGAAGGCTGTCCACCGCGCAGCCCAATCGACTTTCCATTGCAACTTGCAGTTTCCGTCTGTCACAGGAAGTTCCGTCAGAGTTCCGTCTTCATCTCTGAAAACAATCGTGCCGTCATTGACTCGATATTCCTCGACATTTACCTGCAGCACTTTTCCTGTTTTGGGAGATATCGGCAGGAACGGGCTGTAGGTTGCGGCTCTTTCTTCTCTCAAGCTCGCCAACATGATGGATAAAATTTCCTCATGATTCTGAAGAACCCGAAGAAGAATTTCGTTAAATCTTCCGCTTTTGTACCAGTCAGTAGAACTCTGAAATTCATAATCAAACTTAAACGAATCCAAAAATTCCATAAGCTTATTGTTGTTATGCTCACCGAAACTGCCGTGGCACCCGAAAGGATCAACAACGCTAGTCAGTGGAAATTCCAGATATTTTTCAACCAACTCTTTGTTTGGGATATTATCCGGAACCTTTCGCAGTCCGTCTCGATCGTCGGAAAACGCAAATAACTTTGTTTTCATTCCGGTAAGGCACTCAAAGGCGTGACGAACAAATGTCGTTCTGGCGACCTCTCCGAAAGTTCCTATGTGTGGCAACCCCGAAGGGCCGTAGCCTGTTTCAAACAATGCATATCCTTTTTTCTTTATGCTTTCGCGTTTCAGTAACTTTCGAGCTTCTTCAAATGGCCACGACTTTGCATTTTGGTAAACATCATCCTCGAAAGTTTTCTCAATCATTTTTTTTCCTTTTTATTAATCAAATTTTATTAATCAAAAATAAACTCCGCCATTATAAAACGATTATTTTACAAGGTCTATAGTCTTTACAATCTCGGATACTGTCGGGATTTCCGATAAAACTATCCCTGATTTGTTTTTGGGTCCGAATATAACAGTAAACGGAATTCCGACCCGAGAATGATCTCGGATAAAATTCATAACGGCGTCATTTCTTTTTGTAATGTCGATTTCAACAAATTTTACGTTATTTGTTTTTATCTTAGATTGAACCTCTTCCGACTGAAATTTTGTTTTATTGTACTTACATGACAGACACCAATCCGCGGTAATGTTTAAAATGACTATGTTGTTTTGCTCTACCAGTTCGGAAATTTCCGCAAATTTATTTGTTTGTTCGATGTTATTTGGCTTAGTATTCTCTTGCGGGGAGTTTACGAAGATTGTGAAAATCAGTAGCAAAATGGCGCTTTTATTGTAATTTTTTCCGAACAAAACAAATGATATAAGAAGAACCGAACAGACGAAAATTATTTCGGCCGAGGTGATACTTCCAAATAAAATCCAACTCAGCCAAATGAAAGTAATTAAAATTCCGAAGTTTATGATTTTGTTGAATACTGGTTTTTTCAGTAATCCTTCAAAGGAAAATGAGGAAGTTTTCGTTGATGCGAACAACGATTTGAAAAACAGAACTAAGAAATACGGAAAAGAAAACCCCGTGGCTATAGCAGTAAAAATCAGAAACATATATGGTACAGACTCTTGAACGGCAAATGCTGCGGCGGTGCCCAACAATGGGGCTGTGCATGGAATGGCGACCAAAGTCGTTACCATGCTGTAAATTACATCTCGTATGAGTTTGTTTCTGCCGTCACTCAAGATTGGAATACCTTTTTTCAGGAATTTAAGTTTGTCCGTATCCAAATTCCAATGGAAATGCAGCCTGCCGAACGAGATCAAGGAAAGAATAAAGAAAAAAACGACGGTAAATTTTAAGAAATATACGTTTTGAAAATGCAGACCCCAGCCAACGGTTTCTCCCGATAATTTCAACAAGCTCAGAACAGAAGCCAGCAGCAAAAAACTTAAATAATTTCCGACAATAGAATTAATCACGGTTTCACGTGACTTCGTGTATTTTATTTTCAGAAGAATTACCGGTAACACGCAGGGCATAACGTTGAGCAGCAAGCCTCCGATGAACCCGAATATTATCATGATAATGAGATATCTTAGGGAAGTAGCAGGGTTGAATAAAAAATCTTTGCTTACCACGGAACAAATATCCTTGCAAACGAAAAAGTCGAATTTTAAGATATCTTTTCGGTTTTTATTCAATTTACAGCGAGTCTCGTATTTGTTTTCCAAAATTTTCTTAAAATTCTCTTGATATTTGAACTCCGCAGACCCCGATTTTGACACAATCTCTGGAGCTTTAGCCAATTTCCATCCCTCTGGCAGCTTAATTTCGAACGTGGCGACGCTGTCTGAAGACAATTCCTTGAGTTTTAGGAGGATATCTTCTGATTTCAGAGCAAATGTCGGAAAATTTATAAAAATGGTTAAGGCAAAAACGAAAAAAACACGTAAAAAATATTTCATTTTAGTAAAAAATTAACCCTCGCAGTGTACTATATCAGTATAGACCTGGATGAGATGATGAGCAACAGAGAGAATGATATACAACATCTAACTGGAAAGATATTGCTGGCGATGCCTAACCTTTCCGATGCATATGTGCGCAGATCAATGGTTTATATTTGTGAACATTCTGATGCAGGAGCCATGGGGGTAATTATAAATAAGATCCTGCCAGAGACACATCTTTTACAGATTCTTACTAGAATAGAATTGGGCGATATCGGTGACGTAAAAATTCATATCGGAGGAGATCGGGATGTCGATAAATGCTACGTTCTGCATACCAATAAAAATCTGTCGGAAAATACGGTCTCTGTTCAGGATAACATATTCCTGACGGTGTGCGATAATGTTGCGAGGACTTTTTCTTTTGTGATGGACGAACCCGAACGTAAAATCTTATGCTTAGGCTGTTACAGATGGGATTCTGGAAAGCTGGAGAAAGAGATTACATCCAATTACTGGATTCCTATACAAGCGGATGAAGCCTTGATTTTCGGAGATCCTTTCGCGGACAAGTGGAGCAAGGCTTTTCTTAAAATAGGTTTGCGTTCGCCCTTGTTTCTGGATAGATTCGGAAGAGCGTGATTTAAGGATCTGTCGTATACAATTAATTTTATAAAAATAGCGTGTTGTTTTATATGAGAAAAGAGTTCTTAATCTTCGCTCAAGATAAAATATCAGCTAGACATCGCATTGAACAAGTTGTAGATTGGGAGGTAATTTTTTGGGAGATTAATATGAAAAGATGTCGTAATACTAAGATAGTTGCAACGATCGGTCCTTCAAGCAACAGTCCTGAAATTATTGAGAAATTGTATCTCGGTGGAGTTGACGTATTCAGGCTGAATTTTTCTCACGGGGATCATGCTGGACATGAAAAAATTTATGACATCATAAGATCTGTTGGCCGCAGGCATCATTCTTCTCCGACGATTTTGGCGGATCTTCAAGGTCCGAAATTGAGAGTAGGAACTTTCGAAAACAATAAGGTTATTCTCGAGGAAGGGGATATTTTTAGGTTCGATCTGGACAAGACTCCAGGTGATACAAAAAGAGTTAATTTGCCGCACCCGGAGATTCTGGAAGCTTTGGAAGTAGGAACGTCGTTGTTGTTGGATGATGGCAAACTGCGTTTCGAAGTATTATCTTGTTCTCCGGAGCACGCGGAAGTAAAGGTGGTTGTCGGAGGTCAGTTATCTAACAGAAAAGGAGTTAACGTCCCTCAAGTGATGCTTCCGATTCCCGCACTAACGGAAAAGGATAGAAAAGATTTGGATTTTGCTCTGAAACTCGGGGTTGATTGGGTGGCGCTTTCTTTTGTTCAAAATCCGGAAGATGTGGAAGAAGCCCACAGCATAATAAAAGGAAAAGCAAAGGTTTTGTCGAAGATAGAAAAACCTTTGGCAGTCCGTGCGATAGAACCTATTACCAAAATTTCGGATGGTATCATGGTCGCTCGAGGTGATTTGGGAGTTGAGATGAATCCGGAGGAAGTGCCTGCAGCGCAGCGTTTGATTATAAATACGTGTCACAGAATGGGGAAGCCGGTTATCGTTGCTACGCAGATGTTGGAATCCATGATTACTTCTCCGAGCCCGACCCGAGCTGAAGTTTCGGATGTTGCAAATGCCGTGTATTGCGGAGCGGATGCGACCATGTTGTCAGCGGAATCAGCCTCAGGTCAATATCCTTTGGAAGCCGTTCATATGATGAGCAGAATTATAGAGGTTACAGAGGAAGATCCGAGTTGCGTAAGAAGAATTGAAGACAATGCTCAATGCCCGCACCAGACTGCGTTGGATGCTAAGTGCAAGGCGGCAAAATCCGCGGCGATGTACAGCAATGCGTCTTGCATTGTAATGTTTTCCGATTCTTTTGATCATGTAGCTTGTTGCTCGAGGTTTAGACCTACGTGTCCTATTATACTGGGAACAAGTTCAGACCAGCTTGCTCGGCAGGCGGGATTACTGTGTGGCGTATACTCACTTGTTATGAAAAAAGAGTTTAATTTGGATAAGCTCTGCAAAATCGCGACGACTACGGCTATCGATCGAAAGTTCGCAAAAATCGGAGACAGTATCGTAGTGTTGAACGATTTCGATGGCGATTCCGTGAATATTTTGAAGATTTGACGAGATGAAAAAGGCGATTTGTTTTTTGTTTTGTTGTTTGAGTGTTTGGGCTCACGACAATAAGGAGTCCGAACACCGGTTTATTGACGAAAACAAGTCATTTTCAGAGAATCTGAAAAATTTGGACATTCCTGATTCATTTAAGCTTGAAGATATCGTTATAGGAGACGAAAAAGCTCCTCACACACTGGTTGTGTATTCATCTTTCAGCTGTAATCACTGTTGTAAATTTCATAAGGAAGAATTTCCGAAGTTAAAAAAACAGTATATCGACACGGGAAAATTGAAAGTTATTCTGCGCAACTATATCGATGATCTTGGGGCGTTGGAAGCAGCGATTTTGATGAGGATTTTTTACGGAAAATCCAAGGATGCGCTTGCTTTGTACAAAACGATTTTTGATGTTCAGAAGGAGTGGATGAAGTCTTCCGCTCCTCGTGAATTTTTGAAACAAATTTTTGTAAAAGCAGGATATAATCTCGAGGAAGTTTCGGAATATTTAGACACAAGCAACCAAGAATATAAAAAAAATTCCGCGGGACTCATGAAGGAACAGCAAAGGGCAATGCATACCCTGCAGATATCTTCTGTGCCAGCATTTATTCTTGACGACAGAGTTCATCAGGGAATTCTTACGTGCGATGAAATTGCCGAAATGCTCGGACTTAACAAGGCGGATAAATGATATTTCGGCATGTTGTTATCAGGTGTATAGCAAAACCTTGTTCCGCAGAATGAGGTGTTTTCAACATTCGAAATTTCGACTCGGATTGTTTGCGATGAAGTATTGTGTTAACCTGCTCCCGTAAGTTATTCGGTGCTACAAATGAAAATTGCTTTGATAGGGCGGCCCAATGTGGGGAAGTCGACGCTTTTTAATCGGCTGGTGGGGAAAAAGAATGCTATTGTCGGAGATATGCCGGGAATTACCCGCGACAGAAAAGTCGTGGATGCCGATTTCTTTGGAGTTCGCATCAGGGTTATTGATACTCCGGGGGTCGATACCTTTTCAAAAGATGATCTGGCAAGATCCATGAATTTGCAGTCGCTTGCAGCGTTATCGGAATCAGATGTCATCTTTTTCGTTATTGATGCAATAGAAGGGATTACGGAATATGATAAATCCGTCGCAACATGGTTGCGAAAATCGTTTAGGCAATGCGGGAATCGTCCCGTGGTGGTGATAAAAAACAAGAGCGAAAAGCCGTCGGTACAAGCCGATGTTACTCGGTTGGGATTCGGAGAAGGGGTCGCTATTTCCGCGGAGCATAATTTAGGATTCGATGAACTTTTGGAGTTGATGATCAGTTTGGATTTTCCTGAAGAAGAATTTTCCGAGCAGAAAGAAATTCCGTTGAAAGTTTCAATCATCGGACGCCCGAATGTCGGGAAATCCACTCTCATTAACGCAATTATCGGAGAAAATCGTTTGCTGACAGGAGATAGGGCGGGGATTACTCGTGATTCTATCTCATTGAACTGGGAATACAGAGGCAGAAAGATTTCCCTGATTGATACGGCCGGACAAAGAAAAAAATCGAAAATTCAGGAAAAAGTTGAAAATGTTTCCGTATCTGATGCTTGGAGGTATGTGAAGCAGTCCCACGTGGCGGTATTGGTTATGGACATTCGGCATCCTTTGGAAAAGCAAGACATAACCATCGCGAGAAAAGCTTTTGATGAAGGAAAAATTATAATTTTTGCATTGAATAAAAGTGACACGGTCGCAAATGCGGAAGAAATTCAAAAGGATGTGGAGCGCCGGGTCGGATATGAATTTTCCGAATTAGCGGGGGTTCAGTGTTTGTTGGTTTCCGCGAAAGAGAAATTGGGGCTTGCCAGAATTTTTAATAAAGCTTTTGAACTTTACGATAAATGGAATACCCGAGTTCCGACAAGCGCTCTCAATAAATGGTTTCAGTGGGCAGTCGGGAAAAATCCTCCTCCGTTAGTTAACGGCATGCCCATAAAGTTAAAATATATTTCGCAAACAAATATAAAACCTCCGACTTTTGCCGTTTTTGCCAGTCGCAGCGAGCATCTTCCCGCAAGTTACGAGAAATATCTTCTGAATAATTTGCGAAAGTCTTTTGGTTTTGATGGAATTCCGTTGAGAATTTTCGTGAGGCAGAGAAAAAATCCTTACGTCGAGTAAACTGTAATAATTCGGGACGAAAACCTCGCTAAAAATTTTTGCTAAAAGTTGCGGACGGTAGTATACTTTAACGGTTTTTTAATAGTAAGAGAGAAATGGATCCGCTGGAGTCGAAGTTTCAAGCACAACAGATGCGAGAGTTGCCTCACAATTTGGAGGCTGAGCAGTCTTTGCTCGGAGCTCTTATGCTGAACAACGAATGTTTCGAGGACGTCTCTGACATAGTTTCTCCCGTGCATTTTTTTGTGCCTATAAACGGAGAAATTTTTGCAGCAATCAGCAAGTTAATTTCTCAGGATTTGGTGGCAGATCCCATTACCTTGCGGTCATATTTTGAAAAAAACGACAGCCTTCAAAAAATTGAGAGCGGAAATTATTTGATTCAATTGGTGAACTCTGTGGTATCCGTTGCCAGCGCTGAAGATTACGCGAAGATCATCTATGATTTGTATAATCGGCGTCAATTGATTCTTATCGGGGAAGATATTGTTCATGAGGCATCAACTTTTAATTTGAATTCGGACAGCGAGTCCCTGATTGAGAAGGCAGAAGCTCGATTATACGATTTAGCTATGGACAATACCCGGGGAATGTGCATAAGTTTCTCCGATATTGCGAAAACGGCCGTCCAGACCATAGAACAGGCGTACAAAAGTGAAAACAAGCTTATCGGTGTCACCAGCGGATTTATAGATTTAAATCGAAAGCTCGGAGGACTCAACAGATCGGATCTGATTATCCTTGCGGGGCGTCCGTCCATGGGAAAAACCGCTTTGGCGACAAATATTGCGTTCAAAGTCGCGATGGATAAATTGCTGGGTAGGGAAGGGGCTGGGAAGGTCGCATTTTTTTCTCTGGAAATGTCCGCTGAACAGTTGGTTTCCCGTATTTTGTCCCAGGAGAGCATGATTCCTTCCGAAAAAATTCGTCGGGGGGAAATTAAAGAAGAAGAAATCGGGAAAATCAGAGGTCTTCAGAAAAAGCTGGTAAATATCCCTTTGTTCATAGAAGATACTCCTGCGATGACAGTTTCTGCAGTAAGAACTCGAGCGAGGAAATTGCAGCGTAAAGAAGGACTGGATCTGATTGTCATCGATTATCTGCAATTGCTTCAGGGAAGTTCTGATCGGCGCAATGACAACCGTGTTCAGGAAATTTCGGAAATTACGCGTTCACTGAAGGGATTGGCTAAAGAGTTGAATATTCCGATTATCGCGTTGTCGCAATTGTCTCGAGCCGTTGAAATTCGTGATGATAAACGCCCGCAGTTGGCCGATCTTCGTGAGTCCGGGTCAATTGAGCAGGATGCAGATGTTGTCATGTTTGTTTATCGAGAGGAATATTATCTCGAAAGAATGAAACCGCAGGAAGGCACGCCGGAATTCGATAAGTGGTATACAAAAATGCAAAATGCTTACAATAAGGCGGAGATTATTATCGCCAAGCAAAGGCACGGTCCCATCGGCACCGTGGAGTTGTTTTTCGACGGTCAATTTACAAAGTTTGATAATTTAGCTGATAATAGGTAGAAACAGGTATAAAGAATGGATTTTCAGAAAGTTTTGGACAAGGTCGCGCCACAGGTGTTGTCGGTTGCCGTAATAAATTTGGATAATATCGCCTATAACTATCATAAGGTTGAAGATGAGCTTGCGAAAGGTTCGATCGTATCTGCGGTAGTTAAAGGAAATTCGTACGGATTCGGCGCTATTCCCGTCAGCAAGAGACTTTACGAGGAAGGATGCAGAAATTTTTTCGTTGCCACTATCGATGAAGGAA
>JAGABS010000082.1 GCA_017614525.1 Alphaproteobacteria bacterium
AGCCCGAAGATTAAGAAGCGGATCATGAACGGCTGGATGCCGAAAAAGTTCTCGACTCAACAGATCCTCACAGGGCGGATTCCGCTTCTTTGGAGCGAGCAGGAGAAGACGATCGTCTGAAAAGAAAAATCGATAAAACCTAATAAAATCAAAGAATTAACTTGATAAAGAAGAAAAAAGCTCTATATTACAAGACAAGGTAAGGATAGAGGAAAAAATGAATAATATCAATAAGTTAAATACGAAAAACAGCGATGATATATTTGTCGATGATGACGGTATAGAGTGGAAGAAAGTTTGTTCCAGAGATTATGTTTTGATGACAGATGATGAGCCTTTGGTTGGCACGGCGACGCTGTTTTCTACGGGCGAACACGGTTGGTTTAAATATGTTGATGTTGAACACGGTATTGAGGCTGACAGACATTGGAGCAAACGTACAGCTAAAATCTACTTTGAAGAAAATCTGGAAATACATCTGGAAGGCAAAATTTACTGGGCACGATAAAAACCCAATAAAAACAAAGAATTAACTTGATAAAGAAGAAAAAGACATTATATTACAAGACAAGATAAGGATAGAGGACAAAATGAACAATATCAATAAGTTAAACGAAAATAATAAGCTCTTTATAGAGAAGTTTGAAACCGCAGAAGCTTCCGGCAAAACGATGAAAGAGCTCGGAATTAATCGCGATGTTTACTGGGCTTACAAGCGCAGCACAGAGGCCGGCAACGACCTTATCAATTTTTACGATATGATTGACGAGGAAGACGCCGAAGATATTATCAAATGCTGTCGTGAAAATGGCGTTAAGGAGTTCACGATTTCGAGCAACTCTACGGGAATGATTCGTGCAATCATGGCTCTGGAAGCTCATAGATGCCACCTGAACGGTACGGCAATGGTTAATCGCGATAATCTCCGCATCGATGCAAAACAAATTCCTGCATTTAAGATCGAAATTTTATAAGAGAAAGGTGGGAGGAATCGACGATGTCATACAAATCAGGACAATTTATTGCGGACTATTTAAACTCTTTACCGATGAAGGAGTTAACTACAGAAGTAGTGCCTTCATTGTTAATTCCGGATGAGGAAGAGGATTGCTTACACGAAATTATCTCGTTGCTAATCGGAGCGATTTTCAAGAATTGTAAGTCTTTTGATGATGCCTCAGACTTGGCCACCTTACTGAAAACCAGAATAAAAAATGGAGAAAAAGATGTATTCTCTTACGTTGATTTCAGTGAATTAACGGAAGATCCGGGATTGTTCTTTGACAGAGAATCATGCGAGGATCTCAGTACAGAGATTATTTGTTATTTGCCCACTTATTAGGTGGGCATTGCCCATTTTTTCGTTTTTGCTAACTCATTGAAAAACAACGTTTCTCTTTCCGGCTCACTTTTCCGTTTTTTGGAACGACCGCTCTTCGGAAGGGAGTAGGAATTCTAACCCCGCTTTGTAAGTCCTGATATAACAGCGAAAATCTGCATTTTATGGCGTTCTCTGTGGTCTTTTGACGAGAAGTCGCAATTGAGGATATCTTTGTATTTCAATGTGTTATGGGTTGCGTTTTAAGTACCATTCGGTAACCAAAAAATTCGACGAACTTTTTAGAGAACATTTTATGTAAAATTAAAGAAAATACTCTAATTTGAGCGGAAATTGCAGTTTTCTCTCTAACCCATTATTTAGAGAATTTTGGGCTTTTAGAGAGAGAATTTGAAGAAAATAGGCGTTCAGAGATTAATTCAAATGTGTACTGAACTTGATGTAAACTAATGACAACCCCAACGTATATTCCGAAAACCGTTTTTAGACGTAGTAAAATTTTCTTAAAAATCAATTGATTGGGTGCAGCGTCACGCTGGTGGTGGACATTGCAGGGTTCGAACCTGCGACCCCCATGATGTGAACGTGATGCTCTACCGCTGAGCTAAATGTCCAGTGTCCAAATTAGGATGGTGGAGCCGAGGGGAGTCGAACCCCTGACCTCGACGATGCGAACGTCGCGCTCTACCAACTGAGCTACGACCCCAACTTAAAGCGAAACACTCTGCCGCGCAGGACTAGTAGCCCTCGCGCTCTAAACGTTTTCTGAGTAACTTTCTGGTGCGGCGAATTGCCTCCGACGTCTCTCTGATCCTTCTCTCCGACGGCTTTTCAAAATGCCTGCGCAACTTAATCTCGCGAAAAATTCCTTCACGCTGCATTTTCTTCTTCAGGGCTCTCAAGGCCTGATCGACATTGTTGTCACGTACAAATACGAGCACTATTCCTCCAAAATTTACTTTACTACTTTATACAGTAACGAAGGTAATCTTTAAAGATCTTTTGTAAAAAAAATATTAAAAACGTTTATTTTTGAAAAAATTTTTCAGCAGACGCTCCGATTCGGATTCCAAGATTCCGCCGACAACATTCGGCTTGTGCAGAGAATGTTGAAAAATCTGCGCGCCGTTGACGACAGCTCCGTATTTCGGACTGCAGGCTCCGAAATACAAATTTCGGATATGGGCCAATGAGATAGCCTGAGCACACATGGCACAAGGTTCGAGAGTCACATAGATATCACATTGGTCTAAAATCCGCATGTCCAAAATTTTGCAAGCTTGCTGGATCGCTAAAATCTCAGCATGAGCGATGGGATCCTTTCTTTTCATGACCTCGTTTCCAGCCGCGACTATAAGATTGTCATCTCGCACGATAACAGCTCCGATCGGGACGGAATCCCTACCGAAAGCCCTCTCGGCCTCGTACAAAGCAAGACTCATAAAATCGACATTCATAGAGGTCGCCTCCAACTGGAATGAATGGATGTCCACAAAAATCTTTTCTGGCTGGGGTGGTAGGACTCGAACCCACGAATGACGGGATCAAAACCCGTTGCCTTACCACTTGGCTACACCCCAAAAGTTGATTGATGATACATCATGAACTTTGAGCGATCAAGATAAATTCGCTGAAATTAGCAACTTAGCTTTTATAGCAAGCACAAAAAAGAAAAATATTCGGGAAAATTTTAAATTGCTGTGAATTTGTAAAACCTTAACGGATACTGACTTAGCGATTAAAAAATACCTCTCCCATGAATAAAAAACCTCTCCGTTTCTGTTATCATACCTCTGATGGACAAGGCGTTACTTCATCCTCTTATCCCACCAATCGATGCGTTTTTTAACAAGTGTGTTAATCAATTGTTAACTTATTCATGTCAGCATACCACCGAACAGATTTTTTTATTGAGGGAGGAATTATGAAAAAGTCTGAAAAAAAGTTTTTAGTTTATCTTATGATTCTATCTACAATTATGACTATCGGTATGTATACGACGTACCAACGTGAGGAAGAAATAGTGAGCAACATAAACACCATAGGAAAGATATTGATGCTCTACAGGAAATATGTGCCCGATCATATGGCTTCTCGGCAAGCAAGCGTGATAAGAAGCGAAATGTTTCATGAACACGTAAAACAAAAATTAGATCAATTGCGTTTAAATCTTGATAAAGCTTCAAATGAAGTACTTGATTATGTCGAGAAAGTGATAGCATATGAAGAGGTTAAGAGAATATCCAGTTTCGAAAACTTGGATCTTATGTTTCCCTTGGATCATCAACAGCATGAGAAAAATTGGAAAGAACGAGAACAGCAGGAAGCAAACAAAAAATACAACTTATTGGGTTGTCTTCTAACTCCTGAAGTCTTTTATTTTCACCATGGTTTGAGATTCGCCAGTCAGAAAATCAGAGATTATATCAAAAACAAGGACATTCTGGACTGCGGAGCTTTTGTCGGGGATTCTGTTTTGGTCTTAAAAGATTATACCGACAAAACGATCTTTTGCTATGAATTTTATAAACCATGCTTAGAAAAATTTCACAAAGTCATGAAATTAAACCACATAGCTTTCGGATATAAATTGATCCCCCTAGCCTTGGGAGAAAGCGTGAAAAACGCAAAGGTAAGTAACGAATCAATAATGGCGTGCCCGTTTGAAAGTTCTCATAAGCAACCGAAAGACGACATCGTAAGTGTTACAACAATAGATGAGGAAGCAAAAAGACATAATTTCAAGGTTGGATTTATCAAAGTTGACGTTGAAGGACAGGGGTTCAAACTGATCAAAGGAGCGATCAATACGATAAAAAATCAACGTCCAGTGCTGTCTATAGGGGTGTACCACAGCAAAGACGAATTGTTCGAGATTAAACCATTTCTTGAAAAAAATCTGGATAATTATGTATTTGAATTTCAGCTGCAATCATTTGAAGAGGGAGATATAAAAGAATTGGCACTCTTCTGCTATCCAAGAGAACTGTTGTGATAAGGAGAAGGGACCTGTTTTATTTCCTTCGCTTATCCCACCAATCGATGCGTTTTTTTATTTCCCGTTCGAAGCCCCGCTCGTTCGGCTCGTAAAATTTTTTGCGCGAGAGTTCATCTGGAAAAAAATTTGTTCCGGCAAATGCGTTTTCGGTGTCGTGATCGTAGATATACCCTTTGTTATAGTCCAATTCTTCCATGAGCTTTGTTGGAGCATTGCGAATTTTCTTCGGCACGGGAAGAGAACCGTAAAATTTCGCGGCCTTTTGGGATTTAAAAAAAGCGACTTCGGCGGCGTTTGATTTCGGAGCCGTTGCGAGATAAATCACCGCTTGGGCTATTGCGAGT
The DNA here is from genome assembly GCA_017614525.1 of Alphaproteobacteria bacterium. GTDB lineage: Bacteria > Pseudomonadota > Alphaproteobacteria > UBA3830 > UBA3830 > UBA3830. The sequence goes on from JAGABS010000082.1 coordinate 4,682, forward strand.
TCTCCTTCGGGCGACCCTAAAATTGTGTAGGCTTTATGTGCCGACAGCGCCTGAACCAGAGCATTTGGATCGGCCATACCGACATCCTCGCTGGCAAATCGAATCAATCGACGCAAAATGTAGAGCGGCTCTTCACCTCCCTGAAGCATTCGGTGCATCCAATAAAGAGCGGCATCGACATCCGATCCCCGCAACGACTTATGCAGCGCGCTGATTAAATTGTAATGCTCTTCGTTTCCTTTGTCGTATACGGCGGCGCGTTTCGGCGAAAATTTTTTCAGTTGTTCGACATCTAGCTTCTCGGAAGTCCGTAAATTGAAAAGTTCCTCGGCGCGATTCAGCAAGTACCTTCCGTCCCCGTCCGACATCAAACACAGATGCTGACGCGCTTCGGGAGTCAAGGGCAGTTCCTTTTCCATAAATTTTTCGGCGCGCTGCAAAATTTTGTCCAGGTCTCCCAACTGCAAGCGATCAAAAGTTATGACCTTGCACCGCGAAAGCAGAGCGGGCCGCAGCTCGAAGGACGGATTTTCAGTGGTCGTTCCGATCAAAATCAGCGAACCATTTTCGAGATGCGGTAAAAAAATATCCTGCTGACTTTTATTGAGATGATGGATTTCGTCCACAAGCAAAATGGTTTTCGATAAAAGGTCGGAATCCAGCCGTTCGAAAATCGACTTAAATTTCGAAGTCGAATGCATTACGGCAGAAGTCTCCTCGAAATGCAGTTTGCTCTTTTTTGCAAGGATTTTCGCAAAGGAAGTCTTGCCTGATCCCGGAGGTCCCCACAAAATCAGCGACTGCAAACTATCAATCGCGGAAATCTGATTTTCCAACGACTGCCCGATGATTTCGTCAAAGTCCCCCGGACGAATTCTGTCCGCCAACGGAGCTAATTTCTCAAATAGTTGCAATTTCCGCCTTTAATTCTGTTTTCAATTCTATTCTCGATTCTGTTTTAAACTCTCGTTTTCGATTTTCGTCGCCAATCGCTCCGGCTAATTGACTCCAAAATTTTTAAAACAAACCGCTTTATGTTATTCAAAATAAAGCTTAGAATCAATTAGGACTGATTGTTTAGAGGAGTGAATGAGAAATTCAAGAAAGTACAATGTGGCGGTGGTAGGAGCTACCGGAAATGCCGGGAATAATACGCTGAAGATCTTGGCAGATAGGGATTTTCCCGTCGAAAATATTGTGGCGGTGGCTTCGGAAAGGTCTGTCGGGAAAAAAGTCTCTTTTAAAAAACAAAATCTCGAGGTACAGAGTTTTTCGTCAGTGGATTTTTCAAAAGTTGATTTGGCGATATTTTGCGCGGGCTCAAAATTTTCTCAAAAATATGCGAAACAGGTAGCCGAGGCCGGGTGTGTTATTATCGATAAAAGTTCGTATTTTCGGCTGAACCCGAAAGTTCCCTTGATCGTGCCGGAAGTGAATGCAAAAGCTTTGTCAAAGGGCGCTCCACTGGGAATTATTTCCACCCCAAACTGCGTGGCTGTTCCATTGGCGATGTGTTTGAAGGCCCTGACAGCTGTCGCTCCGATCAAACGGGCTGTCGTTTCAACCTATCAGGCGGTATCAGGAGCAGGTAAGGCAACGACCGACGAGCTGTATAACCAGACAAAAGCCGTGGTCTCTTCGGGAGAAGTCATTACCGACGTGTTCTCCAAACAGATTGCCTTTAATGCGATTCCGGTTATCGGAAGCCTCTACAGTTCAGGAGTTTCGGAAGAAGAGGACAAAATTTCGTCGGAAATTTGCAAAATTTTGAAGACCGACGTAAAAATTGCGGTCACGTGCGTTCGAGTGCCGGTGTTTATCGGGCACGGAATGTCCGTGGTTTGCGAATTTACAAAGGAAATTTCTGATGAAATGGCCTATCAGGCTTTCGACGATTTCGAGGGAATACTCACCTTGGATCGCAGAAACGAAGGTATAGCGGCAACCCCACTGGATGCTCAGGGAGAAGATGCGGTTTTTGTGAGTCGAGTTCGAAAAGACTTCACCACTAAAAACGGGTTGATGTTTTGGACGGTGACGGACAATCTTCGAAAGGGGGCCGCCCTCAACAGCGTACAGATCGCGGAGCTTCTGATAGATACTGATCCGAAACTGAGATCGTTTAAATACAAAGCGAAGTAAAAGCAAACAGAGGATAAAATGGATAGTTTTAAAGATTTTGAAAAACCTGATTTGAGGTTGGCTGAGTTGATGATAGTTTCTTCTACTTTGCAGAAAACCAAGCGTGGTGACGATTATCGGCGCATGAATTTGAAATCCACTGACGGCAAGTTTAATTTTTCGGCGGTGATGTGGTCCAACGACTTGAGGAAGTACCCCGACGAGAAGATTTTCAGGAGTGGAAATACGATAAAGTTGATGAAATACGATCTGCCGGCGAACTATTCGGACTACGTAATTCATGATTTTGTTTTGCTAAAGGAAGGAAAAATCGGACTTTCCGAGCAGCAGCGGGAAGAAATTTTTGCAGCGGTTCAGGAGTACATCGACCTTATTCGTGACGAAAAGCTCAAAAATTTCGTTTTCGGACTTGTGAAAGAATACGCTGAAGCTTTTAAAATAGCACCTGCAGCGAAGTCTATCCACCATAATTATCTCGGCGGACTTTTGGAACATACTTTCGAATGCCTCGAGATCGCGAAGGATTTCATGGAAAAGCACCCCAAAATCGACAAAGGCACGGTCTACGCGGCCTGCATTCTGCATGACTTCGGAAAAGTTTGGGAATACACCATTGATTTGAATTCGGGAGTGATAGGTTTCAACACGGATTTCCAGAAAAAATGGCTGACGCATTCGCAGTGGGGATTTTCCACTTGCATGGCGGCGGGATTTGATCTTGTTGCGAAGATGATCGCGGCGCACCACAGCCGCACGGAGTGGGGAGCAGTTCTCGATCTGGATGTACAGGATCTCGACCCAATGTGCTACATCCTGCATCATATCGACGATTTGTCCGCAAAATTCGGGAAAATCACTGTAATGGACTTGGATTAAAAAAAACTCAAAATTTTCGAACCCCACCGCCGTTGACAATGCTCCTTTTGCAACTCGTGCCTTCGCTTCTGTCGACATCATTTTTGTTTCCATTTGAAATAATATTCAAAAAACCAGGGACGGCGATCGACGAGGTAATGAACCCGAAACACGGCAGATGCCAGAGCGCGATCATTCGGCGAACTCAAAATGGATAAAATCCAGGGACCTCTCACTACGTAGATTTAAACAGCAAACATAGTGTGAGACCAGCCCCCTCCTCTACCTCACAAACCTGCGGTGGACACAGAACACCCCACAAGCCAGCAATTCTCTTAAAATCTCAGAAGCACCTACAAAAAACACCCTGTTTTTACTCGCCGACTAATGTATCAGTGCTTGAAATCAGGTCGTCGATATCCTGCCCTGTCTCTGTATCATCACCATTGAGAGTTGCCTCGGAATCCGCGGACAGGTTCTTATCACCTTTATTAGTAACTTTGTTCCATACTCGTTTAAGTGCATTGACCTTCTTTTGGTTCTCCGGTCTTCTGGAGTATTTCGTCAACAACTTAATCATTTCCTCATTTCCTTCAGCGTAATCTACCACAGTTTTCTTGTTTTCACCTGTTCTATTGATTTTGGCGTCATAATCCAGCAGCAGCTTTGCTATATCTAAATCACCATTCTCTACCGCGTACATCAGGGCTGTCCGTTTGGATTCATCTTTTATTTCAGTGTCTGCTCCGTGTTCCAATAACAGTTCGACCACACCAGCGTTTCCTTTTTTCACCGCGTAAACAAGCGCAGTTCGCCCATGCCTATCTTGTTTGTTAGGATCCGCTTTGCGGTAGCCTTTGCCCGTTAACAGCAAATTCGCTATGTCTTTGAATCCATTCTCCGCCGCCACCATCAGAGGAGTTCTATAATTCCGTGATATATTATCCGTATAAATGTCCGGATCCATTGCTTTCGACAGCATATATTTCACTATATCTTCGTGTCCGTTCTCCACCGCAACTATCATCATTGGCTTGCCATCTTTATTTTCGCTTCTTAAATTGAATTGATGGCCCCCCATGTCATTTTCACGTTTCCGTATGATAGAGTCTAGCCATTCTACCACGTTGCAGTGCCCCTTTTCTACTGCAGCCTCCAGGGCAGCCCTTCCCATACTGTTGTCACTGAACTCCAGCTTTTTTCCGAAGCAATTATCGTATATTTGCTCCATTGCTTCAAGATTTCCTGATTCTGCAGCGGCAGTCCATTCTGTACTTGCTCCTTCACATTTTGGTTCTGCTAAGACATCTCCGTAGAGCAACGCACAGCAAACAGAACATAAAGTTATTAAATTGAGTTTCATATTAATCTCCTTCTTTTCTAAACTCCAAATCTCCGCAAACGATGCTCAACATGAGCTCGCGTAGAGAGATTTCTCACTCCTACATTTCAGATTACCGCAAATTAGTTAATTATCCGTAAATTTTGGAATATTTCTGAAATTATCTAAGAAAACGCAGACTGCACAAAAAAGGAGGCCTAAGCCCCCTCTTTGTGATTTAAATTATTTTGTCGCTTTTGCCTTTTCTTCTAATTTTTCTATGGCGTCTTTCACTATGCCTACTATCTTGTCATTGCCACTCGATTTTGCGCAATCTAACACGGTTCCACCTCTTTTGTTCTTAATACTAACGTCAGCTCCATGTTCCAGCAGCAATTGTACCATTTCGTAGTGACCACGATCTGTTGCTGACATCAACGCCGTACGTCCGTTCTTGTCTTGAGCATTAACATTTATCGGCATTGCCTTCAACACAGATCCTGATTTCTCAGATATCCACGCCTTACTTCCCGGAATATTGTTTTTTCCTGATAACAATAGATCAATCACCTCGACATTAAGATCACTCGGTTTCTTCAACAGCAACTTTGCAATCTTCATTTTTCCTTCCTCGGCAGCGAGCATTAATGCCGTTTTTCCATCTTTATCCGTCACATTTTTATCAGCGCCGTGTTTTATTAATAACTCCAACATTTTTAGCATATCTAGATATGTCTTATCTTCTTCAGGCAATCTACTTTTTACCTCAACCATGCGTTTTATCACAAAGATCAGTGGACTATCATTTTCTGATCCCTGTCTTATATTCGGATCAGCTCCATGTTCCAGCAGCAATTGTAACATTCCGTAGCGACCACGATTTACTACTGCAGCCATCAACGCCGTATTTCCTTTATTGCTCTTAATATTAACGTCAGCTCCATGTTCCAGCAGCAGTTGTACCATTCCGTAGTGACCATTATTTGCTGCTAACATCAACGCCGTACATCCGTACTTGTCTTGAGCATTAATATCTATCGGCATTGCCTTCAACACAGATTCTGATTTCTCAGATATCCACGCCTTACTTCTCGGAATATTGTTTTTTCCTGATAACAATAGATCAATCACCTCGACATTAAGATCCGAATTAAGATTCGATTTTTTCAACAGCAACTTTGCAAGTTTTATTTTTCCTTTCTCGGCAGCGAGCATTAATGTCGTGTTTCCATCTCTATCCGTCACATTTTTATCAGCGCCGTGTTTTATTAATAACTCCGATTTTTTTAGCAGATCTAGATATGTCTCATTTTCTTCAGACCACCTACTTCTCCTATCAACCATGAGTTTTATCGCAAAGCTCAATGGACTAACTTTTTCAAATATCAGTCTTATATTCGGATCAGCTCCTTTCTCCAGCAACAGTTTTAACTTATCATATGTTCCTTTAATTATGGCACTACGAATCGCTTTTCCTCCGTCAATGTTAGGGTCAGCCCCATTTTCCAGCAGTAGTTTTGCCATATCTATGGATCTTGTACATTCTAAAGCGGTCTCATCGTGATATCCTCCAGGATAATGAGCATTAACATCATAATTTTGATCTATATAGGAACGCACCTCATCAATATCTCCACAGGACACAGCCTCCATCCATTCATCATATATCTCATTGGACATTTTTTGCTTCCCGGTATCTGATTCAGCTTGCTGTTTTTTGTCGTTTTGAGACTCGGCATTAAGATCACTCGGTTCCTTCAACAGCAACTTTGCAACTTTTGTTTCTCCTTTCTCTTTAGCAATCATTAACGCCGTTTTTCCATCTTCATCCTTTACATTTTTATTAGCGCCGTATTTTATTAATAACTCTATTATCTTTAATAGATCTGAATATTCTTTCGTAAAATCATCTCTATAAGCAGTATCTCGCACCGTAGCGATCAGAGGATAGTCTCTCCATTCCGAATATATATTAGGATCAGCCCCTTTCTCCAGCAACAACTCTACCGCATCAGGCCTGTGTGCATATACAGCATTGCCAAGTGCTTGAATACTAGGATTAGCCCCTTTCTCCAGCAATAGTTTTAATATGTCTATGCACTTCTTATTATTACAATAAGCTGTTCTCTCTAAAGCTGTCTTATCACTCCATCTTCCGGGATAATGAGCATCAACCTCATAATTTTGATCTATATAGGAACTCACCTCCTTAATATCTCCACGGTACACAGCATCCATCCATTCATTATATATTTCCTCGGACATTTTTTTCCCAGTATAAGATTTAATTCGCTTTCCGATATGAGATTTAGATCGTTGTTTTTTGTCGTTTTGAGACTCGGATTCCCAAATTTCCCCATCCAGATTTTTTAATTCTTCTCTTGCTTCTTTTAACAGTGTTTCCAGCTTTTTTGGCCTCTCTTTTCCTTTATCTCTATCGCCACCCCCAGCCGTCGCAGTCCCAGAATAAGCAACCAGCGCTAAGCAAGCACACAAAGTTCGAAAATTGAAATTCATATTTTCCTCCTATCTATCAAGTCTTCAATTTTTACTCGTCGCGAGGTAAAACCCCTCTTTATCCTTTTAGTCTACTTGAAATTAGTTAACTATTAGTTAATTATTTGTAATTTTTAGAAAAAATTTGGATTTTTTTTGAATCAGGCCAGATCCTGAGGATTTAAGTCCTGCAAACTCGTGATCGGATAATTTATACGCGCCTCGTCATTTGCGGCAACAGAAAACCGCATACTTCCGAACAACTCGAAATTTTTACGCCCGAAATCTTCATCGATAAAATTCAACACCGAGTCCTCTTTTATCTTTCGAAGCTCTTCGGCAAACACACGCTCCATCTCGTCAGTCTTTCTCAGCCTGAATTTTGAATACAAAAACAAACCTGCGCACACTACGACAGCAAACCCAATCATTCCGACACTCCCTCCTAGAGGGGAAATTATAACACTCCGACATCCAGACTTCAATGGACATTCGGAAAAATCAGCAGAAATTAGCGATTGAACACTCGTGCTTCTCTACATGCAGACACTTATCCATTTTACCAGAGCAAAAAAACGCAACAACTTTCTGAAATTTGTATCCAGAAAAATCCCTTACCATACTTCTATATTTAAATTTTCATTTATGTTTTTTAATTCTTGCAAGGATTTTCTCCATCGATTTTTTTGCATTTTATCAATTTTCAACACTTTTAGGTCAGCTAATCGCCTAATAACATCAGGAAATACTTCGAGAGAATCGTTGCCGATGAGAGTCAAAGTCTCTAACCTCTCCAAATTACACATGGCTTCAGGCAGCCACTTTATCTTATTGTTTGATAAATCCAACGTCTCTAAGTTCGTTAATTTTTCGATTTCAGATGGTATTTCAGCCATCACAAGCTTTTTTAAAGTTAGATTCTTTAGCTTTTTTGAATCCCACAGTGCTGACGGCAATTTTGCAGGCTTGTAATACCCAAAATAAAAGGTCTCTAAATTTGGATTTCTTGTTAAAAAGTCTTGCAATATTTCCGTTTGATCCTTACGAAAAAAATTTGTTATGTGACGTTGTCTTAATCCTCCATGCTCTCTTACCGGTTCAATTTTTGACGTTTTCGCAGCTATTTTTCTCACGTCAATATACAATTCCTTTAAGTTTGGAAATTCCAGTGTATTCGCATGTGATAAATCTCCAAGAGTTATTTTTAACGTCTCCAGACAAGGAAATTCTTTATATTTTTGCAGAGATTTCTCGGTTTTTATTAGGTTCAATTCTTTCTCTTGATATACGACAGAATCTTTTGGAGAATTTTCTCTGGATGGAATGAGATTTCTCTCAACTAAACTAAGTATTTTCTTATGCCTTCCCGATTTATTGAGTTTCAAACTTAAACGTCGAGTCTTCGGTTTTGGAATTTCCACGGAATTTTGTACTTGGCCATTATTTGATTGTTGCGGTGAGCTAATTCCTTTATCGGCAAGAACATCAACAAAAGAGCCTTCCAAAGAACTATCGAAACTCTCATTTTGGGAACCCTCAGCCCCTTTTCCTTTCAGATGAGAGTTCATACAGTCTGCATCCAAAAAAGAATAAACATAATCCAGATCCTGAGAATCGTCTCTTTCCCGAGGCCAAGAGTCACTCTGCAAGTAAGCTACTTTTTGTCGCTTTCTTAAGTTGTATTGGAATGAATTCGATTCATCAAGAGAAAGTACATCTTCAAAAATATCTCCTAAAGATTGAATCATGTCATCACTTTTAGAATCAACAGATTTTTTTTCCAACAACCGAGAATTTGTATTATTTGTATCGGAGAAAGAATAAACATAATCCAGATCCTGAGAGTC
>JAGABS010000083.1 GCA_017614525.1 Alphaproteobacteria bacterium
AGTCTATAGATTTTTACGAATTTTGAAACACAACCATGTGATTTATAACAATTTTTAGGTCCTTGCCCCCCCCTGTCAAATACCTTCTTGTCAAACCACTTCATTCCGTGCTCCTCGATAAAAAAACTCATACTTCGTCATTCTCTCAGGTATTTGTTAATAAATCATTAAAACAACGCAACTTGAACTATATCGACAATACGCGTCCTAACTAAAATCGTTTCAGATACAAAACGCATACCTGCATATAGAAGCACTTATAATACCGCCTCCAGACGCCGTCTGGCTATATCAAAAATGCGCGGGGAACGTAGTCGTTTGCTTCGATTTCGAATAAATCCGTCAGGGCCCAAACCAGCGCGTCCATGCGGTCGGGAGATTTTTGCCCGGGCTCGTAGGTCGCCATCTCCATTTCCAGCTCGCGGAACTGTTTCGCATGAAAAACCAGATTTTTCTGATACAGAATCACCACGGGCTGCGCGCGGCAGATCTTGGATTCTCTCGCCCTCACTTTCTTGATTTTGAGAGAAGGATCTTCGCGGAGCAACACCTGGTCCAGAAGGTCTCCGCCTGCGTTGGCCTCAATGACGATTTTCCTCGCACGGTATCTCTTGTAAAGATCAGCGACTTTCTTCGCCCAAACGTCGGGAGTGGCCCGCATGCTGGCGTCCTCCAGAACGAAAGCTCTGCCGTTGCAATCTTTTCCCACGACGATTATGCCTGTTTCGTCGCTGTTCTCTCCGCCGGTCGTTGCCGGGTCAACTCCGATTATAATATTGTCGATGAAATGCGGCGGGTCGCGATAGCAATTTTCGATGTCGCGCCATGACCAGAGGGTGTTTGGGTTGTCCTCCACGATTTCGGCATAAATTTCCTGTGCCTCCATTCTTGTACCCTTCAGATATTCAAGGTGCTTGAGGAAAGTCGGCGAAAGATTTTTCTCGTTTTCCAGAGACGAACCGCGCACCGTCACCACGTCGTCGCGGGCCATCAGCTCTTTTATAAAAGGAATCGGACGCGGAGTTGTCGTCAGAATCAGTTTCGGATCGTCTCCCATGCGCAGGGCGAAAGACAGCTGTTCAAAAGTCTCGCGCGGGTAGAGAAATTTCGCGAATTCATCGACCCAAGCCAAATCGAATTGCGGTCCGCGCAGCTGCTGATAGTTTTCCGCTCCGTACAGGGTGGCGATTGTGCCGTTTTTCCAGCGCAATTCTCTTCGCGACGGGGTATAAGTCAGCCCGTCAGAATCCTGCGAGATATTCTGCAGCCCACTGACTCCCTCGACCATTACCTGTTTGGCCTCCTCGATTGTGTTGGCGATCAGCGCAATGCGCTTGTATTTGCCCGACAGAGCCAGCTTGCGGATTGCCTCCGCCGCGGCACGCGTTTTTCCAAAACCTCGCCCCGCCAAGATCATCCAGATGCGCCAGTCGCCCTCCGGCATCAGCTGATTTTTTCTGGCTGTTTGCTCCCAGCAGGCAGCACCTGCGGGCGGTATTTTTTCTGTACATCGATTCAATGATATATCCTCTGTATCTGAATCGATTTTTTCGGTTTCCCTGCCTACTGTTGGATGGTCATCTTTCCCAAAACCATCGCCTGCACAGGCTCTGTGCTCTGAAACAGCTTTTGTGATTTCTCGGCATACCTTTGAATAGGAAAACTTATCACTGGCTGCAAGATCATCTTGCTCGGGTCCAGCGTCACGCTGGCGCTCCCCGCGGAGGGGAACGGTAACACATCCGCTTTTTTGCGACGCGCTCCGATCGGATTGGCGGGGTTCGGCATCGCGCGGCGAATCCGCAGGAGAATCTTGCGGAACGCTCTGCTCGGACTGGCGGGATTCGGCAGCATGCGGCGAATCTATATCGGCAGATTGACCGGAACCGTCATGAGGAACGCCCGAAGACGCTCCTTTTTTATTGTATTTATCGCGCAGATTTTCCTGCTTATTGATGACTTTGTTCAGCATGGAATTCACCTTCAGAGACATTTGCAGCAGCTGCATCAAATCCGACCTTTTTAACAGATCGGCTTTCTCCACCAGCGTTTGAAAAGCATTGTTCATCATGGCTCGTCTCCGATTTCGATTCCCAAAAATTTGAACAATCTATCGATCATGGCACCTGCGAGATTGAGCATCTCCGGTAAACTCGCCAGCAAAATAATTTTATCTAAAATTTTCATTTCATATTCCTTCCTTACATAAAAAAACCGAATCCGACCGTCGGACGCGGCTCAAAAAAAAACAAACCCGAATTTTTCGTCGGATATATCTCAAATTTCAACAAATCGCGATCATTTCTCTTGTGGTTTATTTAAAAAAACCAAAAATTTATCAAAATCTTTATAAAAAATTAACTTTTATATGTAATAACTATAGTTAGTAAAACATGGTGGTAATAATGAACGAAGCTAAATCGAAGAAAATGGCCTCAAAGTCTCAGAAAAGGAATGATGACATGGAAAACACGGAAATTGAAAAAGCACTCGAAAAAAACAACGAAGAGTGGCTTAAAAGGATGCTCTTGCTTGTATTAACCATGATTATAGCACTTTTGGGCATCGACTAGCAGCGCTCGGTCTTGGTGGGCGCCGTAGGACTCGAACCTACGACCCGCTGATTAAGAGTCAGCTGCTCTACCAACTGAGCTAGGCGCCCGAACCTTGCATCTTTTAACATCAAGAAGGCTTGATGTCAAGTGCCTTTTGATTAAAGTTTGTGTATACTTTTGACTAGATTTGTTTTTGCCGTTGTATTTGTTGTGATTTCAACAATATGACGGCTTTTTGCTTTTGGGGATTACGGAATGGATTTTTGTTGCACGAATTTTATTTTTCGGAGGTTATGATATGGATGTGAATTGCTGCTATGCAGATTTTTGGCTGGCTGCCTTTAATTCGCTTGTTTTTTGGATATTCTGCGGAGAGAACGCGCTGTTTTCGACGGATTGCCCCGAAGATTTCGCAAAAACGGGGATACGAGTCTGAAAACTGACTTTTCCGAAATTGGATCTACTGCCGAATAAAAATGTTTTAATATCAGATGCGGCGATTCTCTGTTCAGCAAAGCCAACGGCAGGCAGAAAGTTTCTGCACCCGACGTAGGAAGGGTCTCGACGCGGCGACGCACCCTCTGTGTCAGTGCAGCTCAAAATATTTGCAACTTTGGAAGCAATCTCGACGCGGCGACGCACCCTCTGTGTCACTGCAGCTCAAAATATTTGCAACTTTAAAAGCCGTCTCGACGCGGCGGCGCACCCTCTGTGTCATTCCGCTTTTTTATATTTTCACTGAACACGCTCTCCGCGAGAAGAGAAGCCTGGAAACCGTCGCCCAGGAATCTGCGTGTGGCGAGACCCCAGGTGGGCGCCATATAATCAGACCACGATCTGAACAGAGACAGCTCCCTTTCTATAATTCGGCCACCGAGATATACATTGCAAACGAATCTCCACGCCTCTCTGATAAATACTCTAGAGAATAAAGGTTAATAAATCAATAAAATTGAGAAACAAATAGGGCGAAGAATTCAAAAATTTGTTGCAATTCGCGATTTTGTAGCCTAACCTCAGAGGAAAGGAGTGAATTATGAACTTATTTATCAAAACTTTGTCTATAGTAGCCTGTTTGTATTCCTGCAGCTCGGTGTGGGCGGAAAAGTCGGCCGATGTCGCTCAAACTCAGGAATCAACCGTTCAACAAGAGGAAAACAAAATGTCAAAAGCAACTCAAGTCGCAGCGAAACATATATTGGTTTCAACCGAAGAAAAAGCCAATGAGGTATTAACTAAAATTCAGAATGGTGAAACAACCTTTGAGGACGCCGCAAAAGAATTTTCCAACTGCCCTTCCCGGTCCAACGGGGGCGATCTCGGGTTTTTCGGAAAAAACATGATGGTAAAAGAATTCGAGGAGGCAGCGTTTGCCTTGAAAGTCGGAGAAATTTCTAAACCGGTGAAAACGCAGTTCGGTTGGCACCTGATCAAGGTGTATGATCTGAAGTAGTCGAGAATAATCTAGGAGATTGCTGGAAAAAGCCTCGTCGGGAAGCGTTTTTTTGCTTTCGGCGCTGGTTCCGCGAGCAGGCCGACCGGTGAGAGGTTGGTTGGCGGAAGTTTGCTTGCCCGCAGGTAAAACCCTGTTGAGAGAGGGTTAATTTAAGGACTTCAGTTCACCGCACTGAGGTATATTCCGGGAAGTGATGCCGTTACAGGCTCCGCGCTCCTGGCGTTGGGCAGTTGTGTTTTTAACACAGTCCCCGGATATAACCCAGTCAATTAACGGAATTTCAACCTTTCTGTGCTATTTTGTCCAGGGTGATACTGTGTTAAAGATCAACTCGAAATTTTAAATTTTGGTACGTCATATTTCAGAACACCGAAGATGATATGCACGAGTTTTCTCATGACCGCGCAGATTATTTGCTTGAATTTTTTGCCTCTTTCTCGCAATTTTTCGGCGAAAATCTTCATTGTCGGATTGAATCTCATCGCTGTAAGAGCAGGCAGATACATGGCTTTCCGCAGGATTTTGAGTCCCATTTTTGAGATCCTTGGTTTTCCACGAACTGATGATCCAGAGGTTCGATGTTTCGGAGTCAATCCGACGAACGCAGCCAATTCGCGCGCTGTTCTGAAATTTTCTAATCTTGTGACTTCCGCCAAAACAGCTGTTGCGGTGCCTTCTCCGATTCCCGGGACCTTA
>JAGABS010000084.1 GCA_017614525.1 Alphaproteobacteria bacterium
ACCGCCTGATCGGTTACAAACCATACTGGAACTTCGTCCGTGACAAGGAGGCGAATGATATTCGGATTTTCGACATGCTCCCGGCGCCGCTGTTGGAACTGGCCGACGAGCGCCGCTGGATCATTACGCTCCATATTTCGCGCGCCGGACGACTGGCCGACCCCGTGAACCAGCGCGACATGGTCGAGGCGTGCCGCCGTTATCCGAACATCACGTTTATTTACGCGCACATCGGGCGGTGTATAAGAAAAATAAGCGGCAAATTGGTTGAGCGAATATGTTTGCCGTCTCATAATTCACCTTTATGTTAACCACCTTCGGCGAATCCAAAGGCGCATTAACGATTAAAATACCATCCAAAAAACCATTATCAAATGCCGAAATCACGAAAAAAGATAAATTTTCCCCATCACCGATTCATCGAGACGTCACGGCGTTACGCTGTCATCTGTGCAGGCAGCGTAGCATATACTTTCAGACGAAATAAAAAGAAATAATTAATTCAATGCTTTAAATATTTTTAAAGCATCTGATAAAGACTTAACATCATGGGTGCGGATATAATCTGCACCCTTATTGTTTGCATAAATTTCGGCAGCTAAAGTGGGAGCCAAACGATTTTTAACATCTGTTCCGGTTATCTTTCCTAAAAAAGACTTTCGAGAAAGAGCTATCATTACGGGTAAACCAAAAGTTTTGCTAATGTATGGGAATCTCTTTAAAACAAACAAAGAGGTTTCCGGATTAGAACCTAAAAAGAAACCCATTCCGGGATCTAAAATAATCCTTTCTTTATCAATTCCAGCAGCAACCAATGCATTAATTCTTTCTTTAAAAAACTGCATCATTGATCCAAAAACTTCTTCAGGATTAGTATTAATTTTAGTAGCAACTCCCAATCGCTGAATTGAATGCATTAACACCAATCCACAATCCGATTTAGATAAAACCTCATAAAATTCCGGAAATGGGAAACCCTGTATATCATTTATATAATCAACTCCAGAATCGATACAAAAACGCTGAACTTCAGGTTTAAATGTATCAACCGAAATTTTTATATTTTGTTTCTTTAATGCTTTTATAACAGGTTTAAGTCTCTTTATTTCTTCTTCAACACTTACATCTGTAGTGTCCGGATTACTGGATGCTGCACCTAAATCAATAATATCAGCACCATCCTCAGCTAATTTCAAAGCATGCTCGATAGCTTTTTTTGAATCTAAATAAAGACCTCCGTCAGAAAAGCTATCCGTTGTAATATTTACAATTCCAAAAATTTTACTCATTTAAATCGCACTTGATTTGCAAAATTAGTATTTATCTCAATTGGCAGAACCACGCTTACTTAAATTAACACATTTTCCCTATCTTTGCAAGTCCCAGATCTCCAAATTGAATGATCCGTCCCCTCTGATCATCTCAAGGCATTTCGGGAACAGGAAAACCATGAGACCCATTGCCAGTCGGACTGCGTCGCGCTCAAAGAATTGTGCAGACCGAGGGGCAAAAACTGGAATTTCCCTTGACTCCAAAAAATCAATCAGTTCTTTGACTTCCGGATTCCGCACGGAGTTGAAGAGAAAAGCGACCTGGTTGTAATCGGTCACGATCTTTTCTTTTTTTAGGCGACAAATGAAATCATAGATCTCTTGACACCAGTTTCCGGAATCATCGCCGGTTACTTTTACAACGGCGGGACATTTGTCAAAAACTACGTCATTTCGAGGCACGATTGTTTTGTTATAGCGGAAATTCTTAGTCCCGTCTGTCCAATCCGTCTCAGCCATCCACGCATTATAAAATTCCACGATGTCAGGATGGGATCGAAAGTTCGTGTCCAGCACGATGGTTTTGCAAGCTCCGGCAGAAAAATTGTCTGAAAACTGGAGGATGTTCCGCACACAGCCGCCCCGGAAACGATAGATGCTCTGGTCTTCGTCGCCGACCACGCAAATATTGGCTTTCTTTCCGGCCAGCTGCAGGAGAATCATTTCCTGAATCGTGTTGGTATCTTGGTATTCATCGACAATAATATATCGAAGTTTGCCCTGCAACTCCTCCAAAACCTTCGGCTGACTTGAAATAAGGCGGAGCATCTCAGTTTGTATCGCACAAAAATCAATGGCGTTGTCCTCTTCAAGGATCTCGCTATAAAGAGCGAGCGCATCCCCGAGAGCTTTAATTTCAGGTTCGGGGGCATTTTGGAGGCGGGCCGGTTCGATTGCCTCCTCGCGCACCTTGTTGAGGTAACGACAGAGTCTGCCAGCCTGTTCCCAGCGGCTCTGAACTTTAGTAATCAGCTCTATGTTCGGGATTTTTGCAAACCGAAATATGTTGTTGTAGACGGTATAGGTCTGATCAAAATCGTCGTAGGTTTTGTAATTTTTCTTCAGTCGGGTGAACTCGGAATAATCCTTGAGTATCCGCAAAAAAATGGAATGCAGGGTCCCGATATACATTTCGTTGAGGCTGATCTTTATTCCCGACTCCTCCATCCGATTTGAAATTCGGGTGACAAGTTCCTGCGCGGCCTTTTCAGTGAAGGTCGAGATCAAAATTTGCTCAGGTAAAACCCTGTGGGCCCCAATCAGTTTGACTACGCGCTCGACTATAGCCATTGTTTTTCCCGCACCGGGACCAGCAATGACCAAAAGAGGACCGTCTGTGTGGTCTATGATTGCCTGCTTCTTTGGGTCAATATTCATCAGAGATTTTCCTTGAATGAAGCTGCAGTATTTTTTATGCGGGACTTTTGCTGCCGATGGCCTTCCGGGACGGCTTCCATGATGTCAGAAAAATCACAGTCAAGAGCCGAGCATATGCGCAGAAGAATCTCGACATTCACCGGCTGTCCCGAAACCATCCGGGCCAACGTGGAAGAACTGATACCGGTTGCATTCAGCAGGTCATTTTTCCTCAAATTCCTGTCAATCAGGGTGTGCCACAGTTTTTTATATGAAACCTGCTTCATGTTGAATCTCCGAAATACATCCTTACTTTTTTGTAATATATGCACAATTAAGGTCTTTTTCAAGCATAAATCTTCGATTCTTGAAAGAAAA
>JAGABS010000085.1 GCA_017614525.1 Alphaproteobacteria bacterium
CGCCCAAAATCTGTTCCCGGGATTCAGAATCAGAAACATCGAGGACTTTATTGTCTGTTTCAGTAAATATCCGCAGGTGGTAGAAGCTATTAAAACATTAAAACAATCCGCAGTGAATATGAAACAGTCTCACATCGACGTCCCGATGGATTTGAAATCCGACAATTTCGCGCTCTGGCGCATTGCTGTTTCTCCTATTCCAGATCACAAAGGATTTACATCTTGGTCTATTGTGGATTTAACGCCGTCTACCAACAAAATAGATTCGCTGGAAACCAACGGAACATTTCTGCTGGATGTTCTTAATCATTCCAATCAAGGTTATATCTGTTTGAGTGAGATAGACGAAATAATTTTTTGCAACAAAACGTTCTCGTACATCCTGGGAGAAAAAATCCAAAATATTGTAAACAATCCTCTTTCAAAGTATGTAATAAGAGAAAAAAATCTCACGGAAGAAACACCGAAATTTCCCGCAGATGTTCCGATAAAAATAAAATTAAAATCATCAGTAAGTGATAATGTCGAAGTTTTGATAAAACAGATTCTGAAAAATGAACAAGGATTAAGGGTGTTTTCAATATCGCGCGATGTCGAACAAAATGATGACTTGATACAGGCCTTGGGAAAAACCAAACTGTACTTTGAACATATTTTCGAGGACGCTCCTGTCGGAATAGTCATCACGGACGGAGCCGAAACAATAAGCGAAACAAACAGGACATTCCGCTCGCTAATAAAGAAGGAAGAAGTAAACAAAACTTCGTTCCTGGATTATATAGTGGACGATAAAAAAGAGTCCATTCGGGAAAAACTGTATCAGCTGATAGACACGACAAGTACATCGATTTCTCCTTTTGAAATAAAATTCAAGGATCAAGAATCAAAAACCATCATGATCTATGTTTCAAAACTGGATGAATCAAAAAGAACGAAGGACAATGACGGTCTCGTACTCTACTTCGTCGATGTTACCAAACAAAAAGAATTACAATCTCAGTTCGTTCAGTCTCAAAAAATGCAGGCAGTAGGTCAACTTGCCGGAGGTATCGCTCATGATTTCAATAATTTACTTACTGCCATGATCGGATATTGCGATCTACTGCTCGAGAAGTATCTTCCTTCGGATCAATCTTTCAGCGATATAATTCAAATAAAACAAAACGCGAACAGAGCCTCTAATTTGGTGAGACAATTGCTGGCATTTTCCAGACAGCAGACTATGCAGCCGAAAATATTAAGCGTCACCGACATGCTAAGTGAGTTATCCGCTCTGCTGAAACGTTTGCTGGGAGCGAAAATCGAACTGAAAGTAGTTCACAGCCGCGAAGTCGGATACATAAAAGTCGATCAAATTCAGTTTGAACAGGTAATTATAAATTTGGCGGTTAACGCGAGAGACGCAATGAAAGACGGAGGAACTTTATCCATAACGAGCCAAGCATACATAACTCAGGAAGCGAAACTCCTGCGCGGAAGTTCCATGCCGGCAGGCAAATATGTATTAATTGAAATCACAGATACCGGAACGGGAATAGAAGAAAAATTGCTGAACCGCATTTTCGATCCGTTTTTCTCGACAAAAGAAAAAGGGCACGGCACGGGGCTTGGCCTTTCCACTGTATACGGAATCGTAAATCAAACGGGAGGATTCATTTCCGTGGAAAGCGAAATGGGTGTCGGCACAAAATTCAGCTTATATTTCCCGATGATCTCCGCTGAGGACGTGTCAACAAAAACCGAGACTGAAAATACAACCGAAAAGAAAAACGCGGATCTTACTGGAACCGGAACCATTTTGCTGGTCGAAGACGAGGATGCCGTCAGAATGTTCAGTTCCAGAGCGCTTCGAGACAAGGGATACAGAATCATAGAGGCTTCCAACGGAGAATCCGCTCTTGAGTTTATACAAAAAAATGCAACAACCATAGATCTGGTAATTACCGATGTCGTCATGCCGAAAATGGACGGCCCGACCCTGATGGAGCACATTAAAGCACTGAATCCGAAAATGAAAATCATATTCATATCGGGATACACAGAAGACAGCTTCAGAAATTCGTTGGCGAATAATTCGCAAGTGCATTTCCTGTCCAAACCGTTCAATTTAAAGGAATTGGCAGGCAAAGTAAAAGAGGTAATGAGCAGCTAACTACGGAGCACGCGCAATGGTGCAACGCCCGTATCTTAGAGAAAGTGCAACAATGTTAGAACGTCACTCTAGGCTTATCAAATCATTAAAAAACCTGATTAAAACGTTATCTCAAACTTTTTCCCACTTCCCTGATATGTTCAGCAAGTTTTGCAAGATCGGGGTTTGGGCCGTGATACTCGTGTGACGAAACATAACCTTCATAATGATCGAAGTATTTATTGTAATCGGTATGGATTGGTTTCCACTCACCTTTTGTTTTGTGCAAGGGAAACAATTTTGCGTGAACGTGATTAATTCCGAATCCTTCATATATGATGGCAGTACGGCCAACGTCATCGAATGAAGCATCCAGAAGTCTGCCGACTATTGCTGATTTTATAGTAAGCTTGGCGAGTTCATCATCCGGCATGTGAAAAGCATAGCTGTCGAAATGTTTTTTCGGAATTACCACCGACGCACCAAGAGTGTTCGGATAGATCGACAAAAATGCCAAATGTTCTTCATCCTCCCAAATCTTGTGGATCGGACTCTCTCCTCTTACGATTTTGCAGAACAAACAGTCTTCCGTAGCTTTATTCATAATTTCCTCCTTTTTAAGCCATTATTTTGAATTGTCCCGGTAAATTTATCTTGATTACTCCTCCGAATGCACAAATCAGCATTGAATTGTTAATCAAAACGGGCCCCGTGAGACTCATCACAGTCGGTTTTGTCGGAATCCAAATGCCTACGGGGGTTGGTATGCATGGCCCCGGAGTAAGTACGCCGAACGCTGCGGCAGTAAGTGCCGCTGTCGACGGATTCAAAAGACTTTTGCAAACACCAAAGGGAACAATATTCAAAAACGGAATGCAGTCCATGCATGTCGCCATCGGACCTGTCGGTCCCATTAGCATTTTGGGCAGGATAGTCAGCGGAGCGGGAGTTAATCCCATTGGACAACTGAGAAGAGTTCCAGGGCAGCAGCAAAATCCCATTTATGCCTCCCTTCTTGAGATTAAATTTCCGCTTTCGTCATAAGTTTCCGTACAACCGACAGGCAGACCGTTTTCATAACTCGATATTTCGAGGACAGCTCCCGAATGATAGTATCTTGTAACAGTTCCCTCGAGTTTGTTATCCTTATAAAAAGATTTCTCTTGAACAATTCCGTCAGGGTAATAGAGGTAACAGTCGCCCTCCATTTGTCCGTTGACATAACTGGCTTCTCGAGTAACTCTTCCCTGCTTATCGAATAATGCAAAAATGCCGTCCATTGCACCGTTTTTAAAAGTTGTTTCTCCGGATTTTAATCCGTCATTAAATAAAATCGCGGGTCCGTCCAAAACGCCGCTTTTGAATTGAGCGAACATTAAAGGCACCCCGTCTTGATAAAATTCCGCAGGACCCGACAGGATATTGTCCTCGTAATTCAATTTCTGGGCGATTTTTCCGTTATCATCGTAAATAATCATCGGACCATTCATTTTGTGATTCTTGATCGTGTACGTTTTTATTAATTTTCCTTCGGGAGATCTAACCTCTTCCATTTTGGCACCTCCTGCTCCGGATTCCCCCGCATTGACTTTTTCCACTTTTGCCTCATCTGATTTTATTGACTTTGAATTATCCAAAAGAAATCATCCCCCCTCCGATGGTTAGCATTGGGGCGCGGAAACTGGATACTCCTTTTCCGTTTATCTGGACAGCAACACCGGTTATGTTTGTCAATGCCATACCTTCGGCTTTAAGCATGCCCATAGATTTTATATTCATGGTTGCATTGGCTTTTATACTCATACTCATTGTTGATTTAATGGTCATCGAAGTTCCGGCTTTGCACGTAAAACTTGTACCCGACTGTATTTTCGCAGAAGTCCCTGCCTTTGCCGTGAAACTGGTTCCTGCTTTTGCCTTCATTGCCGTGCCTGATTTAAGTGACAGTTCTTTTCCCGCCTGTATGGTAATATTTTTATCGGCTTTGATTTTCAAATTGCCCTTAATTTTTATCGTGCAGTCTCCGTTTATGTCGATGGTTTGATTCCCTTTTTGCAATTTTACCGAGCTGTTTCCCTTTTTTAAAATGATTTCACTGTTTCCTTTTTTCAAAGTGATGGAGCTGTTTCCGTTATCCAACTCAATGGTACTGTTTCCTTTTTTCATTGTATATTTGGAATCACCTTCCTTTAGCAGCACAGATTTGTCGCCTTTAACAATTTCAAGGGAATGGATTCCTTTTTTTCCTTTTTCTGAATGTAATTTTGTGATGCTTGAACCATTCAGGATGTCCAATGTATCGTTTTTTTCTTCAATCTTGGTTTTACGTGACTCCACGATATCAATATTCATATCTTTTTGGGCATGAACGAAGATTTCTTCTTTTTCTTTCTCATCATTGAAGCGAATTTCGTTGTATTTGGAATCATCAGTAAAAGTCACGGTTTTCATCGTTGATATTTTGTCCTGAGATTCTGAGTAAGGCGGCATGAACTGATCATTATAGACGCATCCGACAATGAGCGGTCGGTCGGGATCTCCTTCCAGAAACGACACTACGACTTCCTGCCCGACCCTCGGAACGTAAACTGCTCCCCAATTGCTTCCGGACAACAACTGGGCAACTCTGATCCAGCAGGAACTGTCGTTTGTATCTTTTGATTTTCCTTCTTGATCCCAATGAAAGTGAACCTTAACGCAACAGTGCTTATTTCTGTAAATTTCTTTTCCCGAAGGACAGACTACCGCTGCCGTTTGGTTTCCGTAAATTTTCGGTTTTGGGGTTTTTCGCGGCGCTCTGAACTCAGTTCCTTTGGGCAGGGCCAAAAATCTGTTTCGATAGACAAATCCGTTTTTTTCGGTGCGGTCGAATATGTGCTCAACACGGTACAGGATATAGGAGTCGTTGAAACTTTCGGCATGGTGCAATTTTAAATTGAACGTCGCGCCGGGAGCAAAGTCCGGAATGGTGGAATCTCCTTGTAACAACATATGCCTGGATTCGATTTCCTGAACTCTCAGCTTCGACAGTGCTTCTCCCTCCGATGCCTTTGAAAATCCTCCGGGATATTCGTAGAAAGTATTTCCTTTCCATTTAGTGTTCAATTTACTGAATAATTTTGCTTGAGAATTTTCGTAATTGTAATCTGCCAAAGAATATCCTCCGACATTCATAAAAGTATTTTTGCTTATGTTAAAAACCTTTCCCAAAGGACAGATTTCATGATTAGTTTTGATAAATTCGGCGTCTTTTTTGAGTTTTCGGTAGCTGTTTGCGCTGTCCGTAATTACGAGAGTATGTTTGCCTTTTTCATGGTCGAAATAATAGAAGATACCTTCGTCTTCCATAAGACGCGAAATGAAATTAAAAGAACTCTCATTGTACTGCACGCAGTATTCGCGGGAACCACTTCCGCATTTTGACGTTTTATTCGAGATATCAGATATTTTGTTGTCCTTGAGTACGCTTTTTATGATGTCCATCGCGGATTTGTTTTGAAACATCTTACAATTGTTATCCAATGACAAAAGCCACAGTTTCGGGCGCATCGTAAAAAAATATTCAGTAAGGTAAATGTCTTCTTTTAATGAGGTTGTTCCTTGGGAGAATTGAGTTATTATTCCGTCAATGAATCTTTCGTGTTCCTCTGATTTGAAATGAATTGTCGCGTTTGTTCCGAGGATTTTTTCTGCGTTAAGTTCTCTATCTGCGGAAGAAAAATTTACTTGAAACTCAAAAAGTTCAGACAGAGCCTCAGCGCCCCTTATGTTATTAACAATCACCTCTCCTTTTATTGCGGACACGAATAAATTAACAACTAAGTCCTTCTGAGACTGCAGAAAATCAGGCACCTTCTTTATCCTCCCAACAAAATAATATTAAATTGATTAAAAATATCAATCAATTTTAATAAAATTCACAATTATTTACTTTTTTCTAACTTTCTTCAGGTTATAATCGAGTAAGTTTATGGAGGAAGTGTTGGATAATTTCTCAAATGATTACTCGTCGCAGCGTGCTTTCATCAAAGAACCGATGAGTGAAACGACAAATGATTACTCGATGCATCATTCTCTCGCCAGGAGTTTGATGAGTAATAAATTAATTTCGTTTTGTATTATTTTGTCCCTGCTGGTTTTTTTCGGTGTTATTATCGGGGAAAAAAACAAGTTCTTTTCTCGATTTATCCCGAAGTTGAGAGGCGAGATTGCCTTGCCCGACAACTATGTCGTGACCTCCATAGACCAGAAATTCCCCATCTTGATTAAGAAAAATGATCCGCGAGTTGCTGACCAATTGCGCTACAAGGGCACGGTAGAATCGGTATTTGATGACACTGCTCTGAATCTATGCATGAGAGGAGAAAAGGTAGTTGAGGTAGGAGCTCACTATGGGTATAACTCCATAATGCTCGGACAGACTTTAAAAATGGGTGGAAAATATATAGCAATCGAGGGAAATCCAAACGTAGCAAGATGTTTGTACAAGAATATCGTACTGAATGATTTATCCAATACAGTAGAGATAATCAGGACGGCTGTTTCGGATCATAAGGGAACTTGTTCCATAGACGATATCGTTTCCACGATTCAAGACGACCAGGGCTCAAACAGTGTGATAACGAGGAAAATCACTGTAGAATGCAATTCGTTAAATGAGATTCTTAAAAACGAGCAGCAGATTTCCCTGATTTTGATCGATTTGCCGAGTTCTGTATTTTCGATTCTAAGAGGGGCTGACAGGATAATTGAAGAGTCGGACAATATTCGGGTGTTGGTTAGTTTGGACATGGACAAAATCGGAAAAACATTTGATATCCGAAGAGAATTAACCTTTTTGAGCCAACGCGGGCTGAAATTCTACGAAGTAACTTCAGAAAATGGAATCAAAGAGATATTTATTGATGAAATAGCCAACAAAAAGAAATTGGTTTTGCTTATGAAAAAAGAGAATTAACTATGAAAAAGTTAGTTTTTGTCGGAGTTGCGCTGTTTGGCATCAGTGTTTGTGCGGACGAGTTATGGGGAAAGGATATACCCGTCAAAAGTTCCTCAAATTTGAGATCAAAAAGTGTACAATCCAAAAATTCTCGATCCAACAGAAAATCGACCTCGTCAAAAAGTACAGCTACAAAGCAAAGAGAGAAATCGGCTGCAAGGAATTCCAACAAAAAAAATTCCGAAAATTTTAAGAACAGCAGCAGATCAGCATCTGAAAAAAATTCCGGAAAAAATACAATAGTCAAAAGTGGAACAGTTTCCAAAAGCAGTGACGCCGGTTTCTCAAAATTAAAGTTGGAGGATAGTGTTTCATATATATTAAAAAACATCATTGGAAGCATTCCTTCAACGGATATTCGGGTTATGATAAGCAACATGGATATTCTTTCTCGTAGTCTTCCGAAGAAAAACAGAGCTGAAGATATTAAAACCGTACTCAAGAAAATGAGTGAGGCTACATACTGTTTCGATGAGCTGTTGCGAATAAAATCCAATCTGTATTTGGAATTGTTTAATCAAAAAGAAGAGAGAGGAGCCCGTCTTCCTGATAGTGTGGAACTTGATCGAGTAGTTAAAAATTTGGATAGTGTGGATACAAAGAAACTCGGAGAGATAATATCGGTGTGCGTGCGGGAAAAATTATCAACCCGAATCGTAAACAATCTGAAGGATTTTTCGAAGAAAATTAAGGAAGCGAAGAAGATTTTAGGGGAAATAAAGGAAAAATTTTCTCCGATAATGCTGGCGCGGATCGAAGGGATTCCAGAACTCAGAAATTTAGAAGCCACTAACACCGCGGCAAATCGCAGACTCGCAAAACGCAGAGAAGAGTTGGAAGAGAATAAAATTTCCGAAAATAGCTCTGAGGAAGAAAGTGATTCTGGGGATAGTTCCGATCAGATCGAGACGGATGATTATTCTCCTAATGAAAATATTTCCCCAGCAGAATCTGAAGGAGAAGTTGACGAGAACTCCCCTACTCTTCATAAAAAGAAACCTGAACAGAGACTCGATCAGGAAGGAGAAGGAACGGATGAAAGTTCCGAAACAAACGGCGACAACGAAAAAATTAAATTAAAAAAGAAAAGAATTATAGATATATGGAAGTCGAAAGCCCCCGAAAAAAAGACAAGTATGGAAAATGGAACCCTAAATGAGATTCCGAATAAGGTTTCGAATGAAACTTCAAGTAATGATGAGGGCATAAACAGACCTAACTCGAGTAACAGCTCTGCGGAAGAGGAAGATCCAGGGAAGAAACCGTTTCAGGAAAACAATGATGAGGAAGGAAAGACGGCACAGATGTTGGCGTCAGGCAATAATTCCGAACAGTTGGAATCGAAAAATCCTCAACAAAGACCTAACGAAAGTATAGAATCTAACAAAGTCACAGGAAATACAGATGAACCGCAAGAAGACGAAAACAATTCGGGCGAGCGGCCGTCTCAAGAGGAGCCTAATCGGGTAAAACCGCAAGAAGATGAAAACGATTCGAGCGAGCGACCATCTCAAGAAAAGTCTGATCAGGTAAAACCGCAAGAAGATGAAAACGATTCGAGCGAGCGGCCGTCTCAAGAAAAGTCTGATCAGGTAAAACCGCAAGAAGACGAAAACAGTCCGGGTGAGCGGCCGTCTCAAGAGAAGTTTGATCAGATAAAACCGCAAGAAGATGAAAACGATTCGAGCGAGCGGCCGTCTCAAGAGAAGTCTGATCAGGTAAAACCGCAAGAAGATGAAGACGATTCGAGCGAGCGGCCATCTCAAGAAAAGTCTGATCAGGTAAAACCGCAAGAAGACGAAAACAATTCGGGCGAGCGGCCGTCTCAAGAGAAGTCTGATCAGGTAAAATCACAGAAAAGAGGGAAACCCCTGAGAGAGCAAACTTCGACAGAAGACTCTGAAAATAAGGCAAAGCCGGTTGTAGAAGATCTCAATGATATTGAAAATCCAGAGGAATTTTATAAATATCTCGAAGCAAATATCGGCCTATTGTACGAAAGAGATTTCACAAACAAACAGAAGACTGCATTTAAAAAAATCAAGGGATATTTAAAGGAAATAAAGTCGGAGCGAAGCTTTGAGCAAAAAGTTTCAGATGTGGATCGAATCATAAGGGGTTATAATTCTCTTGTAGCTTTAAAACCTAAGACAAAGGACAGGGAGAATTTGCCTTCAGTACGGCGCGACAAGATAAAATTTTTGCGGGAAAAAATCTATCTGGAAGTTTTTGATGATTTAAGTGCACGTGTAAAAAGGCTGCAATCCAACAAAAATCTGAGCAAACTCAATATGAAGGAAGATTTCGAAAAAGTTTTGGCGACAAACAAAGCAAATAAAAAGAAATTCGGAAATTCCAAATCCGGCCGAGAAAAACGTCAAATTATGATTGATTCTGCGGAGGCTTACGACAAATTGATGGAAAAGATCTGGAAATATCCGGAATTGATAAAGGCCAAAAGAGATCGGGAAGAATTCGACAGAATAGGTTACACTCTGGATCCCGTAATCTTGTCGATAGATATTAATCCAAGCCGATAAGGGGAACCGGATTCGGAAGTGCAATCATGGGATTGAGAACCCCCAGTGTTGCAAAAAAACATCGCAGTCGAGTAATTCGGAATATTTAATTTGAATTATGCATACTAAGTAGTATCATGCAGGCGGGTATCGGATAGTGGCTGTCATGAGTTGGACCATTACTAAAATAGCATCTGTAGTTTTATGTGCAATGGGCGCGGGTTTTGTGTTCTCGTGTTTCGGATATACGCCTGTGCTGGGATACGTTATAGCCGGGTTGTTGTTAGGTCCGTCGGTGTTTGCCGTAATAACGGATACCGAGGCTATTTCCGTGTGTTCCGAGATGGGAATCATTTTCCTGTTATTCGTGATTGGCCAAGGACTGTCTTTTGAAAAAATAAAAAACATTTGGAAGACCTCCGTTTCCGTAACCATTGCCTCTACGGTGGGAACTTATTTGGTGCTGCTGTTGGTCGGGTCTGTTTTCAATATGTCTCACGAGCTTATAGTGTTGTCGGCTTTCTGCATAACGCTTTCCTCGACCGCCGTAACCGTAAAATCTCTGGAGAGCCTGAAAGACAAGGGAGAATTTATAGAGGAAAACACCTTCGGTATTTTGATTGCACAGGACTTGATTGCGTTGGTCATGGTTTTGATTGTCAATTTGTTGTCCAACGGAGAAAGCGATTCTGTTTCTTACGAAACCCCGAGATTGATTGCGTTGGTGGTGTTCTCGACGGGGTTGTTTTTGTATTTTACCCGTTACCACAAGCACATGCATAAGTTTACAAATTTCATCAGGCGCCACAAGGATATGTTGTCCATAACGACATTCGGAATTTGTTTGGGATGTGCGGTTTTCGCGGAGCTCGGCGGATTTTCGGCGCCGTTCGGGGCCTTTATCGCTGGACTGATTTTGGGAAATTCGGATTTGAAGGAAGATGTGAAGGCTATTTCCGAACCCATCGAGGAAATTTTGCTTATGACGTTTTTCCTGAGCGTCGGGTTATTGGTTGATCTGCGGTTCATTTGGGAACATCTGGGTGTAATTCTGTTGGCTTTGTTTTATGTAACAATCGGAAAAACAGCTCTGAATATCGCTTTGCTGAGACTGTTTAGGTTCCCGTTGCCCGATTCATTTATAATCAGTGTTCTTTTAGGGCATATCGGTGAGTTTTCCTTCATGCTTGCATTTGCTGCCAGCAAAGTCGGATTAATTGAAGCGACAGAATTGAAATTCTTGGTAAGCTTGACGGCTTTGAGTTTGTTCATCAGCCCTTTCTGGTTGATATTTGCGGAACGTTGCCGTCATCTTACGGTTTCGGCTTTGGATTCCTCCGCCTGGAATTTGTTCCAGTTGGTTGTTGCGAAAGAAAAGAAAAAGTTGCTGGTCGTTTTGGCTCTCGTCAAGAAATTTTGTAAGATTTCTTATGATTTCGTTTACGAAAAAGTGCAGTCGGCCAGAGAAATTCAAAACAAAAAGTAGCGAACTGTAAGGTTCTGAAAATCGAAACAACTGGAAGAGCGCAGTTTGCAGGAATAATCAAGATTGGACGTATGGAAACGGATTTGAGAGTGTTTTGTTGAAGATTGTCTGTGTGAGACGGAGTGCAGTAAGCGTCCATAGACAGCAAAAGAAAGTCCAGTTGAAGTAGCTGCCGGCACGTGTTAAATCGCTTCGGCAAAAGCATTTCGGAGTCTCTATAAGAAGCAAAACACAGCAACCCCCTCTCGGTAACTAAGAGGGGGCCTAATAGAAGTACAATTAAGTCGCTTATGAGTTGGAGTATGTTTTGTACCCTATTTCAGATTGAGCGTTCTGCAGCGACTCTATTACTTTATCGAATTTCTTAATTTTTTCACTTAGTTGTTGTACCTTTGCATCCAGATTTGCATTTTCTGCCGCTTCTTTGTCATGGTAGTATCGAAGCTGACGTATTTGTGCGTACTCCAACGGAGTCTTGTTATCCCAGTTTAAGACCTTTTCATTGGATACAGGGAATTTTGTTTTTACGTTGATATCCGCTCCTAAACTGATTAACTCATCAACAGCTTCTGGGTTTCCTTCGTAGGCAGCCAGGTGCAAAGGGGTTTCATTAAACAGAGTTCTTTCTCCCAGAGTATATCCGAAATTATTTTTCAGAACCCGCAGAAATTCGGCACGATTGATTTGAGCGGCATCGTGACTCGCAACTCTCCCGTCTTTGTGCGAATGTTCAATGTTTATGACTCCGTCGTCGATTAATTTTTTGGCAGCTGCGTCATCGTTAATTTCGTCCAATTCGCCGGCGTAATAGGCTTCTTTCAGAGTTGTTCCGTAGGAATTGTCGAATATTCCAGCAAACAACAAAGACGCCAAAACCAATTTTTTCATTTTTAACTCCTTTCTATTTTTTACAATTGCAAAGTAACTATATCGAAAAATTATTAATTAAAAGTTAAATTCAATAACTTTTTCATGAAATTTTTCAGAAATCAGTTTTTCCAACGCGGAGTCAGACTTTCTGGACCATGAATTTTTCTATCACTTTGCATATTCTGGAAAATACTTTTTTCTCATCTCCGGATGCATTTATCAGTTTGCATCGGAAAGGAAAAATTTCAGCGATTTTTTTGAAGCCGTTTCGAATTATGTCATATTCGTTTTCGGACATCATATCGTAGTTATCCAAATATAGTTGCCGATGCTGGATTCTTTCTTTGGCTATGCTCGGCGGAATGTCCAAAATAATCGTAAAGTCAGGCTCAAAATCTCCGAGGGTCATTATTTTTAACTGCACGATTTGTTCAATGGGGATATTTTTCAATACCCCCTGATAAACCAATGAAGAATCGTAAAACCTGTCGCAAATTATCGTGTAACCCTGTTCAAGCATTGGGCAAATGGACTTTACAAAGTGCTCTCGGCGAGCGGCAAACATCAGCAGCATCTCCGTTATCGGATCGACGTCCGACGTCGTTTTCAACAATTTTCGAATTTCCTCGGAAAGCTCGGTTCCGCCCGGCTCTCTTGTGATATGAACTAAATTACCCTGTTCCGACAGCTTGTCTGCCAACAGCCCTACCTGGGTCGACTTTCCTGTCCCCTCCCCGCCTTCAAAACTGATAAAAAGCCCTTTTCTGATTTTCAAGTTTCTTATCCCCGATTTTTCCCTCGTTTTTCCTTCATTTTCGAATATCTTCCTTTTGATCTCTGCTTTTTTTCCATTTCTTACCTGCACCGTTACTTTGTTTTTCGATTTTACGAGTCATCAGATCCCCCGATCGTTAAATAAATTATCGAAGACTTTGCTCTTTCGAAAACTCCTGCTTTCTTTACCTCTTGGCAGGCGAACAAATCGTATTTTTTGGAAACAAAATTGCCGTAGCGATAGGTTAGTTCTCCGACTTTTGCTCCCAACGCAACCGGAGCTTCGATTGGCTCTTTCATTTTTGCCTCTATTTTTAACTCATTTTGGAATTTTCTCGGCACCATTATGTTGATATCTTCATGGGTAC
>JAGABS010000086.1 GCA_017614525.1 Alphaproteobacteria bacterium
AAATTGGGAAACTGGGTTGCCCTGACTCATTCCCCTGATTATACCGTTGAGAAATGGGCTCTCGAGCTGGGAACAATTCCGCACGAAATCACCTGTCGGTTGGGAAGTCGTGTCGAAAAAATTTACGTTGGGAATGACGATCTTCTTTGACGTAACCGGTTCGATCGTGTGTTACCAGATTTTTATTCCTTTATGTAGTTGCTAAGCCAGCTGCGGATATTTTCCGGCAGGTTTAAATTGTCGAGAATTTTTTCGTTATAATTTTTCAGCCATAATTTCTCAGATGGTGTCAGAATGGAGCAGTCGATCAATTTATTGTCGAACGGCACCAATGAGATCGTATCAAAATAGATAAAGTTGTTTCTTTCTTCCGTCACAATCATATTTTCCAAGCGCACTCCCATGTGATTTTCAACATAAACCCCGGGTTCGTTCGAAAGCAAAATATTTGGCTGCAGCGGAATTTTATTATTTCGAGAAATCACGACGGGACCTTCATGGACGCTCAGCATATATCCGATACCATGTCCCGTTGAATGATTGTAATCCAGAGAATGCTGCTGCAAAAATTTCCGAGCGACGTCATCCAACCTTGCTGCAGTCGCTCCTTTTTCGAGTTTTGCGCTCGCCACGGCAATATGTCCTTTGAGGACCAACGTATAATACAATTTTTCCGTATCGGACGGCTGCTCTTTAGCTAAGGTTCGCGTAATGTCCGTTGTTCCGAATTTATATTGTCCCCCGGAATCCAGAAGCAAAAATTTTTCAATCTGCTTGTTTGAATCCGATGACGGAGTGTAATGGACAATCGCGGAATTCCCGTCAGCAGCAGCGATAGTGTCGAAACTGTTTCCGATAAAATTTCGAGATTCTTTGCGATACGAAAAAATTTGGTTCACACAATCTAATTCGGAAATGTTTTCGGTGTGATAAAACCAGAACAAAAATTTCACTATGGCTTCCGAATCTTTAATCGTAATTTTTTTTATATTTTCAATTTCTTCTGTTGTTTTTATATATTTAATGTCCGGAATCGGATTTTTTATATCAACCAAATTTGGCGAGTTTATGAAGGCGGGAGCTTCGTTAAAATCCAACCCGATTTTTGCAAGCGAAGAAATATCGCTCATCAAATTTCGGATATTTTTTCCGAAAGAGCTGGGATAATTATCATCAAAATAAAATAATTTTTCTCTGTTTTTGGTTACCAAGAGATATCCCAAAGACACGGGAACATTTTTTGTTTTTATATCACGTTGATTCAACAGCCATGCAGAAGAGCAGGGGTCGCAAATTAAATATCCGTCCAAATCATTTTCCGAAATAATTTTGTAGACCGAATTAAACTTAGATTCATCAAATTTCCATGAGATAATTTCGGATTCTCTTTTGAATTTTTTCACTCCGAATAGAGAGTTAAAATCAATTTCTGAAAAATTATAACCCGTCAGTTCTGATTTTATCTTTTTTAAAAGTGAGTGAGAAAAGAATCGCGGATCGAATGCGATTCTCGAACCCGATTGGATATTGTTTTTCATCCAATTAATTATTTCCTTCAAGGACAGCGACTCCATCGAAAATTTTTTTGAATCTACCGACATTTTCGCTGCCAGTTCGTATCTTCCGTCGACAAAAACCGCGGACTTATTTATAGTCTTATTTTTAGAAACCACCACCGCTCCAGCAGAAGCTTTTAATCCGCAAAGCAATCTTAAAAAATCCGCGCTTTCGTCATCATTAAAATTCGGATACAAACTGTTTTTTATGTACAACAGAACATCAAATTCTTCTAATACTTTTTCCATCATTTTACAAAAAGTTTAATCAGTGCGAATCCGACGATAACCAGAAAAATTACGGCAAGCAAAGCGATTTTTTTATGTTTTTCTATAAAATTCAATACGCGATCGCCGTATTTTTTGCACACCCAGGAGAGGATAACAAATCTTGTCGTTCGAGTGATAATCGATGCAACTAAAAATACCCAAAGATTGACCTTTGCAAACCCGCTCGCGATAGTGACAACTTTGAATGGAATAGGGGTCAATCCCTTCGCGCAAATCAGCCCAAAAGCCCAGGTATCCCTTCCCATTTTCAACACCAATTCATCGAATTGTGCAGGAGTTATGTTGAACCAATCCAATATATAAACCCCCAAAGTTTTAAAACAGGCGTACCCAATGAAATATCCGAGAAATCCTCCCAAAACCGACGCCAAAGCGCACATGGAAGCATAATACATCGCCTTATTTTGATTCTTCGCGACAACAACCGCCAATACAGGATCGGGCGGCAACGGAAAAAATGAACTTTCAATAAAAGACACAAACATCAAAACCCGAAGCGCATGCTTGCTTTCGGCTTGTTTCATCATCCAGTCATAAAGTTTCTCTATCATCCTTGTTTCCCTTTTTGCATTTCGATTGTTCCGCAATTTAATTTCAAAATTTTTGCAAATTCGTTATTCTCTCTGTATTTCAATAACGTTATTTATTCCGACCACTTCCCGTACATCCAAAACATCGTAAGATGACAGATTATATTTTTCAGGTAATATCATTGTACCCTCGGGGAATTTTAACTCCACGGAATAGTTGCCATTTTTCTTAAACTTGCTTATCAAACTTTTTACTCCCAGCCACTCCTTTTTATCGGATATGGTGATGCGCAAAACCATTTCCAGCAGCTTAGGTTTGGAATATCCTTGGCTGCGATAAGAATAGGTTTTTTTCACAATACTATCTTCGCCGTTGTAGTTTTGATCAAACTTTTGTATGTCATCTGCGCTGAATCTTACTTGTCCTTCATTTTGAAAACAATTTAGTTGAATGAGAACGATGTTTCCGACCTCCAGGATTTCGCGGCTTCGATTATATACTTCTCCAAACACAGTAACCTCGGCTGTTCCAGATGTATCTGATATATGGAGAACGGCAAATTTGCTTTGATTCTTAGCTGTTTTTACAGTTACATTATTAATGACAACGACAATTTTTGTTTTTGAAAATTTTCCGGCTTCTGCGAGTAGAGGAAATTGAAATTTCTGTATGACAGATTCGTAATGTTCCAAAGGATGGGCCGAAACATAAAAACCTATTACAGCGAATTCGTGTTGCAACTTTTCAGTTTCATTCCATTCGGGAACTTTTCTCAATTCCGGGTAAGTATTTTGAAATAGAGAAAACTGGTCATCAGAAACTTTGACGGACATAATATCATCCAGCGAATTGAAGAGCTGCCGGCGGTTGGGATGCAGACTATCAAAAACTCCCGCTTTAACAAAATTCTCCAAAAGTTTTCTGTTGATAATTTTTTTCTGAGCATTTCTTTCAACAAAATCAAATACAGAAACATAGTCTCCGTTAACTTTTCTTTCCTTCACAATTTCATTTACAACGGCGACACCCGCTCCTTTAATGGCGGCCAAACCGTAGCGCAGCAACTTGTTTTCGTAATCTATGGTAAAATCACCTTCGGATAAGTTAATATCAGGGGGGACGATTTTTATTCCGTTGCCTTTTGCATCTTGGTAATACGCAAACAACTTGTCGACATTTGTCATGTCGAGAGTCATAATCGCGGCGTAAAATTCCATCATGTAGTTGGCTTTTAAGAAAGCCGTTTGATAAGTTAGCAGTCCATATGGTGTCGAATGGGATTTGTTAAAGCCGTAACTCGCGAATTTGCTCATCTGTTCGAAGAGTTTTTCCGCGATGGATCTATCGATACCTCTTTCAACGGCTCCTTCAATGAACCGCTTTTTTTGCGCTTGCATCTCTTCTTTGTTTTTCTTTCCCATCGCGCGCCGCAAAATATCTGCCTGTCCCAAGGAATACCCTCCCATAGACTGCGCAATTTGCATGACCTGTTCTTGATAAACCATCACTCCGTAAGTTTCTTCCAGAATCGGAACGAGTTTTTCATGAAGATATGAAATTTTTTCCAAGCCGTGCTTGCAGGCAATATATTTCGGGATGTCATCCATTGGTCCGGGACGGTAAAGAGCGACCAACGCTATAATGTCCTCTATTCTGTCCGGCTGTAATTTTTTGACGACATCCTTCATTCCGCCACTTTCGATCTGGAACACACCGACGCAATTTACAGCTTTGATCAAATCAAAGGTTTTTTTATCGTCGATAGGAATGGAGTGGCTTGTGAGTTTTACTCCTCTTTTGTTTATGAGATCAATAGCTTTCTGAATGACGGTTAAAGTTTTCAATCCCAAAAAGTCGAACTTTATCAAGCTGGCGGATTCTACGTACTTCGTCGAAAATTGAGTCGACGGCATATCGGACTTGGCATCTTTGTAGAGAGGAACAATATCCTGTAAATTTTTATCCGAAATAACAACACCTGCCGCGTGAACGCCTGGATTCCTGTAGAGACCTTCCAAACGCAATGCGATTTCCATGAGTTTTTGCACTTGCGGATCAGTTTTTATCAGCTCCTGCAGGATAGGTTCTCTGTCGATACCTTCTTGCAAAGTTAAAGGATTAGTCGGGCTGAACGGAATTAATTTGGAAATTTTATCCACGAATCCGTAGGGCATCGCCAAAACTCTTCCGACATCTTTTATGACGGCCTTAGCCTGCAATTTTCCGAAAGTCGTGATCTGCGCAACGGATTGACATCCGTATTTTCTTTGTACATACTCGATAACTTCTTCTCGACGCGCTTGGCAGAAATCGATATCAAAATCCGGCATCGAAACACGATCTGGATTTAAAAATCTTTCGAAAAACAGCTTAAATCTTATCGGGTCTACGTCCGTAATGTGAATGGACCAGGCCACGATGGAACCCGCCCCCGAACCACGTCCCGGACCGACCGGGATACTTTGCGATTTCGCCCATCGAACATAATCGGCAACTATGAGAAAGTATCCGCTGAATCCCATCGTCTTTATAACGCCTAGCTCATATTGCAGTCTGTCGAAATATACTTTTCTCTTCTGATCGTAATCTTCGTCATTTGCGAAAGCCGATAATTTTTCTTCCAAGCCGCGGCGGGCCATATCTTCAAGTTCGTCATCCTGAGATTTTCCGCTTTCCGTTTTGAAAACAGGCAGCAACGGTTTCTGCTTTGTCAGCATAAAAGAACATCTCTCGGCGATATGTACGGAATTTTCCAAAGCCTCCGGAAGGTCATGAAACAATTCATTCATTTCCTGCTGAGTTTTAAAGTAATAATCTGGAAAAGAAGTCTGTCTTTCGGAATCATAAATCGTTTTGATCTGAGAAATACAAATTAAAACGTCGTGAGCTTCGAAATCTTCGGGAGTCGCATAGCAAACATTATTTGTTGCAAGCAGGGGCAAATTAAAATCGTAGGCAAGAGAAATCATCTTTTCTTCAATCAAGGATTCGACTTCCTTGTTGTGTCGCGAAATTTCGACATACAACCGATTTTCAAAATACCTATTCAGATAACAGAGATATTCTTTTGCTTCGTCGATATCATTTTTCAGAATAAAAGCACCGAGCGATCCTTCCGCTCCTCCCGTCGCCAAAATTATATCCTGAGAATATTTTTCGAATAAATTCAGGGGAATTTCAGGATATAAATCCGAAGAAGGATGCAAGTATGCGTTGGATATCAACTGAATTAAATTTTGATATCCGTTTTTATTTTGCGCATATAACAAAACACTGGTCGGATGCCCTGTCGGTGTCGGATGTTGGACATTCAGCTGACACGCGACGATAGGCTGAATTCCATGGGCAGCACACTTTATGCAAAACTCCATTCCTCCGAAAAGATTGTTTGTATCTGTTACGGCGACGGCGGGCATTTTGTTTTCTTCGCAGAGGTGCACCAGCTTTTCGATTTTTATCGCCCCTTCGGCGAGAGAATAAGCAGAGTGCAAACGAAGGTGTACAAATGGTATCATCTTTCAATCAATTTCCCGTCTTCTATAGAACATTGTCTGTGCATTTTCTTTGCGAGATCATAGTTGTGAGTTGCGACAATAGCTGACATTTGATTGGCCTTCATAATTTGCAACATGTCATCAAATACGGACTGGGCCGTTTCTGGATCGAGGTTTCCAGTCGGTTCATCGGCCAGGAGCAGGACCGGGTCATTAACCATCGCGCGAGCTATGGCCACTCTTTGTTTCTGCCCTCCTGAAAGTTCCGAAGGAAACATCGCGATTTTGTCTTTCAATTTCAACATTTCGAGAAGATGTTTCGCCTTTTCTTTTGCATTTTCCCTTCTCTTCCCCGCAATCAACATCGGTAACATGACATTTTCAAGAGCGGAAAATTCTTGCAGCAAATGGTGATATTGGTAAACAAAACCGATTTTGCGCAAACGCAGAGAGGTCTTTTTGTCGTCCGCCAAGTTCTCTGTTTTTTCATCTTCAAAAAAAATGCTTCCTTCCGTGGGAGAATCGATTAATCCTGCAATATGCAGCAGGGTAGACTTTCCCGATCCGGACGGACCCAACAACGCTACGACTTCGGAGTTTTTTACATGCAAAGATACATCATCTAAAACAAACGAGTCCTTTGACGAATATCTCTTAAAAATATTCCGCAACTCAATTACATTGGGCTTTACCACATCAGATTCGATTATATCAGGCCTATTTACGTTACGCATATCTCAATATTTCCGTCGGATTCAGTTTACTGGCTTTTCTCGCGGGATACAATGTTGCGACACATGACAAAAAGAGAGAAACAGTTACGGTCAGCACCACGTCCGCGGGTCTTATCAAGGAAGGAAGATGTGTTAAAAAATAAACTTCCGGGGAAAATACCTGTGTATGCAATGCAGACTCCAACCATTGCTGAATATTTTTTATATTCAAGGAAAAAAGCAACCCCAAGACGGAGCCAATAAGAGTTCCCGTAACTCCTATTGACGCTCCGACGGTAAAAAACACGCGGGTAACGGCAGACCTCGACAGACCGATCGTCCTGAGGATCGCAATGTCTTTTTCTTTGTCTTTCACAAGCATTATCATGCAAGAAATAATGTTAAAACTCGCGACCAAAGTTATTAAGGTCAAAATCAAAAACATAACATTGCGTTCGATTTCAACCGCACGCATAAGCGAGCTGTTGCTAGACTGCCAATCTTTAATTACAAACGAATCCTGAAACTTTTCGCGGATTAACGACTTTGTTTCTTTTATATTCAGCGGATTATCGGTGTAAATTGAAATTACGCCTACGCGATTCTGCATTTTAAATAATTTTTGCGCGACATCCAGCGGGATGTAAACGACAGAATTATCATATTCGTGCATTCCCGACTTGAATGTAGCTACCAATCGAAATGTTTTTTTTCGAGGAATAAATCCGAATCCCGTTTCTTCCATTTTCGGAACAATCAGAATCACATCGTCTCCCAAAATCAGCCCTGAACGAGTAGCCAACGAATGCCCCAAAACGATCTCATTATCTTTTCCGAATGATTCCAACGATCCCGACACGATATTTTCGGAAATAAGGGATTTGTTCTGCAAATCCGCCCGTCTGATTCCGTAGGACAACGATCCTTTCACACTTTTTCGATTCGAAATCAACGCTTGTTTTTCTATTCCCGGAACAACTTTTTTTATCCCTTTTATTTTCAACAGCTGACCAACTGTTTCATCGATATTTATTTCTCTCGTGGGGTAGATTGAAATATGTCCGTTGAATCCAATAACCCTTTCCGTGAATTCTTTTCGGAATCCGTTCATCACGGAAGTTACCACTATCAAGGTTGCAACTCCGAGTGCGATACCAACCAAGGAGAAAGACGCGATCGCGGAAATCGCTTTTTCCCTTCCTTTGGATCTTATATAGCGCCACGCCAGCAAAATTTCAGTTGAAGTCATCACTTCTTCAAAAATCTCCCGATAACTTCATCTGCCGATAATTTTGTAATCTCCTTGGTTTTCCTGTTTTTCAACTCAACGAAACCTTGGGACAAATTCTTTTCTCCCACGATTATCTGCCAAGGAATTCCTATCAAATCCGCATCGCCCAACTTTTCTCCGATAGACATGTCTCTGTCGTCGTACAAAACTTCCTTTGATTCACACAAGGCCTGATAAATTCTGTTACATGTTTCAACGCAGTTTTTATCGGATGTGTGCAGGTTTAACAAAGTCACATCGAATGGAGCAACAGGTTCTGGCCACATGATGCCTCGCTTATCGTGGAAAGCTTCGATAATCGCAGCAATCAGCCTGGAAACCCCGATGCCGTACGACCCCATCTCCGGATACAATTTCTGTCCGTTTTGGTCGAGCACAAACGCATTCATAGGTTCGGAATATTTTTTTCCGAAATAAAATATATGACCGACCTCAATACCTTTGGAAACCATCAATTCGCTTTCGGGAACAGGGGAAGTTTTCGGATCATATTTTTCGTCGGTAACTGCAAATATGTTCATGAGTTCCTCATCCGACGCCGTAAGCAACTTTTTATCGTAATAAAGCGTACTTTCCCCAGTCTGCGCCAGAATCTGAAATTCATGACTCATATTTCCGCCGATAGCTCCCGAATCTGCCTGCACCGGGATAGGCGTCAATCCCATTCTCTTGAAAGTCCGAATGTACGACTCAAAAACCTTCCGATAAATTTTCTCCGCTTCCTCGAAAGTCGACGCAAAGGAATACCCGTCTTTCATCAAAAATTCACGTCCTCTCATTACACCGAATCTAGGCCGGATTTCATCACGAAATTTCCAGTGAATTTGATATAAGATCGTAGGCAAGCCCTTGTAGCTTTTCACATATTTTCTGAAAACATCAGTCGCTTGTTCTTCATTGGTAGGACTGTAAAGGAATTTGCCATCCTTACGATCTGTGATACGCAACATTTCTTTTCCGTAGTCATTGTACCGTCCGCTTTCCATCCACAATTCGGCGGGTTGAATTGTCGTGAAGTAGACTTTATTCGCACCGATTCTATCTTGCTCTTCGCAAATAATTTTCATTATCTTCTCAAGCACCCTCGTGGCCAGCGGCAACCAATAATAAATTCCCGATGCTGCCTGCGAAATCATCCCCGACCTCAACATCAATTGATGAGATACTATTTTTGCTTCTGATGGAACATCCTTGGAAGTTGGTGCAAAAAACCTAGAGAATAACATAATTTCCTCGCCAAATATTCGGCACAAATATAACAATCTTTTCAGGTTATTAATAGACACCCGACTAAATTTTAATGACCTACAACCGAGATAAAAACAGACAAAAAATGGAGCGGGTGATGGGAATCGGACCCACGTACTCGGCTTGGAAGGCCGATGCTCTACCATTGAGCTACACCCGCAACGCGAATGTTAATCTATTAGATCTAACTCAAATTTGCAAGTACCGTTTGTAAATTTACAGAAAATAATTTAGATTGATTAGCATGTCGATTTGTGTGGATAACAATTTTTTTGAAATAAAAGGCGGAGCTACTTTCGTGAAAGTGAAAGTTTCGACAAAAGCCTCGAAAAATGCCGTAGTCGGAATAAAAAATAATGAGCTGTCGGTATGTGTTACCGCAGTACCCGAGAATGGAAAAGCTAATGAAGCGATAGTAAAATTACTGAGCAAAGAATTCAGGTGTGCCAAAACAAAAATAAGTTTAATTTCGGGAAGCAAAGGCAGGAATAAGTTGTTCCGCATAGATGAAGTTTTGAATTTTTCAAAATTTATGCAAGATATGAATTCCGAAAAATCAAAAAAACAAAGGCGAATCAAAAAATGAAAAGTGAATAAAAAAGGAATTAAAATGAGAAATGACGGAAGAAAAAATGACGAGACCAGGAAAGTTGAAATTGTTCCGAATTATTTAGAACACGCTGAAGGAAGTTGTCTTATATCTTTCGGAAAAACCAAAGTTTTGTGCGCGGCCACCGTGGAAGAAAAAGTTCCCGCGTTTTTGAGGGGAACGGGGCAGGGGTGGATTACTTCCGAATATTCTTTGCTTCCGAGATCAACGGAAACCAGGACGGAAAGGGAAGCCGTAAAAGGAAAACAATCCGGACGAACTCACGAAATACAGAGACTTATCGGGCGTTCTTTGAGAGCGGCGATAGATTTGAGTGCGTTGGGAGAAAGGCAGATAAAAGTCGATTGCGATGTAATCCAGGCCGACGGCGGAACCCGTACCGCTTCCATATGCGGAGCCTGCGTTGCTTTAGGGCTTGCCGTAAAGAGTTTGGAGCTGGAAACGAATCCGATGAAACATCTAATCGCTGCGGTTTCTTGCGGGATAATAAACGGCGAGGTTCTTCTTGATCTTGATTACTCAGAAGATTCCCAGGCCGAGGTAGATGCGAATTTTGTGATGGTCGAAAACGGAGATCTTATTGAAATTCAGGCTACAGGGGAGAAGGGACTGTTGAAGGACAGGCAGTTGCTTGAGATGCTGACTTATTCCCGAAATGGTTTGGAGCATATTTTCGAAATGCAAAAAAACGTATTAGGTTATTAAAGTTGCAGGGTAGGGGCGTCGACGAAGGCAGGAAAGAAAGAGAGCTGTCGATTTATATTCACTGGCCGTTTTGCCGGTCTAAGTGTCCGTATTGCGATTTTATGAGCATTCCGAAGAGCGATTTGGATGTAAATAATTCGGAAGAATACAAGGAAGTCGAGTTCCTTCTTTTGAAAGATCTGAAAAACAGTTTGAGAGAATTGGAGTCTCCATTCGTAAAAACGATTTTTTTCGGGGGAGGAACTCCTTCTCTGATGAGTCCGCAGTCCATGGAAAAAATTATCAACTTTGTTGTAAAAAATTACAAAACAGACAGCAATATTGAAATATCTTTGGAGGCCAATCCCGCAACTTTTTCAAGACAAAAATTGCGGGAGATAAGGGAAGCTGGTGTCAACAGATTATCACTGGGCGTACAGAGTTTTCACGATAGAGATCTGGAATTTTTAGGGCGAATTTACGATTCTGAACAGGCGATAAAAGCCGCCGAAACGGTAGCAAGCACTTTTTCAAATTACAGCTTCGATTTCATTTTCGGATACCAATCGCAGACAATAGACGATTTAAAAAATAATTTGTCGATGGCCGTAGATTTCGGCTGTCCGCATATTTCGTGTTATCAACTAACTTTTGAAAAAGGCACTCCTTTTTTTTGTCTGTTGCAGGATGGAAAAATCAATCAAATAACGGAAACTCAAGAAGTAGAATGTTTCAGATTTATACAGGATTTTTTGAAAGAATTTTCTCTTAATCGCTATGAAATTTCAAATTATGCTTTGAAAAATTTTGAATCCAAACACAATCTGACTTATTGGAGGTATAAAAATTATCTTGGTGTAGGACCGTCGGCTCACAGCAGATTGGTTTTTGGTGATAAAAAATATGAACTGAAAAAGTTTTCTGATATTGATAGATGGAGGGAAAGTTTATACGGAAATCTGTCCGCCTATGAAGAAAAAAACGTGTTAACGGATTACGAGCAATTGGAAGAAATTTTCGTGATGGGGTTAAGGTTATCCGAAGGAATATCAATAAAGGACTTAAAATCAAGATTTTCGGATTCTATGTTGAATCCAATCTTGAAAAGAATAAGCCTTCTTTCAAATGAAAATTTATTCAGTAACTCCGAAACTCAAATAAAATTATCTGAAAACGGGGTACTCAAACAAAATTCCGTGCTGGAATTTTTATTTAATTAACAAATTATCAACATCTTATATTTAACCTTGCACTATGAGAAATGAAAAGTTTAAGCTTAGCGGCAGCGCTTCAGATATTGACTTATATTTAGGGCACAGACAGCGTCTTAAAAAGAAGTTTCTCGTGTCTCCGAAAAGTTTTTTGGATTACGAGATTTTGGAAATGTTGTTATTTGGCATTTTTTCAAGAAAAGACACCAAGGTTATAGCGAAAAATTTAATTCAAAAATTTGGAACACTCAAAGCCGTAATATTTGCTCCCGAACAGGAAATCAAAAAGATACAAGGGTTGGGGGAATCGACGGCGGTATTTTTCAAATTGTTGAGGGAAACTTTTATAAGACTTTCCCTGCAACCACTAAAGGAAGAAACGATAATAGCCTCCAACCTTCACGTGATTGAATATTACAGAAACATGTTGTCTCTGGAGAAAAAAGAACAATTTCGAGTTATGTTCATAAATAACAAAAATAAACTTATCGCCGAAGAACAACTGCAACATGGAACCGTTGACCAGACACCGATTTATCCCAGAGAGGTAATTCAACGAGCTTTAGACCACGGAGCGAGTGCTCTTATCTTGGTACACAATCATCCAAGCGGATCTCCTTATCCATCAAAGGAGGACGTTAATGCTACCAAGAATCTGAATAATGTAATTCAACGAATTAACCTGAAGCTACTCGATCACATAATCATTGCGGAAAATTCGAGTTATTCTTTCGCGGAACATAACTTGTTATGAAAAGGTTTGAGTTTTTTGTCGTTGCAATATAAAATGTCCCCCTGGGCAGCTTAATCCGAATTTTCGGACATACATGGGATAGGCATATATGAAGTTCTTAGACAGAGCTAAAATATTTTTGAAAGCGGGAGACGGGGGCGACGGCTGTTTGAGTTTTCGCCACGAAAAATTTCTCGAATACGGAGGACCTGACGGCGGAGATGGCGGAAATGGCGGAAGTATATATTTTGAAGGAGCAAACCACCTTAACACTTTGATCGATTACAGAT
The DNA here is from genome assembly GCA_017614525.1 of Alphaproteobacteria bacterium. Lineage (GTDB taxonomy): Bacteria > Pseudomonadota > Alphaproteobacteria > UBA3830 > UBA3830 > UBA3830. The sequence goes on from JAGABS010000086.1 coordinate 12,653, forward strand.
ATCAACAGCATTTTAAGGCTCAGCGAGGGGAAAACGGACGCGGAGCAAATTGCTACGGAGCAAAGGGGAAAGATTTGATCCTAAAAGTTCCTGTCGGCACAGAGATTTTGGACGAGTCGGGAGAGTCGGTGTTAGCCGATATCGTTGAGGAAGGGCAGAGATTTTTTGTAGCCAAAGGAGGGAAGGGGGGTCGCGGCAATACCAAGTTTAAATCATCGACCAACCAAGCTCCCAGACGCGCGGACAAAGGGACGTCAGGTGAAGAGTTTTGGGTTTGGCTGCAGCTGAAGCTGATAGCGGATGTCGGGTTGGTCGGATTGCCCAATGCGGGGAAGTCGACGTTCCTTTCCGTAACGACAAGGGCAAAACCGAAGGTTGCCGACTATCCCTTCACTACACTTGTTCCGCAATTGGGGGTTGTAAATATAGACGGAAAAGAACTCGTTCTTGCGGATATCCCCGGACTCATTGAAGGCGCTCACAAGGGCAGGGGGCTTGGCGACAGGTTTTTGGCCCATGTAGAAAGATGTCGTGTATTGATTCATTTGATAGATATAAACCAGAAAGATATTTTGGAATCGTACGAAAGTGTAAGAAATGAATTGAAAATGTACGGTTGTCGTTTGGAAGAAAAACCGGAAGTCGTCGTGATAAATAAAGCTGATGTTGTGGATAACGAACTGGCGGAATGGATACAGAAAGATTTTTCGGATAAGTACGGAAGGCGGGTCTTCTTTATATCTGCGTTGAAAAAGGATGACAGGATGGATGAGGTTTTGCGAGAAATCGCGCGGTTGCACTCGGAATGTCAGTCTGAATCCGAATATGGACCCGACATTGAATGCCAATCCGAAGGCGAGGAGGCGACGAAAGATCTTTTGGAGCACTCTGAAGCAGAATCAGAAGAAGAAAATGAAAATTGGCCTTGTGATGAGGAAATTTCATGATAGATTCTGGAAAATTGGGATATATATATACAGTTTTGGGCGTCATTCTTTACTCTTTTTCAGACGCTATTATGAAAAGCGCGATGGATATTTACAGTGTCCATCAAGTAATATTTTTGAGAACATTTTTTCGATTCATTCCCATTTTGATATTGATGTTTGCGGCAAAAAGCAATCCTTATTGCAGTCATCGAAAAACTGAAAATATTTTTCGAGCGATTTTGGCGTCATGCGGGACTTATTGCGCAATGATGGCTTACAAATATGCAGCACTGACAGATGTATTTGTGATTGGAGGAACAACCGCAATTTTTGTAATTCCTCTCAGTGTTTGGATTTTAAAAGAAAAATTCAATAGAATGAATCTGTTTGCTGTTATTCTTGGATTTTCCGGAATTTGTTTGGCTTTTCGTCCCGGAAGCGGTATTTTTCAATTCGGAATATTATTTGCTGTCATAAACGCGATAATTGCTGCGATTAATCGTGTTCTTATAAAAAGACTGGCATTTACTGACAGTGAATTTACCATAATTTCTTATCACAACACATGCTTGATATTAATTGCGTTGACATTTGGTTGGTCTGAATTTCGTTGGGTATCACTAATGGACATTTTGATTTTGAGTTTGGGGGGAATAATCGGCGCCTTTGCTCAGTATTTAATCACCAGAGCGTTTAAGTTATCTTCCAGTTCCGGATTGGCTTCTGCGGCATACGCAATGTTGGTTCCCAACGTAATCATAGACTATTTTGTATTCAGCAAGACGCCGGATGTTTATATATTAGTCGGTCTGATTTTAATTTCGAGCGCATCGCTTATCGCCTTCAGATTGCAATCAAAGCTAAGATAACCAACAATTTCAATGCAACCGAGATGCTTTTTTGATTCTTTACAGTTTGATTGATTATGTCCTGACTGACGGATTTTACATAGCTCTGTACTTTTAAAAAAGCGCGTTTTTCCAGTTGCCTGACGCGTTCCGCCGAAAGATTCATGATTTTTCCTATCTCTTGAAGAGTTTTCGTCGGATTAGATAGTCTATACAAACAAAAAATCTCATATTCCTTCTTCGGTAGAGTATTCAGAGCACTGTGCAGCACTTTTTTTCGGTAATCATATTCCTGTTCATCAAAAATTTTTCTGTTGGGCTGAGATTCAACATCTGCGATAAAATCTACCCAAGTTAAGTCTGAGGAAGCACCATCAACGGAAGAATTTATGGAAAAATCTCGGCGACTGAATCTGTCTTTTGCTATTTTCACGGATTCTTCCGAAACATTCATTTGGTTCGCAACGGTTTTTATTTCTTCATCGGATGAAAGATCTATTCCCAATAATTTTTTTAATTTTCTGAGCCCAAAAAATAGCTTTTTATTGTTTTTGTATGAGCTTAACTTAACAATGGACCACGAATTATAGATATATTCCTGTATTTTTGCTTTTATCCACCAAGCGGCATAGGTGGAAAATCTGTACCCAATATTCGGATCGAAATGCTGTACGGCATGCATGATTCCCAAGTTACCCTCAGCAACCAAATCTGAAATCGGCAAACCGTATCCGGAGTATCCTTTCGCAATTTTAAATACCAGTTTCAAATGGCTGTTTATTATTTTATTTAAAGCTTGGCGATCGCCTGTTTCCCTCCATTTGTGTGCTAATAAAAATTCCTCGTCTTTCTGTAGCGTAGGGATATTTTTTATGCTGGAAATATATGCGGATAATCTATCCTCATTTAACGTCGAATATGTACTCATGGGATACACAATCTTTTAACCAAAGAGAGTGTAGCAAAAATTTAAAACGAAATAAAAATAATTTTTATACAATTACAGAAATTGATCTTTTTGAAAATTTATAATTTGCGATCAAAAATTTTATACATCCATTTAACATAATCGCGATTATTTTTTGTAAGTATGTAATAAAAGCAATCAATAACTTTCGCGATTTTTCAAATCTTCCAAAAATTTTACATACCCGTTCTATCTTTGATTTCTGCTTATCAATTCTTTAAGATACTTTGCTTTTTTTATATAAGAACTTTCTTTTTTCTTATCCAGCTTCGAAAGACATTCATCCAATAATCTTTCTGCGGCGTACAGATTCCCTTCAAGTAGTTGCTCTCGTGCCAACATAAAATTTGAAATTCCGATTTTATTTTCTTTTCCATATGCCTTGGCCAATAATCTGAAAATGCCACTATCGAAACACGAATCATACTTGATGCCTTCCAAAATTCGAATTGCTTTTTTTAAGTCGTAATTTGCTTCAATCAATACCTCTGCATAATCCTTTTTTATCAAAGGATTTAAATCTTCCTTATAAATCTGCTCATAAACTTCAATCGATTTTTTTAAATTTCCTGATTCATACAAAAAATACGCCAAAGTTTCCTTGTAGAATATGTCACAAGGATTTTTTCTTAAAAGTTCCCTTATTAGGGCTATTGCTTCAGATGTCCTTCCGCAACGGTGCAAATATATCGCACGGGAATAATCATCCTCCGATGAATTTTCACTTTTCAGGTGCGCTTTGAGCTTTCGCAAAATCCTTGAATATTTCTCTTCCAAATTTGCATCAGCTTTTTTCTTAAGGTTACGAGAACGATTATTCGGATCTTTTTTGAGGGCGGCAATACGCGAATTTGCATCCGGATGTGACCTGACATATTCCGGAATATACTCTCCTCCGTTCAGAATGCTGTCATTTTGAAAAGTCTGAAATACTGAGATCATGCATTCCGAATCATATCCTAATTTTTCCATGTATGACACGCCGAGAGAATCTGCAGCAGCCTCCTCTCCTCGGCTATACCTGAGAAAAAATCTTTCATCCGCTATTAAATATCCGAGACTCGCTGCCATTGCTTTTTCTGATCCCGTGAGAACAGTCGCCAGCAATCCTGCCAACATTGCCCCTGTGGCATTTCGCTGACGGTTAAGAACTCCGGCCATTAGTCGATTGATATGTCCTGCGGCAATGTGAGCAGTTTCATGAGAAAGAACGGCAATAACTTGAAGCGGATCCTTAAATTTCAGCAATAAACCCGAATTTATAAATATATATCCGTTGCCTATGGTAAAGGCATTGATTTCAGCGGAATTGACTATAAAAATCTTCGCAGATTTTTCTTTTAAACCGGCGGCCTTAAAAATCGGCTTGACCATTTCCGTCAATACGGTTTCGATTTCGGCGTCGCGAATCAGTTTTATGCCGAAACTTTCTTCAAATATGAACAAGCAGAATAATAAAATTTTTAAAAATTTCATAACTCAATCGCTTTTGCACAGCCATATTAACTTGCCGAATTGCTGCTATCAATCTATTTTTTTATTTTGAATATCTTCTCTGTTCAAAAGGATGTAGCCGATTGGAACTACGAGCAAAGTCAGCAAAATTCCGCTGATTCCTCCGAATACCTCGACGATACCCAAATTCTGGCGACTAACACAGCTGGCTCCCGTCGCGAGCATGAGAGGAACAGCTCCTGCTACGGTGGAAATTCCCGTCATCATAATAGGTCGCAATCGTAATCGAGCTGCCTCGAGCAGAGCTTCCTTCATTCCCATACCTGATTCCCTCAATTGGTTTGCAAATTCGACGATAAGAATACCGTGTTTCGAATTTAATCCGATCAACATGATCAAGCCGATCTGGGAGTAAATATTCATCGTGTATCCGAGGAAGTACAAGGCACTCAGTGCCCCCAACCCGCCTAGCGGAACACTCAACATAATAATCAGCGGGTGCTTAAAGCTCTCAAATTGGGACGCCAAAGCCAAATACGAAATCAAAACCGCCAACGAGAAAATGAACAGCATGCTTCCGTCGGATTCTTTGTAATCCTTGGACTGCCCGCGGTAGAACATCTGCGCGTATTCGGGAAGCTTGGTTTTCACTTTAGTTTCGACATAGTTCAACACGTCGCTCATCGCGTATCCGGGGCTGATATTTCCCGAAAAGGTTATGCATCTCGTCCGATCGTGACGAGCCAAGGATCGCGGAGTTCCCGACTCTTTTATTTCTATAAGATTATCCAACGGCACCAACAGATTGCTTTTTGAACGGACGTAAATATTCGAAACATCACGCATGTCCGAGCGACTTTCACGGTCCGCCTGAAGAATAACGTCATACTCGCGTCCTCCGTCAATATAAGTCGTAACCTGCTTCGATCCGAGCATGGTTTCCAAGGTCGAGCCAATGGTTTTTGCGGAAATGTTGAGATCCCCTGCCCTGTCTTTATCCACATTCACGAAGAATTTCGGGGTAGTCTCTTTGTAATTGCAATCGACATCTGAAATTCCCGGATATTTTTTTAGTTCCTCCAGTACAATATTTTTCCATTGAGCCAGTTCCTCATAGTCAGGACCTCCGACAACGAATTGCAAGGCATGAGAACCGCTCGCACCTATTCCCATCGGCAGAATCGGAGAAACGCTGACACCTGTAATATCTCCCAAGATCTTCTTAAACTCCGAAGCAATTTGAAAGGTAGATTTTTTTCTATTTTCAGAATTTACAAATTCGATACTGATATGACCGGAATTTACAGCACCGTCTGCGTCGCCGAATCCAGGAACTGTCGTCGTGATATTTTTTGCGATGCCTTCATCCAACACGCCTTTGATTTTTTTCAGAATCTTTTGAGCATAATCTCTCATGACGTAATACCCAGCGCCCTCGCGTGCTGAAATCTTCAAAAATATTGAATTTCGATCTTCTTTCGGTTCGTATTCTCCGGGTAGGATTGCGAAAAACATGCCGACTGTTGTTACGATCGCGGCAAAAGCCATCACAACATATTTTTTATAATTCAACAAGTTAATCAAAACGTTCTGATAAAATTTTCCGCTTGTTTGAACGACATTTTCGACCCATATATTGAACTTATCGGCTTTATCAACCATACGCAAAAATCTTGAACACAACATTGGAGTAAGAGTCAGCGCAACAAATGATGACAGACACACCGACGCGGACATCGCGACAGAAAATTCCGTAAACATTTTCCCAGTCTTTCCCGGAAGCATCGAAATCGGCAAAAATACCGACAACAAAACGACAGTCGTGGATATAACCGCGAACAAAACCTGATTGGAGCCCTTTTTCGCCGCTTCCATCGCAGGTTCGCCGTTTTCAATGTGCCTTTGGATATTTTCCAGCACCAAAATCGCGTCGTCGACAACTATTCCGATCGCCAGCACCATCGCCAACAAAGTAAGCATATTTATTGTGTAGCCTAAACTGTTCAAAACGATGAAGGAGCCGATTATTGACACAGGCACCGTTATCGCCGTTATGATTGCCGCCCGAATTGAACCGATGAATACGAAAATTATCAAAAACACCAGTACTGCGGCGATCATCAGAGAGTAGAACACTTCCTTTATCGAGTCGTTGATAAACTGAGATTCATCTCTCAATATCGACATGGTCATTCCTTTCGGAAGACTCTTCTGCAGCGTTTTGATCATAGCGCGAACGTCATTCGCTATTTGAATAACGTCCGCTGTCTGAGATTTCGAAATCTGGATGGCAACCGACGGCTCGCCATTCGCCTCGAAAAACCTCCTGTTTGATTTTGTATCTATGACCACCTTCGCAATGTCTGAAATTCTGATCGGATGTCCCTGTTCGTCTCGAGAAATTATAATTTTTTCAAAATCTTTCGGAGAAGAATATTGGCGATTGATCGTTATTGGGAATTCCATGAATTTCGACTCGATTCGTCCTGCCGGATACTCGACATTCTCAGTCCTGATCGCATTTTCGACATCCTCAACCGTGATATTACGCGCCGCCATTTGCTCCTTATTGAGCCAAATTCTCATGGATTTTTCTTGATTTCCCGCAATATCGACTGACGCCACACCCTCAATAACCGAAAACTTATCCAAAATATACCTGTTCAGATAGTCCGTGATTTCCATTCCCGACATCGGCGCGGAAACCGAAATCATTACGCAAGGAAACCCTCCCGTGTCGTATTTTCGAATGACAGGAAGATCTGCTCCGTCAGGCAATCTGTTATATATGCGGCTGACTCGATCTCGAACGTCGTTGGTCGCGTTATCGAGATCCCTGTCGATGGAAAATTCCAGTTTTACATTCGAGCGGCCGTCCTTACTTGTCGACTGAATGTTGTCCAATCCTTCGATTCCTGCGACGGCATTTTCCACCTGCTGAGTAATCTTGGTTTCAACAATGCTTGACGACGCCCCTGTGTAAGTGGTCGAGACAGAAATAGTCGGTATTTCGATATTCGGGTATTCTCTTACCCCGATTTTCCGCAAATTCAAGTATCCGAACAGAAGAATCAAGATCATAAAAACCAGAGTTGTGATAGGACGTTTTATGGAAAAACTGCAGATATTCATTCGGCCTCATCTGTGTTTTCGGATATTTTTACGATGTCTCCGTCGGAAATCTTCACGACCCCGTCGACAATTACCGTATCAGATGAAGTCAACCCTTTCGTAACCTCGACAAGATGATCTCGCCTCTCTCCTATTTCAATTTCCCGTTGCTTTGCTTTGTTTCCAGAATCCATGACATACACATAATGCTTTTCGCCGACATTTAAAATCGCGCTTTCCGGAACCTGAATGGCATTCCTGTCCTGCATTTCGATAGTAACATTCAGCATCATGCCTGAACGCAAAAGATATTCATCATTTCCTATGATTCCGCGAACGGAAATACTCCTCGATATCGCGGATATACGCGGAGATATCGCCTGCACCGTTCCAAAAAACTTTTTCCCTGGCAATGCAATGCTGGTGGCTTCGATTTTGCAGCCATTCGTAATCAAAGATAAGTATTTCTCCGGCACTGAAAAATCAACTTTGATCTTTTTAATATCATCGATAGTCGTAATTACCGTTCCGGGAGCAAGCAGAGCTCCGACGCTTATTTTCCTGATGCCGAGCATTCCGTCAAACGGAGCAACAATCGTTCGCTCTTTTATTTCCTCCTCCACTTCGGCCAACTTAGCCTGTGCGTCCTGGACCTTCGTATTTTGCGAATCATATTCTTTTGCTGCGATAACATTTCTCTTTTTCAGGGTTGAAATTCGAGCCAATTCTCTCTGTTGCTCCTGAAGATTGATTTCCGCCTGCTTTTTCACGGCCAACTGCTTATCGATATTTTGCTGAACAAGAACATCTCCCTTCTTCACGAAATCACAATCGGAGAAATTTATTTTGGTTACCTTTTGAGCCACGCTGGAGGTAATATCAACGGATTCGTTCGAAACAGCCGTTCCGATGAATTCCAAAACCGTATGAATTTTCGACTCCGTAACCCGACTAACTTTTACTGAAACTTGAGGTTTCGTCCTGACTCTTGACGTGTCAGCCCCATAGAACGACTTATAAATAAAAAACAGCAAGACAAGGCAAGCGACCGCCCAAACTTTTTTTGCATTCATATCTTCAAAGTATCATAAAACTTAATTATTTGTACCAAAAAGATATTAAGAAACGGTTAATTTTACGGAAAATTAAGGACTCACTCATCAAAATAACTGATGCCTATCGCTTCTCTGACTTCCTGCAAGGTCTGATTTGCAATTATGGCTGCTTTCCTACTGCCTTCCGAAATTATTTCCAAAAGATCTTTCTTCTGCAAAGTTGCTCTCTTTTCGCGAATCGGAAGCAACATTTTTTGCAGAACGTCATTCAACAAGGACTTCAACGCCGTATCGCCGAGCCCTCCTTTACGATATTTGGCTTTCAGATCTTCGATTTCATCTCTCTCATCATAGAAAGCGTCGAGATACGTAAAAACGACATTGCCTTCCACCTGACCAGGGTCGGAGATTTTGATGTGATTAGGATCGGTATACATAGACCACACCTTTTGCTTCACTGTTTCCGCCGAATCGCTTAAAAATATCGCGTTGTTAAGAGACTTGCTCGCCTTCGCCTTGCCGTCGATTCCCACCAATCGGGGCGTTTTGCTCAGCTGCGCTTTGGCCTCTTTTAAACAATCGGTGTTGTAGGTTCGATTAAACCGACGAACTACTTCGTTGCAGAGTTCGATGAGCGGCAGCTGATCCTCTCCGACAGGAATAATCTCCGCCTTGAACGCCGTAATATCCGCAGCCTGACTTATCGGGTAGCAAAAAAATCCCACAGGAATGGTCTCGCCGTACCCTTTCTGCTGAATCTCATTTTTTACCGTAGGATTTCTCTCCAACCGCGAAGTAGTTACCAGATTCATGTAATACATCACCAGCTCCGGCAGCGCGGAAATTTGAGACTGCACGAAAATCGTCGAAATATTCGGATCAATCCCCACTGAAATATAATCGGCGACGACCTCCAGCAAACTTTCCTGGATTCTCGATGGATTCGCGAAATAGTCGGTCAGCGCCTGAACATCGGCAATCATGACATACTGATCGTATTGGTTTTGCAGAGCAACTCGATTTTTCAAAGTTCCCACATAATGCCCAAGGTGAAGACAACCCGTCGGCCTGTCCCCCGTCAACGCAATCTTCCTATCCATGATAAATCCTCTAAAGTGGTGCCCTTGGCCGGAATCGAACCAGCACATCCTAATGGACAACAGATTTTGAGTCTGTCGCGTCTACCAGTTCCGCCACAAGGGCAACTACGCATTATGAATACATTAAATTTGGGTTCGATGCAATAGTCAGTGAGAAATAAATGATAAAAATCGTTAACGATTTATTAACCAATACCTGAAAGAATGGAGAAGTATGAGTTGAAGTATGAGTTTTTGCAACAAGGAGCGCGCGATGAAATGGTTTGCCAAAAAGGTATTTGACAGGGGGAGGGTAAGACTTAAAAAGCAAGAAAAATCAATATATTATCTCTATAAAATCTTTAGTTTTGTAAAATTCTATATCAGAAAAATCTTAGCAGAAAAAAAGGGCATACGGTCGGATAGGTGCACTCAAAATACCGGGTCCGGCGTCACGCTGATTAACGGAAAATTAACC
>JAGABS010000087.1 GCA_017614525.1 Alphaproteobacteria bacterium
ACATGTTTTCACGATTGAACCTATGATTAATGTCGGCGGATACAAGTCGCGTTTGTTGGGTGACGGGTGGACGGCGATCACGGCCGATCATTCTTTGTCGGCGCAGTTCGAACACACTATCGGAGTTACCGAAGACGGCTGTGAAGTATTTACAAAATCTCCGATGGGGTTGACTAAACCGCCCTACGGCACGGAGTCTAAGAAGAAATAAAATTTATTTTTTGCTGTGCTTTTCCTCAATTAGTGTAGTGTGCTCGATGTGTATGCGAGTGCAGTCTAAGGCTTTAAGTAAACTATTCGTAATACTGAAGCTGAAGACATTTCTTGAGCTTCTGTGGATACTGTGCCCAGCTGATGTTTTAGGTAACCATAATATTTGGACATCTGCACCTGCTTTGGGGTGACGAGAAATGGTTACACCGGAACTGGAAATTAATTTATAGAGCTTTTGGTTTTTCGTTTTCACGTCGATCGCTATGCCATTCATTCCGAATAATTCGGATTTTTTAGACCAAGGAGTCGGACCTTTATACTTATATATCCTTCCCATCGGCGAAATTTCAATCTCATCGTCCTGAAATCCCGCTTTCTTCAATTGTTTTACGATTTCTTTTTGATTTCTATCAACGTCTTCAAGCAATTTTTTTTTGCTACTGTAATCCCTATAATCTTGAACAAAATAGAAGTGGTACAGATCTTTCTCAAAAATCGAAGAAATTAAATCAACTCGCTTGGAAAATTCGGGGATTTTCTCAAAGCGACTCCATTTGCAGACATCTCTTACACGCCAGTCCAAGAACAGAAACACCGCTAAGATCAGCGACATTACTCCTCCGACTGCGGCAGTTATCCAATATTTCTTTTTCTCGGTTTTCATATTAACGTTGGAATTTCCTGTAGACTCAGCGACTGCCTTATCCGCGATCGGTCCACCAACCTCTTGAGTTTCCCCGCCATTCTCAGATTCCACAGTATTTTCCTCCTACTCGGCTAGACAAAACTGTCGAATATTTGTTTTACTTCACTGCCGATAAATTCCGTACGAATAGTTTTCTGTTCTCGCGTTTTCAAATTACGAAGTATTGCTTTGCTGTCGAGGATTTCCATTTCGTTTGCGATCAAAACAAAACTGATTCCCTTTCTGCTAGCATAACTCAATTGCGCTCCCAGAGGCTTGTCCTGCAAATAAGCCTCAGTTTTGATGCCCAGGGCTCTGAATTTGTTGGCCAACTTCATGTAATACGGCACTAAACTTCTGTCTTGCACGGTGATCAAGAGGTCTGCTGTAGATTTCTTGTCAACGCCTACCAACCCCAACTCGATCAATTTAGGAACCAGTCTCGAAATCCCGATGGTAGCTCCAACTCCCGGATATTTTTTGGAATTTCCCAACGTTGTGGTTAAATCCTCGTAACGTCCGCCCCCTGCAATACTTCCGACATCCTTAACATCGTCAAAGACAGTTTCGAAAATAGTTCCCGTGTAGTAGGTAAGTCCTCGAGCCAATTTGGTACTGATTTCCAAACGCTCGTTAGATAATCCCAGCTTTCTCAGGGTTTGAACTACTGTATTCAGCTCCTCTACGCCTTGTACGAATTCCTCACCCAAACTCAACGATTGCAGCCAGTTCAGTACTTCCTCCATACTACCTCTTCTGTCAGCATCCAAAAAAGTCTTAACTTTCGAAAAGTCTTTTTCGTTGTTGAGAAGCTGTATCATTCCCGATTCAAATTCTTCCGGCGAAATTTTGTCCGACTTATCCACCAGGCGAATAGCATCGATCAACTTGCTTGGACTAACCAACTTAGAAAAAAATCCCGTCAGAATTTTTCTGTTATTTATTTTTGTGTGGAATTCAGGAACTCTCAGAGTAGACAATGCCCAAGTAACCAGCGAAATAATTTCGGCATCGTGATCAATTGATAAAGTGCCGTCTCCTATTATGTCGACGTCGCACTGATAGAATTGGCGATATCTTCCATACTGCGGCCTTTCTCCCCGCCAAACTGGAGCAATCTGATAGCGCTTGAACGGGAATATCAGATCTCCTGCGTTTTGCGTGACATACCTTGCCAGGGGAACTGTTAAATCGAATCTCAAGCCCAAATCTTTTTTCGAGGTTTCATCGGCCAGACGATAGAGTCCATAAATTTCGTTGTCGTTTCCTTTTGCAAGAAGCACGTCCACTTTTTCGACAGCAGCCGTATCCATTGGAACAAATCCGTACAATTCGAAATGTTCTGCTATCGACTGCGAAACTTTGTTAAAGACGATCTGTTCATTCGGAAGGAACTCAGGAAATCCCGAAATATTTGCTTTCATAAAAACTCTCCAAAGTAGTACGACACAAGCTAATTTACAACAAAAGAGTAAAAAAATCATTAACATTTGCTTAAATTAATCGTTAAAATCATTGAATTCGGGATTTTGGACAGCCAAAAGATTAAAGTGAAAATTCCAGATACCTAAAAATCGAAATGAAAGTTTCGGACACCATAGAACCAAGGCGGGAGCTTCTGTTGCCCGGTGCCCCCAAACCGCGATCACTTACCTCAGATCAGGCAGCCAACGCAACATCACTCTGGATATTGTCATTAGCGAACGCCCTTACCTCGTTATCGTTCTCTGCGACTAATTCATTTTTCGCATTTATATTTATTGGTTCTATAACGGAAACCGCCCCGAATGAAAGCTATGCCTTTCAGCCCATGTCGAATCTATTCACTCCCATAAATCTTGGTGGAAGTGTCGGGCTCCGCCCCCGAGTCCACAGTACCTATTACTCACAACGTTTATCATTATAGTCATTTCTGACAGGGTAATTGTATCATCTTTTATCTCGGTTGCAAAATTTTTGCAGAGAAAAATTCACAATTTCATCAATTTGTTGAAGAGCTTCGTTGCGCGTAAGCTTTGCAGTTTTCTCTTTTATATTCTCCAAAAGATCTGGAGCAGAGAAGAATTGGCGACAATAAACAACAATATCCTTGTGCGATTTTACTTCAAATCCCACTTTGTTTTCCAAAACCAAGTTTCTGACTTCAAGGGCATTTTCCATGTGAGGTCCGAACAAAACTGGCTTTCCCAGAGCTACTGGCTCGTATATGTTGTGCCCGCCTATCGGAACCAGAGAACCTCCGACAAAAGCGACATCGGTTAAGCGAAAGCATGTTCCGACTTCTCCGAATGTATCAATCAAGATTATATCTGCGGCCACTGATGAAAGTTGAGATCTTAATTGATATGTCAGATGATATTTATCGAAAAGTTTTTTTATTTCTGCGATTCGGTTGAGATGTCGTGGAATTATTACCGTAACCAAATCGAATTCTTTCTTTAATTCTCGATGAGCTTTGAGAATTTCTGCCTCTTCCCCGCCGTGAGTGCTGGCTGCTGCCAATATTTTTTTATTTTTGCAAATCTCTTTTAGTTTCGAAAGTAATTCATCATTGCAGGGCAGGGCAGAGTTTGCGTATTTCAAATTATCCGCCTTAAAAACATTCTGATCTGAAAAAAACTTGAATCTTTTTTCGTCCAGTTCGGATTGAGCAAGAATTCTCGTGAATTTTTCCAACACCGAAGAGAAAAATTTCTTTAAATACGTCCATCTTTTGAAAGATCTCGGAGACAATCGTGCATTTAATAGGAACAAAGGAATATTTCTTTTGTACAATTGATCTACTGTGTTTGGCCAAATTTCGGACTCCAAAAAAAATGCTTTCTCGGGATTCCAATAATCTAAAAATTTCCGAATCCATCTCGGATTGTCTGCGACAGAAAACTGATGAATACACCCGTTAATATCCTTAAGTTTTGATTCCAAAATTTTGGCAGACGTAACGGTAGTTGTAGTCAGAAGAATATTTATTCGCGGATTTTGTTTTTTTAGATGTTTTATATACGTTAGTGCTGCAGTAGATTCTCCGATACTTACAGCATGAATCCAAATCAATTCACCACTGGGGCGGGCCTTATTGGGCCGGCCGAAATGATTCTGTACGTCTTTCCAATTATCTTTTCCGTATAAACATCGGGAATAGAAATATATCTGCAGAAACGGAGATAACAAATAAGATAATATTTTATACAGACTACCCAACTAACACCTGATGCGCTCTCTGGGAACACTCATTTATTTTGGATTCAACGTATGAACAAGCTTCTTTTTCAGTCATATCTTTCAAGTCTGACCATTTAATAGGATCTCCCCACACCATAACACCTCTGTTAAACGGCCAAGACAAAATAAATCTGTCCCACGAATTAAACCTGTAATATCTTTTAACACAAAAACTGAACGGCAAAATGTCCGTTTTTGTTAAACGGGAAATTACCACTGTTCCCGGAGCTATTTTATGTCTCGGTCCTCTGGGACCGTCCGGAATAATCGCGATGTATTTCCCGTTTTTCACGAGACGAATCAAGTCACGAGCTGCCGCAACACCTTTTCCCGTAGAGCCGTACACCGCAGGCATGTTAAAATGCTTAACTACTTTGGCAATCAACCTGCCATCCTTATGACTGGACGCTAATACGTGCAAAGGAGACTTCCAATGCCAAACACAGGGAGCTAACATAAGACGATCATGCCATAAGCTGACCAAGAAAGGGGTCCCGATTTTGTGGTATTCACAAGGAATTTCGTCACCAATCACGGTCCATTTTGTCGTCAGGAAAGAAAACTTCATCAAGAACGCCAAAACCCGAGATACAATCCCCTCGAACTTCTCGTCCTCCATCCATTTCTTTACAACCAACAGCTTTTTCAACAAAAAATCCCTCAACTAGAGTCCCTTATTTACAACAAACAAACTACCTACTCAAAACGCATCAACTAATCCGCGCCAATCAAACAAATGTCCCCTCCGATCGAATCACTTCGTGAAAAAATTTTCAACCTTCTCCAAAAAGCCTTCTTTCTTCGGCTGCGGAAGAACTGGAGGAATAAAACTTTCATGCAAGCAAATTATCCGATTACTCTTGACCTGTTTCAAACTGGTAGTTTCTTTCAAAGCAAAGAAAGGTTTTTCAATCAAGTAATACATCTTGTATCGAAGCTTTTTCAATGTTTCTTCGATTTCTTCCACCGATGCGTTACTCGCATTTAAAGAGTTCTCATTAATTCCGACAATCAGGGCCGGGCGATACTGTTCTATGGTGTCTTTTGCTCCGTTCAACGCTTTCAATTCACTGCCCTCAATATCCATTTTTATGACATCAATGCGACTAAGCTCTTCTTCCTCAACGAACGCATCCAAAGTCACGGAATCCACTTCTTCGGTTTGTACTTTTTCGATCCCTTTGTTGCTGAATTCAGTTCCCAGCGTATTCAATGCACTGCGCTCTTCCGGAGCGATGGAAATGCTGACTTTTCCGATCTTGTCGGAAACAGCCAACCGATACACGTTGACATTACTCAATCTGTTGAGATTAACGTTATCCACCAGTCTCAGAAAATCTCTTTCACTAGGCTCGATAGCAAAAACTTTTCCGTCCTCTCCCACTGCTTTACTCATCAAGAGAGAACAGTAACCCATGTTGGATCCTATATCTAAAAATACGCCTTTAGCCGGCAACAGCGCATTTATCACGACAATCAAATTTGGATCGTAAATCCCCTTAACAAACAAAGACCTGAAAACTTCGTTCTTCGGATAAATCCTCAAACACAACCCGTCCATCCATTTCATGACAGCAGGCTTCTTTAAACTGATATACTGCCACCATCTTTTCCATTCTCCCACAGAAAAAGCAGTGTCACCAGAACACCTATTCCACCCGACGAGCGGAATCAATTTGTTGTATGACGGGGCGCTCACAACTTCTCCGTCAATATCCAACGATTTCGAATCGGAATCAACATCGGAATTAATCCCATAATCAACTTCTGCCGCATTTTCAGCCGCAAAAACCTCGACGGACGACGACATCGCAAAAGACGTAAAAACCAACGCAAAACAACTGCACTTCAATAAATTCAACACACGACCTCCTTTTTTGTACACTTTAGATGCTTCACTCTGATAACACAAGTTTTTTGTCAATTCTTCTTCCATTTTCTCAATCCTCTTTCAGTCTTCCAAAATCTTCTTCCCTTCGAGAATTTTATGACTCGAACCGCTGAACTCTTGCGGATTTAACGGTTCATACCACCCCCCCAAGAATTTCGACAAAAACTTTTCGGTGAAGGCGATATAGGACTTTATGTTCGGTTCGCGATGGAATCCGTGTCCTTCATCTGGATACAAGACATACGCAACGGGATGCTTTTTTTCCTTCAACGCCTGAACTATTTGATCAGACTCCGCCTTCGCGACCCTTGGATCGTTTGCTCCCTGGAATACCAGCAACGGCTTTTTTATCTCGTCTTTTTTGAACAAAGGAGAAATAGACTTCAGATAAGGAATATCTTCTTTCACATCCGGATTCCCAGCTATTTTATACCATGTGACCATGCTTGGCTTCCAATATTCAGGAACAGATGACAGTAATGTGATAAAATTCGATGGCCCTACGACGTCCACACCGCAACAGAAGAAATCAGGAGTAAATGCGATTCCTGCCAAGGCAGAGTAGCCACCAAAACTTCCGCCCATGATCGCTACTTTATTTTTGTCCGCAATTTTCTGATCTATGGTCCATTGAACAGCATCGATTATATCGTTTCTCACGGACTCAAGATTTCTGCTGATCGCGTTGAAGAATTTTTTCCCGAAACCCGTTGACCCTCTGTAGTTGATTTGAAGAACCGAATATCCGCGATTTGAAAGCAGCTGAGCCATTTTGTTAAATCCGTATTCGTCTCGGGCCATCGGCCCGCCGTGTATGTAAGCAACGAGCGGAGCAGGGACTCCTTTTTTGAATTTATTTGCCTTCGTTAAATAACAAACCAAGTTCAAACCGTCACGAGATTTTATTACCAACGGCTCCATTTTTTGCAAAGGATATTTGTCCAGAGCGGGTTGATTAGAGAATAAGAATTTCAGCCCTTTTGTTTCGTTGTTGAAGAAGAAATATTTTACGGATTCGTTGGATTCTTGAGTAACGATCAACCAACTGGAATCATCTTGACTTCTTCCTTGAATATAAAACTCCTTCTCTCCGAATTCTTTTCGCAGGATATTTAGGTTATCGGACAGCTCTCCGCTCAGCGGAATGTCTTTTTTGCGAAGATAATTCACTTCGGCCAACTGCGGCTCAAAATTTTTCGGGTTACAGCTTGACAAGCTTACATCCGCCTCTTCAGAATCGCAGAGAGTTTTGATTTCCTTCGTATCGATATTGATGGACACCAACGAAGCTTTGTCCTTTCCGAGGGGCAGAGATGCATACAGGATATTTTCTCCCTTTTTCAGATGATATGCTCCGAAAACTCCCGCATCTTCAAACGGAACTCTCAGTATTAATTCTCCGTCGATAGTCAGCAACTCTTCGTCCCCGTTGGACAGAACTTTCATCAAGACCTTCGGTTCGAAATTCTCGTTGAAAATCATTCGGGTATATGCATTGTTTTCGAAAACTTTTTCAGACTTTCCTGTTTCTATGTTGATTTTGTAAACATCAAACCATTGATTATTTCTCTTGTTGTTGTAAACAAGCACTTCATTCGGAAATTTTAACGACATTTCCGACACAAAAGATTTCGACTTATCGAACGGAGTCAGATTTTTCTTCTTACCCGTTTTTATATTCAAGCACAGGATATGATCATTTTCATCTCCCTGATTATCTTCGGGAATCAAAATATGATTGTCAGTGTAAGCCCAACAATATGCGTACATATTTCTTGCACTTGTTACCGAAAACCTACGGATGAGCTTTCCCTCAATGGTTTCCACGCAAAGAACCACATCGTTCCCCGAGCGAGCAAAATATGAAATATACTTTCCGCTCGGACTGAGTTTCACGCAAAATTTATCAGGCTTTGCAAATAAAACTTCTCTCGGTATCAGTGTATCTTCTCTTAATTTTGATAAATCCGAACAATCAACATCACCGCACATACTCGACAACACTAACGAACACGACAACAAACACTTCAACACCTTTATCTCCTTAATTCCGGTTCAATTTTATAGAAAATCGATAGTATTATCCAGATAAAAATAATTAGTTTATGGAGAGATTGCTTTTAATCGAGAGGAATATTTGGTAAGACTTTTATCGTAATCGGATAGAAGTTATGAAATCAATTAAATCGTTTTTGGGTAGTGTTTGGAACATAAAGACGCAGGAAAAAATTGACGAAAGTAATGTTGTTGATATTCTTCTGAAAAACCGCGGGTATTCTCGGAATTTTATGAATTCAACAATGAGAAACTCAATGCCGGATCCGTATTCATTCATTGATATGGAAAAGGCTGTCGAACGGATTTATGAAGCAATCGCAAATAAACAGCCGATCGCGATACTCGGAGATTACGACGTAGACGGAATTTCTTCGATCTGTATTTTTTTGAAATTTTTTGAAGATATCGGAATCGACTGCGTCTATACAATTCCGAACCGCTTGGATGAAGGTTACGGATTAAATATTTCAAACATAGAAAAGTACAAAGATCACTTGATTATCGCTGTGGATTGCGGTTCGAGTTCTGTCGAGGAACTGACTTACGCGAGGAGAAACAACGTAGATGTGATCGTCATTGATCATCATACCATGAGCTGCATTCCCGGTGGAGCAATTGCGATAGTGAATCCGCATCGCCCCGATGAAAAAGAGGATTTCAGGCATCTTTGCGCGGCCGGTCTTGTTTTTATGTGCGTGGTGGGACTTAATCGTCTCTTGAATCAAAGAAATTTCTACGAAAATATTGAAACCATACCGCAATTAACAAATTATCTGGATCTTGTCGCTCTCGCCACGGTTTGCGACGTCGTCGAATTGAAGGGATTAAACAGAGCGTTTGTGATAAACGGATTGAAAATAATTCAGGCGAAAAAAAATCTCGGTCTCAGCGAATTGCTTGCTCTTAAAAAACCGTCCGAAATTAGCTCAGAGACCATTGCGTTTTTCATCGGCCCGAATTTAAATGCCGGGGGAAGGCTGGAAACAGCGGATATCGGGGTGAAACTCCTGACGACTTCAGATTGTACGGAAGCTAAACAACTGGCTCTTGAACTTTTCAATCTAAATAAGAAAAGACAGGAAATTGAATCTTTGATGGTTGATGAATCTATTTCGATGATCGATGAAAATCTTAATTTCATTTGCGTTTTTAATCCGAATTGGCACGTAGGAGTTATCGGAATTGTTGCCGGTCGCCTGAAGGAAAAATTCAATAAGCCAACAATCGTAATTTGCTGCGATAAAAATGGAGTAGGGAAGGCGTCGTGCCGATCGATAGGAAATGTCGATATCTCAAAAATTGTAAAAAAGGGGATAGAAAAAGGAATAATCGATTCCGGCGGCGGGCACGCTTTGGCGGCAGGATTTTCTCTATCGACCGACAATATTCCATCGTTAAAAGACTTTCTAAAAACGGAAATAAAATACAATTATAAACCAAAAACTTTTAACGTTGATGCGATCGTCGGTTTGCCTCAAGTTTCCCTTGATTTCGTGAGAAAAACGGAAGAACTCGCTCCGTTCGGACAGGGGAATCCGTCGCCGATTTTCGTAATTTCCGATGTCTGGGTAAGCTGTGCGAAAATCTTAAAAGAACAGCACATATCGGTAGTTTTGTCAGATGATTTCGGAAATACTTTGCGCGGAATTGCTTTTCGATGCGTGGGAACGACATTGGAAGACGCTTTATTGAACACCAAAAACACGCTGCAGGTTCTGGGAGAACTGGGCATTTCCGTTTGGAACAACACTCGCTCGGTAAACTTTTTGATCAGAGATGTTGCAGAAAACTGTTGCTGATTTTTCGAGGGAGTTCGAAGAGACAGAAGAAGGAGACGGGCTCCCTCTTCGTGTGGATTTTAATCATTCAAATTCCTTTACTTGGTAGTAGGTAGGTACTGCTTGCCATTCGTAATCATCATTTTGACTTTTGGAGCCAAGTTTCAGAAACAAATCGCCATTCATAAACAGCGTTTTGACTTTTGGGTCCAGTTTCAGAAACGAACTCTGTAAATTTCTTATAATGTCCCACGCTTGATCTCGCTCTTTCTCTGTTTGAGCCAATTCTTTTACTATTTCTTTGTATTCGATATCCCTTTCTTTCAATTGGCTTTTCAGATCTTCTATTTCTTCTTTAAGTTCTTTCGTTTCTGTATTTTCTTTTCCTTTGTTACTTTCCAAAAATTCATTTTGTTTTTTTAACTCATTATTTTTTTCTTTTAATTCGTTTATTGATAATTTATATCGCGTTATTTTCTCCTGAAGTTCTTTTACAAATTTACTTAATTCTTGTACCTCAGGATTAGGCGATTCTTTCAATTTTTTATTCAATTTCTCACTAACTTTCTTCTGGATTTTGTATTTCTTCTTATATTTATCTCGTTCTTCTTGTAACTTTCTTTTCTCACTATTTGGTTTTGCTTGTGAAACTTCTTCAAAAAATAAATTATTTGCAACTTTGTTTTTAAGTTCTCTTTCCCGTTGAAGTTCCTCGTCTTTTTGTTGATTTTCCTCTCTCAATTCAGTATTTCTATTTTCAGACTCTTCTAATCGATTTTCTAAATCTGCATTTTTACGAATAACATTTTGTACAAGGTCCATCACTTCCTGATTAGAATTTTCTATCCCTTGCCGCGAATCAGTGACCTCCCAATGTGTATGCAAAGAACGGAGATACATTTTTTGATTGTTTACACCAGGACGCATTCCTAATACCGTCGCCGATATCAACGCCAAGCTTGCTATAAGTAGAGATTTATTCATTTTTTGCTCCTTTTTAGTACTTCTAAGCACATACTCGCACCATGCAAGTACGTCCTTGCGCGTCCGATCACACCACGCGACCGCACGTAATCTACTACTCTTACTTAAACTACAAAAACTACTCGAACAGTGGGACTTGTACCATACGTTTAATTTGTTTGCAATAGCAACTTTGACTTTTTAAACTGTCCGAAAATACTTTCTTGAGGGTTTGCCGCAACCTTTTTTACTGATTCTTTCCAATTAAAACGATAAATTTTTCAGTAAATAATTTTTGTTGAGAGGATAGTCTGACTTTTGCTTAATTTCTGCATCCATGAGGAAGTGAATTTTGTCTTTTAAGTTCAATTTTGTGTAACTTTGATCTTGATGAAAAATGTTCTCTTTGATTGCCGCCTGCAACGAAAATCTTATGAACGAAATATCTTCAAGATCATCCAAAAATGACTTTTTATCCTTTACGTAATTGTTCAAATTTTCCAAACTGTTATCTTCGAGAAGCAGCGATAATTTTTGAAACAAAGACGTCAATTCTTCATCTGTTTCGTTTATGATTTTTACGATTTCATTATAAATCACCGAGGGTAATTTCGGCAGGATCATATTGCAAACAGACGTAAAAGTCATATTGTTGTTAAAGGAAGCCAAAGCGAGTATGTTCGGATCGTTTGTCAGTTCATTAGTTGCTTTCTTGGATTTAAAATAATCCCCGCTTTCCAATATAAATACATTGTGTTCCCGCGGAAGATTTTTTATTTTTTCCAGATGCTTATCTTCGATCCCTTTTATGCAATAGCAAGTCAATTTCGTTTCGAACAGATCGCATTGAGAAAAACTCTGAACTTTATCATATTCCGCCATGGAGCAATGTACAACACGCACATTGTTTTGTTTTTCCTTTAATTTTCGGACAACAAAGCCGCAAAACAGACCGAACGTTTTTCTGTAATTTCCGTAAATAAAAAACGTCTGCCCTTCTTTTATGTTATATGGTGCGTTTTTAAATTCTAACTTCACTTTGCCGACTTTTCTTCGCTAACGTTAATCTTAAATTTTCAACAATCCTAAAAGCCAAACCTTTCAGCACGGAACCATTTACTCTGTCATACATGGACAGCAAAATATCTCCTTGGGAACTCGCAACATTTCGCGTGGTGGATTCAGAAACCGAAGTTAAGAGAACACTCTCTCCTTCAAAGTTTTTCAGGTCAACGTCCGCGATAAAATTAATCTTCAATCGCTGAGCATTGCCGTCGTCAGCCAAAGCGTACGGGATATGAACTTCCCTGAGTGTGACCGACAAAGTATAATGCTCGTCAGAGATATCCAAATCGCGAATTAAGTCCTGCAAATATCCGCGAAGCATTTGGCCATTTTTTCCCGCAACAACATTTACAAAAATATTGTTCCGAAACGGTGCGACGGCCCCAGCTTCAGACTCCGTCTCAGATCCTGCTTCCGTCTTTAATTCATATAATGGCTTAACCGAACAGCCGCAACACAACAGAAAAATACAAACTCTATACCACAAAATTGATTATCTTTCCTTTCACAAAAATCTTTTTTCTGACTGGTTTATCTCCTATAGATTTTCTTACGTTGCTTACCTCCAAAGCCTTTTGTATGACCTCGTCTTCGGAAGCATCGGGAGATACGTCTATGGTACCGCGCAATTTCCCATTAATCTGTATAGGAAGATTAATCGTAGTCACAGCAATATATTCTTCGCAGAATTTGGGCCACTCACTTTCGGATACCAAATTTTTGAACCCGAACATTGACCAAGCTTCTTCACAAATATGCGGAGCAATCGGGGCTAAAATCTTTATGAGATCTCGAACAATGACGGAAAATAACGAAACGTTGCTTTCTGCCTGATCCAAGACAGCATATATACAGTTTACGAATTCACGGATATAGGCGATTGCTTTATTCATCGCCTGAGATTCGTAAGAAATAGTGACATCCCTCACTGCTCGGTGAAATTCCTTGAACAACTTTTGCATATCCGAATTTAGTGAATCGAATCTTATCTCCTGAACAGCGTCAGAAGAGATACCTTTATCTTTCAGGTATACAAACATCCTCCAGACGCGGTTGATGAAGCGCCAACTTCCGTCGAGTCCCTCATCGGACCACGGAAAATCCCTGTCCGCGGGAGTATCGGAAACAACAAACAGTCTCAGAGCATCCGCCCCGTAGGTTTTTACAATCACATCAGGGTCTACCACGTTCTTTTTGGACTTACTCATCTTTTCCAAACGGCCGACCGTTACCTTTTTTCCTGTCGAGATCTCGACGAACTCACCTTTTTCGTTCTTTTGAACTTCACTCGGGAACAACCACTCTCCTTGTTCGTTCTTATAGGTGACACTGCAAACCATTCCTTGCGTAAAGAGATTCGTAAATGGCTCGCGAACATCAGTCAACCCGCAGTCAGCCAGTGCCTTCGAGAAGAATCTCGCGTACAGCAAATGCAAAATAGCGTGCTCGACCCCCCCGATATACTGGTCTACGGTCATCCAATGTTTAATGCTGTCCTTGCTCAACAGATCGTCAGATTCTCTTCCGACACAAAATCTCAAGAAATACCAGGATGAATCAACAAAAGTGTCCAAGGTATCGGTTTCTCTCCGAGCGTCGCTCCCGCAAATCGGACATTTCGTGTGTTTCCAATGCGGATGTTGATCCAAAGGATTACCGACACCAGAGAAACTGACATCCGAAGGAAGTTTTAAAGGCAAATCTTCTTCTTTCAACGGAACCGCTCCGCACTTCGGACAGTAAACTATCGGAATAGGACATCCCCAATATCTCTGACGAGAAACTCCCCAGTCCCGAAGTTTAAAAAATATCTCTTTTTTTCCGAGACCTCTGCCTGCGATTTCCTCAATAATTTTCTTCCGAGCGTCAACAACGGAAAGTCCGTCCAAAAATTCCGAGTTGAACAAAATACCGTCTCCGAAATACGGGACCTCATTATTTTTCGATTTAATCACAGGGATAATCGGCAGGCCGTATTTTACCGCGAAATCATAATCTCTTTCGTCATGAGCGGGAGTCGCAAATATCGCCCCGGTTCCGTAGTTCATAAGCACAAAGTTCGCGATGTATACAGGCAATCTTTTATCCAAAAACGGATGCTTTACCGTAAGACCCGTGTCAATTCCCTGCTTCTCCTGTTTATCAAGCGTTTGTTGAGAAACCGATCCTTTTTTCAACTCGGAAACGAAATTTCTGATTGTCTCATTCGATTCTGCGACTTTTTGAGCCAAAGGATGATCCGGAGAAACCGCAAGATAGGTTGCCCCGAACAAAGTTTCGGGTCTTGTCGAAAATACGGTAATTTGATCTCCGTTGTCGCAGGAAAAATTTATCGAGCACCCCTCTGATCTGCCGATCCAATTTCTTTGCATGGTTTTTACGTTTTCAGGCCAGCCCTTCAGGTTGTCGAGTTCTTCCAAAAGCTCGTCGGCATAGTCCGTGATTTTAAAAAACCACTGAGAAAGCATTTTTTTCTCGACCAAAGCTCCCGATCGCCAGCCTTTCCCGTCAATGACTTGTTCGTTTGCCAAAACACAGTTATCTACGGGATCCCAGTTTACCTCGGATTTCTTCCTGTAAACCAATCCTTTCTTGTACAAAGCCAGGAAGATTTTCTGCTGAAATCCGTAATAATCCTCATCGCAGGTCGCGAACTCTCTTTCCCAGTCATATGAGAATCCCAAACCGCGAATCTGGCTTTTCATCGTCGCTATATTTTTGTAAGTCCAATCTTTCGGATGAGACTTTTGTTTCAACGCGGCATTTTCGGCAGGAAGCCCGAAAGCATCCCACCCGACAGGATGTAAAACATCAAAACCACAAGCCCTTTTGTATCTCGCAACAATATCTCCAATGGTATAATTCCTCACGTGACCTATGTGAACCTTTCCCGAAGGATACATAAACATCTCCAGGACATAATATTTCTTATTACCTCGGTCCTCTGTTTTGAACGAACGATTATCAAGCCAAAACTTCTGCCATTTTGATTCCACGACAGAAAAATTATACGGAGCGATTTCCGAAATATCTAAGGACATAAAAAATCTCCAAGCAACAACGATAAAAATACACTGTAAATCGTACAACAAAAAAGGTGTTTATAAAAGTCTTGTAACAAATTTAAAATGCCTTGAATTTATCTTAGGTCTTCGTAAAAATGCCTCAGCACACAGGTGGGGTTCTTCAGATTCTGATTGGCACAAGACAGCTTCCTTCCGATTCGATCAGACAAGATTTCCAACTTTTCGTTTAGAGTTTTTCCCCGCATTTTACGGAAAAATTCCCCGGATATCCCAGTCATTACCAGCGCGGAATCTATTCCCGCATTGTATGCCCCCAAAACGTCCGTCCACAAAGTATCACCCACCATCAGAATTTTATCATTTTCAGATGAAGATATCTTTTTTGCGAAATCATATATTCCGACGAAAGGTTTTCCGAAATAAATCACTTTTCCTTTAAAAAATCTCTCGTAATAGCAGGCAATTGCCCCCTGCATCACCACCGGATATTTTCCGTTATCAATTCCGCAATGTGCGAAGATATCGGGATTGGATAAAAACAAAGTTTTTCCTGCCTTGGAGAATTTTTCCAGCTGAAACGCGAATTCCGCAAGTCCTTGTCTTCCCTGCGGATCTTTTAATTTGGTCCAATCTCGATCAAGAAAATCCTCCATATCCACTTTTTCGTTGTTTTCATCATACAAATTGTCTACGCGAACGGCGCCGTAATGAGATCTGGGAGTCGCAACATAAATCAAATCAGCTTCTTCGTAGGTAGGAACTTCTGAAATTTTTGTATCGTCAAAAATATTCGAGTTTCCGATAAAAAGACATTTTACGGCGGAAAACTTTTTTCCTATATGTCTATCCAAAACATCGGAATGATGAAGCAGTATGTCATGAAGAAATTCTCCTGAAGTGACGAAATGGTCGTAATGAGTCCCGCATCGCATGCCTCTTTCGATATACCCTCGTTTGGCGTCCGCAGAAAGTTGAGAAGTATTGGATAAGAGAACTATCTTTTTTCCCATGGACTTTAATTTGCTTAGGGTAGCTAAAGTTCCGCTGTACAACTCTGACCCGTCGAATAAAACCCCGAACATATCTATGAACAAAGTGTTGTATCGGCCAACAACCGAAAAAATATCTTCATTTATCTCCACATTGCCCTCCTAATTACTAACTTACTAATTTTTTGTAACGAATACGGCTCGGAACAATTTCCGTGATGCCGAGACGCCGTTTTTTGTCTTCTTCATACGACGAAAAATCGCCCTGGAACCACTCAACCTTACTGTCACCTTCAAAGGCCAGTATATGAGTCGCGATTCTGTCCAAGAACCATCTGTCGTGGCTTATGACGATCGCGCAACCTGCGAAATTCAGCAATGCGTTTTCAAGATTTCGCAAAGTTTCCACATCCAGATCATTTGTTGGCTCGTCTAACAGCAGTACATTCGCTCCCGATTTTAACATTTTTGCGAGATGCACTCGATTGCGTTCACCTCCTGAAAGTTGGTTGATATATTTC
>JAGABS010000088.1 GCA_017614525.1 Alphaproteobacteria bacterium
AAAAGTAAGGAGTTGTCGTTATTAATCGAGAAAGGCTTTTTCGTTTTAGAGAAAGAAACACCGGAATTTGCGATAATTCACTTAAAACAAGATTTTACTCCAGAAATTTATCGTGTTTATCAATATTTTAATAGGAAGTTTCATCCACCAAAAGATTTGATATATGGCGAGTACATACCATTGGCTGATGATAGCAGAACAGAACGTTTATTAAGAAAAGGTTTCGCTTATCGGACTGATGAAGGTGTTTTTATAAAGGGAACCGTTTAATCAAAATAAAATCTAACAAATCGCCAGTGTATTGATTGCAACACTTTTTCGACCATAAAATGTGTAATTCGCCACACTTTTGAGACCGTACTTTGCGATAACTCTACTTTATACTTCCGTCTAAATTACCGGTTTTATAAAATGAAGAGATATCTTAGCTAGGTGTTAATGGTCGTCATAATGACCGCGACAACCAACAATATATATACGATCATCTTCTATATGATAGACTAAACGATCTTTCTCATTTATTCTACGGCTAAACTCACCGTGCAAATTCCCTTTCAGAGCTTCAGGTTCACCAATACCTACAATAGGACCATTGCGTTCAATATCTTTTATCAGGCTATTTATACGCTTCAAAGTCTTCTTGTCTTGGGATTGCCAATAAAGATAATCCTTCCAAGCGTCGTCAGACCATATTTTTTCAGTCATCAATGTCATCCTCTAACAGTTCATGAGAATGCCCCTTTCCTTCTCGAAGCTCACGAACAGACTTCATCAAATAAGCTTGGTTTTCTTTATTATAAAAAGGATCAGCATTAAGCTCGAATGGAATACGCCGTTCTCTCGCCATTTTTCGCAAAAAAACCGTAATTGCAGCTGACATGCTCAACCCTATCTCATTCAACACCTTTTCAGCATCTGATTTTATATTTTTATCTATTCTAAAACTTACCTGAGTCATTTTGACACCTCCTACATGTTATAGTATAGCATTTTAATATACATTGTCAAGTAATTTCAATAAAAACCGCTAAGGTGAACAAAGTTTTATAAAATGGGGAGGCTTTTCAGCCCCTCTTTATTTCTTGGTTAAAGTAAGTTTGGAGATACCTAACGCTGCCAAACACATTTCAATAATTTTATCTATGTGATCAGGCGTGTAATACATTACAACGGCTGTAATAATTGCAATCATTCCCTTAACTTTTTCGTTATTAAGAATTATAGCCAGTTTTTCCATCTTCTTCCCTCCTTAAAAAATTTGTTTATATGCTCTGTTCAGCCAGCCATTGAGAAATTTAGCCATTCCCGGCTTGCTGCATACTATCATTCGATAATACCCTGCTGCCTCTGACTTAATTGCAGCCAACAAACAATGCGGTTCAGAATTCGACACCGCAGAAAGCGTCTCAGAGCCTATCAAACCATCTTCTTGGACTGTTTTACCCACTGATCGCAAAGCCCTTTGTAAAATGATTACAGCGGCTCGAATTCCTAAATTTACTGATAAATCAAAGACTTGCGTTGTGATCAAATCGTCCCAAATTTCTTCAAATCTTCCCTTCTGCCAGAAGTCTCGATAATAAATTTTCTTCGCGTCTTCGAGAGTTAAATCTCTGATATTTAAGGTCGGATAGCTTCTTTTCGAGATCCCGAATTTGGTTTCTCCTCCAGGATCATTTTTATCGAAAACATAATCTCCTTCATTTTGGATTACGTATTGAAATGCTTTTTCGAATTTCTTGCTGTACATTTTTCATTTCCTCTCATTCTATTTTCCTCCGACACATTCAACATTAGAAACGAAACCACCGGAATTTAACGTGTGCTCCACTCTGGAAATAATCCAATTTGTTGGAATCTTAGTTGGAAATCCTTGAAGAATTATCGATCCCTCAGCAAACAAATCCGGTCGACCCTCTGTCGTAAATCTGAAAGTCTTGTTGTTTTTTTCGATTCTTTTACCCTTGGATTTGACCGCAGCTAAGGCATCCTTTTCAGATGAAAATATTTCATTCAACTCCGTTTCCGGATCACCTGAACCCGCATGAACCAAATGATATTCTCCAGATTTTTTATCATACCAATTAGCATATATCGTTCCGGTTGCTCCGTTCGTTCCTGTTTCCGTTTCTTTAAAATTACAGGAATAATTAGCCACTTCAGAGGCTTCTATGTATTTAGTAGGCAAACTTTTTCCCGATACGGATTTCGCCGTCATATCTTCTGAAAAAATCAAATGTTCATCCGTCGGTTTCGCAACTGCTCCGACCTTGTTTGCAATCCGAGTCAGATAATTGATATCGCTTTCACCAAACTGTGGATTGTCGGATAAATCTATATCGTCATAATCTTCGGATAATTCGGAATCTAGTTCTACTGATGACATATACTCGTTTAACTTTATATTATTTGTTTTCGTTTTCTGTGATCTCATGGATTTCGGCAGAGCATTCGCAACAATTTTTATCGTTCGCCTCGCTCCGTCGATTGCGATTTCACGAACATAATATGTGCCGATTTTCGTCAATCCTTTTTATTGGTAACCAAGAGATATTGTTACCTTCGCTTCGGTATTCGGAAACTGCAATGCATTATCAAAATCATCCAATTCAATCTCGCAAGAATCGGAAACAAATCCCACCTGGTCCGTAGTGCGAATCGAAATAACACGGTCTTTCGGGAAATTCGATTGTCCGTTGATTGAAATAGAAAAATCAGGCGTCAGCTCCATAGTTTTATCTCGTTATCTGTTTTTTGAGTTGCTTCGATGTACGGCAGTTTAATTTCAATCCCTGCGGATAATTTTTCATTGGTAACATTCGGATTAGCCTTCATGACTTGCTCCAAAGCAGACATCGTCCCGTAATGTTTCCAAACTATCCAATCAAGAACATCGCCGTCTTTTGTTATGTAAGTTACCATCGCAAATAGCTCCTTGCTATATTTGTGGCTGTATCAACAATCGAATTTTCGGAAGCACTCCAAGCAATTGAATTCGTCGCACCTGGAGAACGTTTCAAAATTAAAGTAAATTCGATTTTTTGCGGCTTGCCGTTTCTGCCAAAGTAGCTTTGAGTTTCTTTGATGGAGGAGATCACAAATTTTCCAAGAATTTCTCCGTTATCATTTATCAAGTTGCTGGCTATCTTACATAAATCAGATGATCGAATCGCTTCAATACTGCTATATTCCGAATTTTCCGAAAGATTCAAAAAGTTCATAATTTTTGATGTTACGCTGTTTCCCAAACCACTAACCACAGAATTTTCTTTGTTGAATTTTGGATAAAACACTCCTTCAATTTCTATTTGATCTTTTGAAACGCCGAGATTCTGTAAGTTCGGCAGATCACCGACACGTTCTGTATCCGACCAATTATATTCGGTTGATCGAGTCATGGTGTTCGGTGTCATTGTCTTAAGATTGAATTGAAAATCACCCAGAATCATTTTATTCTCCGTTCACTATATCGCCTCCGCCGCTTCGTCATATAAAAATGTTTTGCTGTAATCACCGACTCGATTCACAACTTTATTCGCTATGGCTTCAGGATTATCGTTTTTCGCAGCATTAATCGTGATCGAAAAATTGTTGTTTTGATTTCGGGTGACGTTCGAGTTTGCGGGTTTTAATTCTCTCGGTATTTTTAGTTGAGGAGATGTTTTTTCACCTCCGATTTTCGGAAGCCACCCTTTTAACTTATCTAACATTTCTAACGATGGCTTGAAGAAACTTTTCAACGGACCTTGGATCCAATCAAAAAATCCTTTCAAATATTCTTTCAGTTTTTCCCAACCGGATTTTACTTTTTCACCAACGTTTAGCACATCGACGTATTTCAAAAAACCATTCCAAGACGGTGCTATATCCTTCCAAATATTTTTGAAGAAATTCTTCACTGATTCCCAAGCCGGTATTACGGAATTGCCGCCAAAATAAAGTCTATCAATAATAGCGGTCACATTCTCCCAAATATCACCGAGAATACTCCCGACTTGAGCTATAAATTTTCCTCCGAATTTCAAAAACTCGAAAAACTCTTTAAACTTGCTTGTTGCTACATTCGTCCATCCTACAATAGTATTCCACGTTTCACTTATCCAATTTTTGAAATCACTCCATACTTGCTGCGGTTCATTCCACAATTTGATGAAAAACCCTTTGATCGGTTCCCAATTTTTGTATATCAAATACGCGGTGGCGGCTATTGCAGCACCTATCGCAATAATCGGATTGGAGACCAACAATCCCCAAATTACACTTAACCCCTTAATAACCAGTGGAATTACTGTCTTTCCGACCGACCACAATCCGCTGCTAAACGAAGCAATTCCTTTAAATACGAACGGCAAAATCGTTGATGCGAAAAACCAGCTGATTTGGCACAGCCATCCAAACGCGTTTACTCCGAATTTCACGACATTAAAACTGAATCTAAGCAGCGAACCGAAGGTTCTTAACCCTGCTCCAGCAGTTGATAATGTTCCGCTTAACAATGCAATCGCGCCTCTCAGCACACCGTCTATTAGTTTTGAAGCCAGCCAGAAACCGGCTGTTGCTACTCCAATATTTGCTGAAAGTTGACCGAATTCCGCAGTTGATTCTTTTGTGGATCCACTCTTCACGGACATGTTCGACAGCTTAAATTCATTAAAGATATCCGACAATCTCTTGCTTTTTATGGATTCAAAGAAAGACTTTATCTTCGTCTTTCCAGAGCTGCTGAGCCACTTCACTCGATCAATCAATGTTTTCCCCCAACCAACTTTAAAAATCCGACCAACAGTGCTTTTCCCGCAATTCCGGTAGCGGTCAACCCAAGCAATAATCCTTTGCCGACGATAACCAGTCGATTGAACCCTCCCAACAAAAATGTTGATGCGTATCCGAGCGCAAATATTCCTATTTTAAGACCTACAAGCGCACTGATTCCGAGTACTATGTTTTTTACC
>JAGABS010000010.1 GCA_017614525.1 Alphaproteobacteria bacterium
ATCTAAAAGAATTAAATCTTAGCAAGAATGAAATATCAGGATTGCCTGAAACGATTGGAGGGTTGAAAAATCTGGAAAGCTTAACAATCACAGAAAATACTATATCGAAACTGCCATCAAGAATCGGAAAATTGGAAAATCTAAGAGAATTAGATCTTATGAAAAATAAAATATCAGAATTGCCTGAAACGATTGAAGGTTTGAAAAACCTAGAGAGATTAAAACTCTACAAAAATTGTATATCAAAATTACCAAAGGCGATTGGAAATTTGGAGAATTTAAAAGAGTTAGATCTCACGAAAAATGAAATATCAGGATTGCCTGAAACGATCGAGGGTTTAAAAAATCTGGAAAGCTTAACAATCACAAAAAATAGAATATCGACACTTCCATCAGAGATCGGAAAATTGAAAAATTTAAAGAAATTTGATTTGAGCGAAAACGAAATATCAGGATTGCCTGAAACGATTGGGTGGTTGGAAAATCTTGAAAGCTTAACAATCACAAAAAATGGTATATTGAAACTGCCATCGGGGATCGGGAATTTGAAAAATCTAAAAGAATTAAATCTTAGCAAGAATGAAATATCAGGATTGCCTGAAACGATTGGAGGGTTGAAAAATCTGGAAAGCTTAACAATCACAGAAAATATCGTATCGACCCTGCCATTGGGGATCGGAAAATTGGAAAATCTAAAAGAGTTAAACCTCATGAAAAATAAAATATCAAAATTGCCTGAAACGATCGGAGGTTTGAAAAATCTAGAGAGATTAGAACTCTACGAAAATCATATATCAGAACTACCAAAGACGATCGGAAAATTGAAAAAACTGGAAGAATTAAGGCTTAGTAAGAATAAAATATCAGAATTACCTGAAACGATTGGGGGGTTGGAAAATCTAAAAACTCTTGATCTTAGTGAAAACGATGAGTTGAGAGAACTGCCAAGAGAGATAGGAGATTTAGCAAATTTAACTGAATTGAATCTTGTTGGCAACAGAAATTTAATGGAAAAACTTCCAGAAGATGCAATAAATACATCATCGGAAAAGGTAGTCATAGATTTAAGCGGTAGGAATTTAACACGGGTACCTTTTGATATAGTTAATTGTCGAAAGTTAATAGAAAAATTGGATCTTAGTAACAATAAATTGAAAGAATTTCCAGCTTTAATGACTCGATTGTTTGTGCGTGAATTAGATTTACGTGGAAATCCGGAAATCGATTCGATTGATAAAGTTCCTGACTTAATATTGCACGTATTGGGTTTGAAATTGATAAGATTAACGGAAGACGGCGAAGATAAAGAATACGATTGTGATAAAATTTGGAAAGAAAGACAACTGAGAAAAAGGATTGACGACGAGGAAGCGAGTTCAAGCCAAAAAGATGAGGGACGCAATTATGATGAAATTTGGAAAATAAAACAAATGAGAAAGGAGATTGACGACGAGGAAGCGAGTTCAAGCCAATCTGAAAGAACAAAAAAACCAGGATGGAAGAAAGGACAAAATAAGCCTTATAGAAACAAAAAAAATTTCGGAAAAAAGAAGTTTCAGGGAGGTTTCTCAGGGACAAAGCCTCAGGTCGTCTACGAAAACGAAAGAAATTTTAGCGGAAAAGGACGTCAAATCGAACGAAAAAACAGAGAAAGTCATGAGGCTGCGCTTTAGTCCTTAATTTCCAAAATTACGGTCTTTTTCTTGCCGCAGGAGAGTTTCAGCAGGTCTCCGTCGGATAAATCCTGCGGAAGTTTGTAATCTTCGGTGATTGGCTGATTGTTAACGTAGATGCCTCTGCCTCGGATCATTCTTTTCGCGTCTCCTCGACTGGAACACAGCTGCGTTTCTACCAAAATATCGATGATCGATGCGCTCTTCTCCGTTGGATGTCTGTTTACCGAATCAATCTTAGCCAAATCCCCGCAGGACTGATTGAAAATTCCCCTGGCAGATTGATGAATGGATTCCAAAGAGTTTTTTCCATGCACGATAGATGTAATTCCGTCCGCCAAGATGATCTTTAGCGCATTCATTTCCTCTCCCCTGACCGACTCCATTTTTTTGATTTCGTCAATCGGTAAATCCGTGAACAAGTACATCAATTTGATGACATCTGCGTCGGCGACATTCCTCCAGTACTGCCAGAAATCGTAGGCGGACATGAAATTTTCGGACAGCCAGACCGCTCCGTTGGCTGTTTTCCCCATCTTCTTCCCGTCGCTGGTCGTCAGCAGCGGATTGGTCAGCCCGAACGCTTCAGTTTCGCATTTTTTTCTGATCAATTCGACACCGCAAACGATATTGCCCCACTGATCTTGCCCGCCCAGCTGGATTCTGCAGCCTTTGTCGCAGAAAAGTCTGTAGAAATCGTAGGCCTGCAAAATCATATAATTGAATTCCAGAAAACTCAGCGAGTTGTTCTGCGACAGCTTGGTTTTGACCGAATCAAATCCGATCATTCGGTTTATTGAGAAATATTTTCCGATGTCGCGCAGAAACTCCAGATAGTTTATGTTGTCCAGCCATGCGGCATTATTCACCATGATTGCTGAATTGCCATCATTGCTGCTTCCGTCTCCGAATTTCAAAAACGGCTCGAGGCAGGACTTTATTCCTTTTAGATTTTCCTCGATCTGCTCGTCCGAAAGCATCGGGCGGGTGGTATTGCGGAAGGAAGGGTCTCCGACCTTTGTCGTGCCTCCTCCGACCAGAATAATCGGCTTGTGTCCATGCTTTTGGAATAATCTCATGGTAAATATCGGAATCAAATGGCCTACATGCAGACTTTTTGCGGTGATATCAAAACCCACGTAGCCGCATCGTCCTTTTGTCGACAAATACTCGTCGATTGCTTCTAAATTTGTGGTTTGGTACACAAACCCTCTGGCCACAGCCTCGTTCAAAAAGGACGATTTCATTTTTTTCTCCCGTAATCTCTTGCCGATAACTAGACGACTTTACGCATTTCTCTTCTGGAGTTCAAGTATTCAGTGACATATTGCTTGATGGTGTCCAAGTGTCCCGTAAAGGAATGATCGCAATTCGGAATTACTCGGTAGTCGATGGAAATTCCCCTCTGTCCGTTCAATTTCTCGACCAATTTATCTACGTGTTCTGTCGGGCAAACGATGTCGTCCGCGCCGTTTATCATCATGCCTGAAACAGGGCAGGGCGCCAAGAAAGAAAAGTCGTTAAGGTTTGCCGGAGGACAAACGGAGATGAAACCCGAAATTTCGGGGCGCCTCATCAAAAGCTGCATCCCGATCAAAGCTCCGAAGGAAAATCCTGCTATCCAAATTTCGCGATGGCCTTTATTTATGCCTCGAATCCAGTCAAGCACCGAGGCGGTATCGTTGAATTCACCTTCGCCTTTATCGAATTCACCTTCAGACTTACCCACTCCTCGAAAATTAAACCGAATTACGGAAAAACCGTTCTCAACGAAAGCATTATACAGACTTACGGTGACACGGTTGTTCATAGTTCCGCCCTGAATGGGATTCGGATGCAGCACCATGGCCAAAGGCGCTCCCGCCCGTCGGCTGTGATGATATCTCGCTTCGATCCGTCCCGCGTGACCTGTTAAGACAATAGCTGGCATAATAGTCTCCTACCTGATAAAGAGTTCCACTATATCAAATAATGGCTTTGAATGCTTTTTACAAGGGGGGATTCGAAAAAAAGTTCATAATATTTTAGATGTATGATAGGATTCAGTGTAGTTGTTAGTAAATTTAATTAACGAAAAGTTTTCGGTTTTTGGATAGTTCTGAAGTAAATAGAGGGAGTTGATTGTGGAATTGTCTGATAAAGTAGTTTTAGTCCGAGTCGATTTTAATGTTCCGATGGATAATGGCGACATAATGGACGATGCCAGAATAAGAGTGCCGTTCGCGACCGTAAAGGATTTGCAGAACAGAGGAGCGAGAGTCGTTTTGATGTCTCATCTTGGAAAGACCTCGGACCAAACCGGAATACGGAGTTTACGGCAATTAATCCCCTATATAGAGAATATTTACAAGAGTTCCGTATTATTTATGGAGAACTATTTGGATGAAGGCGCTAAATCTTTGATAGAAAAAGTTCCTCAAGATCGCTTAATTCTTCTTGAAAATCTTAGATGTCATCCGCAAGAGGAGAGTTGCGATTTGGATTTTGCCAGGAAATTGGCTTCATTGGGGGATTTTTTCGTGAATGAAGCATTTTCGGTGTCCCACCGCAGGCATGCTTCGGTTTTCGGAATACCTCAGTTTTTGCTGTCGGATTTAGGAGAAAATTTTAAAAAAGAAATCAAAAACATAGAGGAATTTTTCAATCATTCTTCCGGGAAAAGGATGGCCATTATAGGAGGCTCCAAGTTGCCGACAAAAATTAAGCTGCTCAAGAGGTTGGTTGCAAAAGTTGATAAGTTGGCTCTCGGGGGAGGAATTGCGGGAGCTTTCTTGTCCTATCTCAAGAATGATCCGACGGGGATTTTTGATTTTAAGGAGTATGAACCGGAAGTTAAAGAGATTGTGGAAAATGCCAAAAAGTTTGGATGCGAGTTAATTATTCCCACTGATTTTTCGGCTTTGATCTCGGCGAAGAGTGATCACGCGATCATGCGGTCTGAGAATTCCAATACAACTGTTTTCGATATAGGTCCCGATTCTGTGAAGTTGCTTGAAGATCACATCGCAGCCAGTGATATGGTATTGTGGAACGGTCCTGTGGGGCTGTTTGAGCGCAGTCCGTTTGAGTTCGGAACAAAGGCGATCGCTGAATTTATCGCAAAACGAACTCAGGATCATCAGTTGATCTCGATTATCGGCGGAGGCGACACGGGATTTGCAATGAAAAAATTTAACGTCGCAGACAAAATGACATGTATATCCACTGCGGGTGGCGCCTTCCTGAATTATGTTGAAAACGAAGACTGTCCGGCCTTGGAGGCAATCCGCATCAGTCGACAAAAGTTTAGATAGTTATTGTTTTTTGTTGTAAAATGTAGATGGTAGTTTTTTCTGTACTCCGTCCGGGCTTTTGCGGCAAAATTTTCTGCGTAACGTTCGATATGTGAAAATTATTCCGCACCAGATGAACCAAGCGACTGTAAATCCCCAAAGTCCGGATGGCAAGGACGAGCTGCCGGTTACTCGGCCTATTGTATCAAAAACCCACCATACAACCGGAGCAAGTATTGTCGATTTCACAAAAATGAGACGCCATAAAATATATTTGTAACGAGAATGTGCGTATTTCGGCTTTTTATACCTAATCCTGAGGACTTTATAGGTTAAGAATAAAATTACAGATAAAGCCACTAAAGGCAACTGCGTAAACAATGTGACTATCAACAGCACCAATAATGTTGCGGTCATCTCCGACATATAAGCTTCTCCCCGTTTCACATTTCGTCTATCGTATCGCAAAAACTTAAAGAAAAAGTAAACAGTTTGGGAAGGGAGAGAGTATCAACAATACGGAAATTTGAGATCCCAATCGCTAACATCAATTCATTCCGAAAATGGCTTGACTTCTTTACAGACAAGCGTCTTGAGATTGCCAAAATTTTTGATTTCTGAACTCGCCCACTGGTTTTTGCAGGCTCAGATTGCCGTCTGTTTCAATCTTCAAAAACCGGCTGGTCATCTTTTTCGTCGCGGACATTTTCTGTTGTTTTTTTACCGCTGTCCCTTTCTTTTTCATAGGCATCTCGGATCTTGGAAGAATTTTTTTTGGGTTTTTTCTTCGTAATGCCCAAACTATCTTCGATTTCCGCTTTATAAGCCGACACTATGTATTTTACGTCATCAAAAAGGTCATCCGAAACATAGAAAGACGATGCGAGAACTGTTATTATTCTGAAATTTTTGACCTTTTCCTCGAACATAACTTCTGTGCGGCCGCAAAGTCCTGTGAAATACTTTTCCTCTATGGAGAGGGTCTGATTCTGGTCATCCTCTGTATCTGCGAACTTGAATTCTGATTTTGGACACTTTTCCCGAAACAAATGACCGTTTTCGGGAACTTCTGGCAGGAAGGGTTCGTTGAAATCTTGAATAAACACAAACACCGCGGTATCACAATCATTGAAGGAAGTTCCTTTCGGCCACAGCACGCCGATCAGCCCGTTATTTCCTTTGAAAGTTCGGTAAGCCCAACCGCTTGGCGCTCTTATCACAAATCGACTGCGCTCGGGCTGATCCGGAGTTTCAATCGGAACACACTCCGCTCCGAGAAAAAACAACAAAGCCAGAAAACAATACAATAACTTCATACTTTCCCACACAAAATATCGAAGCACAAAACAATTAAATTTTATCGTGAAATTATCAATAAATAGTTAAATTTCAAAAAAAATTAGAGGCAAAATGTGCGAAAAAAACGGAAAGATCACGGCAACACGCGACCGGTAGTCGCATCAGACCTTGCGTGAAGATCGAAAACGTCGCTTGCGACTCGTCTTGGTTTTTGCATTTCAGACGCGCGCAAAGCCTGAATTTTTGGAATCAGATGTTTCAAAATTTGCGCGAAAATCTAAAACACCGTTTGTGCCTTGCCTTGGTTCCTGCGCTTCTAAAAGGATCAACTTCGTTTCGCCGTCGGCTCTGGTTATGAAAACGTCTGAAAGTCATTTTTTATAACAGGACCAGCGGACTACGCTGTTTCTCATGAGAACTTTGGTTTCTTCCGCAATCGCAGCATCCACTCGCCGCAGGGTATCCTACAGTTTGAAACAACGTTTCTCTGAAACCGCAATCGCAGTCCCACCCGCCGCAGGGTATCCTACAGTTTGAAACAACGTTTCTCTGAAACCGCAACTCCTGTTCGTTGCAGAACATTCCGCGGTCTGGAACAACGCCTCTTCGACCTCTATAAAAAAGGTTTCGAACTGTTATTTGCAATAGGTCGTGCATAAAACGTATGCAACTTCGAACAATAACAGCGAATGTCTGCCCCCGGTGCGTTCAAGCGCGAAAACCTTCACTCTATTATTCACGTCATCACATAACATACTGCCATAACCTGCGAAAGAATCGACCAGCTATTATCCAGGATGAATGTCTTCATCGAATCAGTTTGACCTTTCTCTTTCTATCACAACATCACACTAACTATCAAAATAACAGACAAAACCTTTTTTTTAGAGTCATTACCGGAATTTAAAGTAATTCCAAAACATTAATTTAAATTTCAATATGCCTCCATAAATTAATTCTTTCTAAACCTTGCAAAAAATCAAATTCAAAGCACTTTATCTTCTTCGATGGTAGCAATAATCCGTTAACAAAAAGTTAAAAAAATCGAAAAATCTGAAAATTTTTGTAGTCTGGAGACATTTGCAGCGAGATGATGACCTTAAAGGGGGAAGCATTTTGCAATACATAATCCAAAGATGCAGGTGATAAACGGCAGTCATAATCCCCCGGATTATTTTGGATTTGAATTATAAATGCGCAATATTAATTTATAAATGTAAATAAAGCTTGACAGGTCGCCGGCTTCGCATATAATGAAGGCCCAGACAAAGGAGGTATATAAATGTTAAAAAAGACTGCTGTTTTTATCGCAACGATGCTTTACTCGACCCAAATATTCGGAATGCAAAACGTTCGTGTACCGAAAAGTGAAGTTTCGTCAGCTGAAATCGTAAAGACGAGAGGCATTCAAACAGCAGAAGTTTTGATGAATGCGATAATAAGCAATGACGTAAGCAAAGTTGATCAATTGATCGCGGAAAATGTCGATATTAACGCTGCTTTTGACGTTGTCGGAATGCCGTCGCATCGAAAATTCACTCCTTTAATGGCCGCGATAGGACTCGGTCGAAAAGAAATAGTTGAAAATTTGTTGAGGCAAAAAAATACTCGAATAAATGCGAAAAATTTTTTCGGATTTTCTGCTCTGATGGACGCAACCTTGCACAATCAGGTTGATATCGTGAAAATGTTGCTGAATCATCCGAAGATAGATGTGAATGTGAGGGGAAACAACGGATCAACAGCATTGATGTTTGCTGCACATAAGGGGCATACAATCGTGTTGGAGCAGTTGTTACAACATCCCAAAATTGATGTAAACTTGCAGGATGATGATGGATTGACGGCGCTAATTCAGGCGGTTCAAGCAGGACATACGGATATAGCTCGGATCCTAATAAATCATCCTCTTACGGATATTAACAAAGAAGCAAACGGTAGGCTTACTGCATTAAGAGCGGCTGTTAACTTCGAGAACAAGGAGGTTATCGACCTGCTGTTAAATACCTCTGAGTGCAAACGATAACGCAAACGCCAAAAAAACAGAACGACAGAGATCTCAAAGCATTTATAACAGCGCCGTAGATGGCGAACTTGAATTGATATAGTTCCGATTATGTTGTTTCTACGAGGCTTAACTATTCAACTTTACGAGCCTCTGCGGTTCCTTGCCTCTTATGTTGTTTTTACGAGGCTTAGCCTTTCTCTTTTTTTAGCTGTTTTATTCTGTTATTCGGGTTCTTGGGGATAAAAAATTCTCCATTTTTCCGGACGAAAATTCCTTGATTAAGAGCTTGTTTCTGGGCATCCGATGCCTTCAAAGAAAGTGGTCTTCCAAAATCTCCGGTTGGAGCGCATTCTCAGCTTAAGATTTTACTCAATGAGAGATTGGATAATTCGAAGTTGATGTAGACTCGATCATCGCAACTTTCATATCAATCTGCGGAACTATTCTTTCGCTCCCGCATTTTTCAATTTTTGAATGACATCATTCCAAATCGATTTCGACTCCGAATCTTCAGCCAACCTTCTTTGTGCCTGAGCCAAAGACAGAGGTGTTTGTCCGACGCTGTCGATGACAGTCGGATCGGCTTTTGCTTTCAGTAAAGCATTTATTATCTGCAATTTTGCTTGAATTGTATTCTTCTTAGAAATCTTGCTTGATACAGCATTTCTCAAAGCTGTGTATCTAAACTTATCTTGCGCATTAACGTCAGCGCCTTTCTCAATCAAATATTTCACTATATCAGCATAACCGGAAGACGCCGCACGCATTAGTGGAGATCCTGCGTATTTTGATTGCTCATTTAGCTTTGCGCCATGTTCTACCAAATATTTTACTACATTGAAATTGCCTTTTTGCGTGGCGCTCATTAATGGGAATCCGCCATACTTTTCTTTATAATCAACGTCTGCACCATTTTCTACCAAGGACTTTACTATGTTTACATTTCCCCCTACTGAGGCGCTGATCAGGGCGTCACCTGTAACTTTCGCTTTATGTTTTAGCAAAATCTCCACGATTTCCTCGCGACCATACGAGGCCGCTATTTCCAGTGGCGAAGAATATGTTTTGAGATTTGGATCCGCGCCATTTTCCAAAAGAAAATTTACAATTTTGGTTCGATCTTTTTCGTCTTCAATATCTTTGCTACTTATCGCTTTTGATAATGCAGTTCCTCCGAATTTGACAAAACAATTGACGTCCACTTTTTTTTCTTTCAATAACGAAGCAAGAACCGAAAGGTCACCCTTTTCGGCCGCTTCTATCCAACGATCGGCATCTGTTTTTTCCTTCTTTTGAGTTGAAACCGCTTTACTGTTGGAATCATAACTCTCCGCGAGAGCAATATCCCCAAACAACAAAGCCAGAGTCGCTCCTAAACTTGTCAAATTGAATTTTCTCATCTTTTTCTCCTAGTTATATTCAATATTACAGATCAATTCTTCTGTACATTTGTCATTCTATCCAAATTTGGTTAACTTAAAGTTAATTTTTTGTACTATTTTTAAGTGAGAAAATAACAACGATTAAGATGAGAACACATGGCGAGGATTTGCGCGTCAGGGTTGTATGACTTTTGAAAAAAGTGCGTACAAGAAACCGTGGAGACATTTGGGGTTTCGATGAAGTCGGTTAGCATCTGGAAAGAGATGGATCAAGGGGGGGGGAGGCTGATATTTGAGTTTGTTCTGAGGAGTCCACACCGAATAAATCATGAAAAATTGTTGGCCTATGTAAAGGAGCATCCGGGCGCATATCTGAGGGAGATAGCTGCTCATTTTAGTGGATTTGACGACAATTTGGAACGCATTGCATCGCTTGGGCGTAAGGAAAAACGAAAACCGAGAAACGGATCCGAAAAGCGGAAAAAAATTTGAATCCATTTTCGATGCTATTCGGTGTACACTAGTAAATTGAAATGAGTATCACAAAATTTTTACGGGTTCGATGGAAATTGAAATAAAAGCGCATCAGTCGAATAGAAGGCATAAAACTATCAACGGGAAAAGAGCAGTCTTTTATTGTCTGTTTTCTTGTTTTTTCTTTCCCCTACCTGATTTTTGAGAGTGGAGGTTTTATACCGTTTGCGCTTAGTTGGCATGCCGTTGTCATCATGAACGATTGAATTTATTCTGGAGAGCTTGTCCTTTATAAGGTAAAGTTTCGAGAAATTTTTCGCTTGGTCATTCTCTGTGTCCGAATCTATTCGGTCGAATATTTCTGCTATATCCCTGCAAATTTCCGAAAAATCGCTTCTGAATTTTTTTATTTCCTGATTTTTCTCGGACAATTGCCTGACAAGATTGTCGTTCACCCCTTTCAATCTTAGGTTGTTATTTTCTGCCTCCAATTTATCATCCAAAGCCTTTTGGAGCGCATTTTTCAACTCTTGAATTTTCCTCAACGCCTTTTCAAGTTTTTCCTCGGAATTGTCGAATGAGAATTCAGTATCGCAGAAACCAAAATCAGATCTTGTAAACGAATTCAATGGGCTCTCAGTGAAATATTCTCTCGCATGGAAAGTACTATTGGGGATTCCGGAAACGAAAATTTTACCCTCTTTGGACTCAATATCTGGGCGTTCCTTTACCTTCTCTGGAGAAGAATCAGAATTTGCACGCGAATTTCTTGTATCCTCTGAAAGAGTCATCTCTCTTCTGAGCGTAGAACTACCTGGATCGGAATGTGAATTTTTTTCTTCTTCAAAATTCATCAACTTTTCTGCCACGGACGCGTCTTGCGTTTCTCTTGAGAATAAAAATCGTTCAGTATCGATCTGTGAATTTTCTGCGTTCTCTTCATTTTCTGGTTCAAATTTTATGGAGAGCCTTTTTTTCATTTGATCAACACTTTGTTGAAAAATATTCGAGCTTTCATTTTCGTTGGGCGAAATTTTTTCTCCCGCTTCATCCATTTCAAATTTTAGATTGTTATTCTCGATGAATATCTCCGATATTTCCCTTGAGTTCGTTCTCCCAATCTGCGATTCATATTCATACAAGCCCAACAGACCACTATCAGTTATGCTGTATCCATCATCCATGTCAATCAAAGATTCCTCTTCGATCCGGAGATTTTCCTCCCAAAATCTTGAAGTGTTTTCGCTCTCTATGACCTTACTTTCTACTCCGTTTTCTTCTGTCAGTCGTACTTGTCCCAAGGAGATCACATTTAAGTTACGCAGCATATGGTTATTATTTTCATTTATTGCTGCAGATTTTTGCTTCATAGTACTTATTTCGGTTTCCGGCTTTTTTTGTGCAGCTTTCAGTTCTCTATTTTCTTTTTCCAGTTCCTTGTTTTTTTCAGAAATATTGCCATACTCTTTCATCACTAACTTATTGTATTCTTCCAAGTTTTTATACTTTTCCTCCAAGTTTTTATAATTATCCTCCAAATTTTTAAACTTTTTCCTCGTAGTTTCCAATTCCTCCTTTACCTGTATATAACTCATTTCAGACTGTTCTTGGTATTTCATTAGATCATTGTATTCACCTTCTAATCTGCGATATTTACTACTCGAAACACTGCCGGACACGCCTTGATCATCGAACAGATTGCCAGACATTCCAGGCGTACTCTCCATGAAAAAAGATGAACAACCTACAATGAACGCAAATACTATCTTACGCATGGCAAATTCCTCCTATATTCAAAATCAGAAGCTTTGGAAAGCTACCTTCTTGTTTTCGCTGAGTATTCAGCCAGAACCATATGCTGAACCCTCCTCCTGTCTACAGCCTTTACACTATTCCTACCATTCTTGTCAATATATTTTTCAGACATAAACTCATAAAAACCAAAAAATTTGGGCATTATTTTTTGATCTATCGATGAATGTCCCAATATTTTACGATCATTTTTCGATATGCGGATTTGTGGCAATCAAAGTTCAAGGGAAGTTTACCCGGTTAAGATACTTGGTTAAGAAAACTCAATTATGCTAGAATGTTGCGTAAAGGGGAGATTTGCTTTTGTTTAATTCGTTTTCTGAAAAAATTTCCGGGATTTTAGAAAAATTGAGACGCAGCGGAGTGCTGAAGGAAGAGGACGTCGATACAGCATTGCGAGAAATAAGGATTGCGTTGCTTGAAGCGGACGTGTCTTTGGATATCGCCAGGAAGTTCATCTCCGAGGTTAAGGAAAAAGCAATCGGGCAGAATGTTTTGAAATCGGTTTCTCCGGGGCAGATGGTAATTAAAATAGTTTACGATTACATTGTCGAGCTTTTGGGAAAGTCTGAGCCGATCAATCTGAATAAATCTCCTTACAAGATTATGTTGGTTGGTCTGCAGGGAGCGGGGAAGACTACAACTGCGGCGAAGCTCGCCAATTTCTTTTCAAAAAACAACAATCCGAAAGTAAACAGTTCAAAAAAGAGCAAGAAAGTTTTGTTGGCTTCGACCGATATATATCGTCCGGCAGCAATTAATCAGCTAAAGATTTTGTCAAGTAAAATTGAAAATGCTCTCTTTCTGCAAGACGAAAGTGATAAAAATCTTTCAGCGGCGCAGATTGCAAAAAATGCTCTGAAAAATTTAAAGGAGACTGATTCAGACGTTTTGATAATTGATACGGCGGGGCGTTTGCAGATTGATGAAGTCAAAATGGATGAGTTGGTTGAACTTGAAAAAATAGTCCAGCCGGACGAGATCATTTTGGTTGCGAACATCATGACGGGGCAGGAATCTTTCAATGTCGCGAAGCGTTTTTCGGAAGTTTTGAATATCAGCGGAATTATTCTGACTCAGGTTGACGGGGATGCTCGAGGCGGGGTTGCTCTTTCCATGAAATCCGTAACAAATTGTCCGATCCGGTTTTTGTGCGTCGGCGAGAAATTAGAAGATATCGAGCTGTTTAATGCGGAGCGGATCGCCAGCCGTATGTTGGATATGGGCGATATTGTTTCGCTTGTCGAAAAAGCTCAGGAAAATTTTTCTCAGGAAGAAGCTTTCGCGGATCTGAAGAAGATGCAGAGCGGAGTTTTTACCTTCGACGATCTTGCGTCCCAAA
Organism: Alphaproteobacteria bacterium; assembly: GCA_017614525.1. Taxonomy (GTDB): domain Bacteria; phylum Pseudomonadota; class Alphaproteobacteria; order UBA3830; family UBA3830; genus UBA3830. The sequence goes on from JAGABS010000010.1 coordinate 13,263, forward strand.
TAGAAAGAATGTCCAAACTGGGAGGGTTGAAAATGATCGTGAAAATGCTTCCCCAGAGCAAGCAAATTCAGGAAGCGATGGCTGCTCAAGGGTTGTCCGACAAGACCATTCTGAGAAATTTGGCGATCATAAAATCCATGACCAAAAAAGAAAAGACGAATCACAAGTTGTTGAACGGATCGCGGAAAAAAAGGATTGCGAAAGGATCCGGGACGACGATTCAGGAGGTCAATAAACTGATCAAACAATATGAAAACGCGCTTGCTTTGTTTAAAAAAATAAAAAGGGGCGGCGGGTTTTCCAAGTTGTTCGGCATGATGGGGCGATAAATGCTAAGTCAGATGGCGGGGTGCTCGATGCGAAATCAAATGACGAGGTGTTAAATGGGAAATCAGACGAAATTTTTCGAAGACATAGAAAGACTGAGGGGCTTTGCCTGTGTTTTGGTTTTACTTCAGCATCTTCTTTGGATATGTCCGTACTACTTTGTAATCAGCATTGTTCCGAGTTGGCTTTCCGTCGGCAGTGGTGCCGTGCACATCTTTTTCGCGATCTCAGGATTTGTCATTACTTATTCGTTATCGGATAAATTAGAAAATTTGAACGGAAATTTTTTGGAGAATTTAAAGAATTCGAAAAGCTGGATTTTGAAATTCTATTCCAAAAGATTTTTCAGAATATTTCCGATGGTTTTCGCCGTAATGATCATTTGCGGAATTTATTTTCAGATGACCGATGCCAAAACGGACTGGCAGTCGGCTTTGCTTAGGAGTCCTTTTGAGATTTTATTCGGCACTTTCAATAATTCCGTAGAAGCTTTTGTGTCCGAAAATGTCATCTATACTTCGGGCATGGGGCCGTTTTGGACCTTGGCTGTCGAGTCGCAGTTTTACATGTTGTGGCCGTTGATTTTAGTTCTCTGCAAAGGCAACAATCAGCGTGCAGTTGTTTCTCTGTCTTTGGGGTTGATCTTCTCTTTGGTTGTGACCCCGCTGAGCAATATCTATTTAGGAAGCCATTATTATTGGACGTCAAATAACGTTGCTGAATTATTTTTGGGGTCATTTTTGGCCTGCTTATACAGAAGCGGGTTCAGAATCGATTTTTCTGCAGCGAGCGCGAAAGTACTTACTTTGTTTTTTATGTTCGTAATTTGGTTTTATCCTTCCGCGATCAGGGGGTTAAACAAGGTATTTTACGGAAATATCGCAGAGACGGTTTCTTCGGCTTTTCTCGTAATGTGTTGTGTGTTCAGCGAAGGAAGTTTCAGTTTTTTCGGGTTCAACAAAATACTTAATTATTTGGGACAAAGATCCTTCTCGTTTTATTCCGTACAGTTGATTCTTGCAAATGTTGTTATGTGGTTCACGAATTCGATTTATTTTCCGAAGGATAGTTTGGGTAAAAGCAGGTTTTTCTTATATCAGTTCTTAATTTTTTTAGTGATCTTGTTTATAAGTACGGAATTGTTGTATAGATTTGTGGAGAGGCCGTGTCGAAAATTCGGACGCTGAGTTTTGATTTTAAAGCGGTTTTTGTTTGGGAGGGAAGTATGAGAAAAAATATTGCGATATTCATCGGGTTAGGGGTTTTGTTGTTCGGATGTGTTGGTCCGGATCAAGACAGCGAGTCGGTTCATTTGATAAGAGTTGCGCAGAAAGCTAGGAACAGCAGCAATCCCGAGGCAGCTTTAAGTTTTTATAAGAAGGCGAAGGAGTTAGATCCTGACAATGCTCAGATTTATTTAGGCCTCGGCGAGGTTTACGTGGATATGAATTTGCTTGATGCTGCCGTGGAGTATTTGAAGATGGCCGAGGATCGCGGTGCTTCTCCAAGCAAGATCAGCTATCTTCGCGGGAAAATACATTTGCTGTCGGGGAAGCCAGGTTTAGCTGAAAAAGAGTTTTCGAAGTTCGAAAATGAAGATTCTTTGAATGCGCTGGGGGCGATTTATGACAAAAGAAATGAGAGAGAGAAGGCTCAAAGATTTTACAAGAGAGTTATCGCGAAAGATCCCAACTATATAGATGCTTACAACAATTTGGGATTATCTCTGCTTCTGGAAAGAAAGTACAGAGATGCTATTTTCTATCTCGAAAGTGCGTGTACATTTCCGGGAGCCAACGTAAATTACAGGAGCAATTTGGCGTTGGCTTACGGTTTAAGCGGTAATATGAAAAAAGCTCGCGAGGTTTACGCAAAAGATTTCGAAGACGAAGCGCTCGAAGAAAGAATAGCCAATCTTGAAGACATAATAGCCGAGCGACAGCGTCAGTAACATGAACAATATCAGCGTGCGGCGCCTTGCTGAGACGCCACGCCTGAGCGTCAGTGTCAGTGGGTGGCGTTTCTGGGGGTGTGGTAGCCGAACGGCAGTGTCAACAAATGGTGTCAGTGGGGTTTTTGTTGCGCAGATGTCTCTTTACCAGGCCGGTGAGGTACAAAGATCCTGTTACCAAAATCAGATCTTTGGGCGATGATCTTTTTACAGCTTGCTCGAGTGCTTCAATCGGGTTTTTCGAAGAAAACTCCGCGATGGATCTTACGAACTCGGAATAGTTTTCTGTCGTTAAAGTTTTTACAGGAGTTTCCGTAAGGTATATGTGTGAATTTTTCATCGAACTCAGCATTTTTATCATCTGATCGGAATTTTTGTCGGAGCAAATTCCAACGATGAAGTGAATATTTTCAAACTCGAAATTTTTCAGAATTTCCATCAGGCTTTGAATGCCCTGCGGATTGTGATCGCCTGATAAAAAAATATCTCGATTCTTGTATTGAATTTTTTCCATGCGACACGGCCAATTTACATTCTCCAATGCCGGAAGATATTTTTCATAATTTGGAATCAAATATTTAAAAACTTCTACGGCCAAACTCGTATTTTCTACGGCACGTCCGCCAAGAAATTCAGTTTGTATTCTTGATTGTTTATTTTTACAAAATATTTCGGATTTTTACGGTCGGAATGTTCGTAATTTTTCCGAACGACATAGTCCAATTTCGGCGCTTCGAAAAATTTAGCATTTTTTTCTGTTAAGTATCTTAAGTAGATATCAGAAATTTCTTCAGGAAATTTTGTATGAAATACGGAATTGTTTTTTCTGATAATTCCGAATTTATTTTCCGCAATGGAAGCCAATCCCTTTCCAAGAATATCTTCATGTTCTATTCCGAGACGAGTTATAACACTGATATCATGGTCGATGGCGTTTGTTGCATCCAGAGTTCCTCCCAATCCTATTTCAAAAATCGCAAAATCTGTCTCTTTTTCGAAATAAAAATAATAGGCGGCAATCAATGTAAGGTATTCAAAAAAGCTCGGGCGAAAATCCGATAGCCCAGCACGAATAATTCCGAAAATTCTCGAAAAATCTTCGTCGGAAATATCTGTTCCATTATATTTTATTCGTTCATTGATTTCTATAATGTGAGGAGATGAAAAAAAACCGACATTTTTTCCCGCCGCGATTAATAAAGTCTGCAGCGTCGCGCAAGTTGTGCCTTTTCCGTTCGTACCGGCGACTAAAATCACTTTTTCCGAAGGAATCTTTATGCCCAAAATTTTTAAACATTTTTTTATTTCGTCCGGGGTGTGATGTTCTCTCTGTTTTTCTAAAAAACTCAAAATTTCTCGCATGGATATCTCCGCTTGCCGGTGCTATTCTATAGTGGTTTCATTGCGGAGAAAATGATTATGAAAAAATTATTCGGAACGGACGGCATTCGGGGTGTGGCAAATGTTTTTCCTTTAACCATTGATGTGTGCAGAAAATTAGCGCGGGCGGTTTATAAAAAATTTTTGAGTCAGGATTTGAAGAGAAAGACAGTTTTAATTGCGAAGGATACCCGCATTTCCGGAGATATTTTCGAGCACTCGTTGGCCTCGGAATTTTGCGCTATGGGAGTAGATGTAAAGTTATTGGGGGTTATTCCCACTCCGGCAGTTTCGATTCTGACGAGAAAATTCGGCGCGGATTTGGGAATTATGATTTCGGCGTCACACAATCCGTATAGTGATAACGGCATAAAGTTATTCAATTCTTCTGGACTGAAACTGAGCGACGAAGAAGAACTTGAGTTGGAAGATTCAATTTTTAATGATAAGGAGAATTACTCCGTGCTGAATGATAAAATCGGACGTGTGTCGTATGATTTTGCGGCGTCAAAGATATATCAAGATGAAATTGAGCGAAATTTTTCTTTCGATAAGGAAGTTACGAATAAATTGAATATTGTTGTTGATTCTTCCAACGGGGCGTTATCTCGAATCGCGCCGCAGGTTTTTAAATTTTTGGGGTTTAATGTAATTAGTTTGTTCGATAATCCAAGCGGGGTGAATATTAACGACAATTGCGGAGTAACTCATCCTGAAGTTTTATCCCGTGCCGTTCTGAATAACTGTGCGGATTTCGGAATTGCATTTGATGGTGACGGAGATCGAGTTTTAATTTGCGATGAAAAAGGACAGCTGCTGAACGGAGAAGATATTCTTGCGATTTTGTCTTTAGAAGGTAACCACAAAGAAATAGTGTCGACGATTATGGCTAATTTCGGATTTGAAAAATATTTAAACCGGAGGGGAATTAAATTAACGAAGACGAATGTCGGGGATCGGCATATTTCCGAATATCTCAGATACAATTCTGCGGATTTGGGAGGAGAGCCGTCCGGGCACATCATCATAAAGTCGCATGCGCCGACTGGGGACGGACTGTTTTCCGGACTGAAAACTATCGAAATGATGTTGCGCAGCGGGAAAAAATTCAGTGAGTTGCGGCTGTTTACCCCGAGTCCGTCGGTGAATAAAAATATACGGGTAAAAGATAAATCGATTATCGAAAAGGAAAAAATAAAGAAAGTCATCAGTGAGTGTGAGAAGGAGTTGGACGGGGAAGGTAAGTTGATAGTAAGACCGTCCGGAACGGAGCCGCTGATCAGACTTACGGCAGAAGGTGAAAATTTGGATGAACTGAAAAATATTGTAGAAAAAATTTCGGCGGCAATAGAAGAAGCATAGGTCATGATTTCGGTAAATTTGTTAATAGCTGTAGCTTGTTTTTGTGCTGCGGTGATTGTTTTTCAAACAATAGCAGTCTACAACCTTAACAATAAAAATTCGTCTTTGCTTCTGGAAAAAATCCGCCTTGAGGAGAGATGCAGTTGTCTCGAACCTTTCGAAAAAAAATACGAAGATTTATTTGCAAATTATTCGGAGTTGGAAAAGAAAAATATTTTGTTGCAATCAAATTTAGAACAGGAGAAAAAAAATCTGGCGGAAAAAATCAGTTTACTGCAAAATGCCGAGGAAAAATTGAGCAATACTTTCAAAGCTCTCAGTTCCGATGCACTTTCAAAAAACAATCGGTCATTTTTGGATTTGGCTCAGGCGACATTTTCGCAGTTGCAGGAGAAAGCGAAATCTGATCTTGAGCTAAACAGAAAGTCCGTGGGAGATTTAGTCAATCCGATTAAATCCGCTTTGGACGGGGTAGGGCAGAAGTTGGGGGATCTCGAAAAATCTCGTGTCGGAGCTTATGAAGCGTTGAAACAGCAAGTCGGAGATCTGATTGTTTCTCAAAATTCTCTGAAAAATGAAACGAGTCGTTTGGTATCGGCGTTGAAAACTCCGACTACACGCGGACGTTGGGGGGAAATACAACTGCGTCGAGTCGTTGAACTTTCCGGTATGATCGAACATTGCGATTTTCAGGAACAAATGTCTGCGACCAATCAGGATACAAAAATTCGTCCGGATATGATTATCTATTATCCGGGGAACAAGCAGGTGGTTGTTGACTCGAAGGTCCCTCTGACGGCTTACTTAAAATCTTTGGAAGTTTCTAATGACATTGAAAAGAAAATTTTATTGAAGGAACACGCCAAGCAATTGCGCGATCACGTGATGAAGCTGTCGAAAAAGGAATATTGGGCGCAGTTTCAGGACAGTCCTGAATTCGTAATTATGTTTCTGCCGGGAGAAATCTTTTTTTCGGTCGCCATAGAACAAGATCCTGAATTGATTGAATTCGCAATGAGGGAGAAGGTTTTGATCGCGACTCCGACAACGCTTTTGGCATTGCTTCATACAATTGCATGGGGATGGCGTCAGGAAAATTTGGCGGAGAACGCGAAGCAGATCGTAAAAATGGGCCAAGAACTTTACAAAAGGCTGTGCGATATGTCTCAACATTTTGCAAATTTAGGAAGAAGCGTTTCAAATGTCGTCGTCCATTACAATCGAACGGTTGCGAGTTTGGAAAGTCGGGTGTTGGTCAGCGCCAGAAAGTTCAAGGAAATCGAAAATCATGAAAAAAACATTGTTGAATTAAGCGGAATTGATGATAGCGTGAGGCAAATAAGCGATAAATCGTAAAGTTATATACTTTTGCGGAAAGAAAATACGGGAGGACGCGATAGCTGAAAAACCTTTAATCATCGAAAAATACAATCCGCGATGGCCGGTGTTTTTCGAAAGGGAATCCCGAAAAATCAAATCTGTTATGGGGGAAAACGTCGTTGAGATTCATCACGTAGGATCTACCTCCGTGCCGTCTCTTGCGGCAAAGCCTATTATCGACATGATTCTCGTCACAGAAGATTTGGAGTCAGCACGAAAATTTCTCACTTCGAATGCGTTGGGGTATCGTTATAAAGGCGAGTATAATCTGCCGTTGAGGGATTTGTACGGGAAAAAGGATGAATTTGAGATATACCTTCACGTTCACCGCGCCAACAGTCCGGAAATAGAGTTGAATTTGTTGTTTCGTGATTATTTGCGTACCAACGAAAAAGTCCGCAAGCAATATGAAGCGGTGAAAATGGCAGCGGGTAAGACACAAAATGCTTCAGAAAAGGTGGAGACGGGCATTACAAAATACAACTTGTTGAAGAATGAAATAATTGTATCCATTTTGAGGGAGACGGGATTTTCGGGCATCTGCGCGCGTTTTGTAACGCAGAAATCGGAATCAGTATTCTTTGATAAAATTAAAAACGACTTTTATGAAGATTCCTTCATGAAAAACAAGTCTTTGTTGTTTGGACGGACACTTCCCAAACAAGATTCCAAGAAAATGATTCTGTACAGGGGAGCAGATCTTGTCGGGGCTGCTGAGATAACAGCCATTGACTCAGATATGTTTTTGATAAATTTTGCTTGGACAAACGATGATGAGGAATTGTTGAGAAAATTTTTGCGCATAATCGAGGATTGGGTAGAGGTGCGGACACGGGCTTCATTTTTGTTAGCGACATTTCGTAACGGTCATGCGCAGATTTATTCCAATTTGGGATTCTCCCTGCGAACTGAGGAAAATGCTCGTTATTTTGTTAGGGAGATATGATTCCGGCGGTTTTAAACGAACGCTTCAATAAAAATAAAATCGGCTTTTCTGAAATACATGTGAAAAGGAAGGCCTGATTTTTCAAAAAAATACAACTTGATTATATAGATGACTTGGGGTATGTTCTAAACGGTTTTGGGTGATTAGCTCAGCGGTAGAGCATCTCGTTTACACCGAGGAGGTCAGCAGTTCAAACCTGTTATCACCCACCAATGTGCGCCCGTAGCCCAACTGGATAGAGCGTCAGACTACGGATCTGAAGATTGAGGGTTCGAATCCTTCCGGGCGCACCATGTAACTCAAGAGATATTGGTTTGTTCGAAAGTTTTATACAGGATTTTGGTTATTATGCGGTTTTCCTCTTTGCGTGCATTGAGGGGGAAGTTGCCGTTTTAACCGCGGGTTTTTTGTGCCGGCAGGGGTTGATGTCCTTGCAGTGGGTAATTTTTTTCGCTTTCCTCGGTACCATGGTTACCGAGCAGATTTTGTATTTCGTCGGCAGAATTTACGGAATGAAGCTGATCGAAAAGCATCCGAAGTTAAAGGAAAAGTCCGCGAAAGTTCTCGAATTTTTGAGAAAATATGATTCGGCATTCATTTTCGGGTGTCGTTTCGTTTACGGAATTCGAAATGTCAGTCCCGTTATGATAGGCGCGGCTGACATACCGCCGTTGAAATATTCAGCTCTGAATATTCCGGCAGCGTTTGTTTGGGCGGTGATTGTCGCCGGCGCAGGATATGCATTCGCGAACGTGGTGGAGAAAGCGAAAAACAACTTGCAGTATGTCCAATACGGCGCGTTGTTTGTCCTGATGAGCGCATTGTTCTATTTTGTTTTCAAAAAAAATCAGAAGAGAAAACGCCGCAAAAAGAGTGCAACCGAAAAAATCGACGTATAACGAAACGATTTTTTTGCCTTAATCGGTTATTCTTCGAATTGATTTTTCTGCTCCGTTAATTTCTCAATTGAAGACGAAGCGAGATTTTGCAAATGTTTCCGAATATTTCGAGAAATTTTGGTTTTGTTATCGCCAACATTAATTGTTACAAATTTTAATTTGTTGATAAAATTATTCGCTTTTTTTAGATTATCGATTAACTGTTCTTTTGAGAGAGTGGCGCAATTTTTCGAAAAATCTTGAGAAACATTTTCCAATTCAACGACTTGCGAATAGATTTGTTGAGCAGTCTCTATCTCTTTTTTCAAAAAGAAATCAAGACTGAAGTAGTCGGGGCCGTCCTCAGGAGAGAGATCATTTCCGAGGGAGCTGTACTCCACGACGCTTTTCAGATTTTGAGCCATATCCAGGCATTCCGACATTTTTTGAACATTCAGATGGATAAAAAATTCGGGCTTCAGCAGCTTGCCTAAGTTCGCAACTTTTTCTGAGAATTTTTCGTTATTATGGTCCGAGTAAAGCCAGTTTAGCCGATTTAGAAGAGAATTTACTTTCTTTTTCAGTTCTTGATCGGAGGCAACATTCGGCTGAACCCTTAAAAACGAAATTACGACATAATAAATTTCCAGAAGATTTTTATCGGTAATTTCTTTTTTCTTTGAATTAAGATGGTCGTATATTTTTTGAGTTTTTGCATTGTTCAGTGACTCGATTTCTTTTTTTAAATCATCGATATTCTTTTTCACCACCGCTGAGCTGGGAGGCACTGAGACATAGGTGCTTATAACAGCATTCGAGGTAGCATCCGCAAACAAAGGGAGGACGAGGCAGGCAAACCAAAAATTTTTAAACATATTCATCTCCGACTCTACATTGCTATTATCTCATGCCTTAGTTAAATAATGGTTAATTTGATCTGGAAAGAAGAGCAAACATGGTTTAGACTTGGAGGAGTTTTATTTAGCGGAGAGTTGCTTTGTCAGCAGAAGAGAGTTCGATTTTCGATGAAATCAATGAAGAAATAAAACGTGATGAGTTTTTGAAGTTTTTGAAAAAGCATCAGAATATGGTTTCGTGGGTTGTTATTCTGGTAGTTGCTGGAATAATAGGGCATTCGGCGTGGTATTCCAATAAGAAAAAGCGGTTGGAAATGGCTACGACTAGCCTGTACAATGAAATTTACTCGTCGCCGATGAAGAGCGAGGCCGGGGAAAAGAAAAGCAAAGCTGTTTTTGAGAATTTAATACAAAATGCTCCGTCGGAGTTGGTTCCTCTGATATCTCTTATCAAGACAGGACGTGAAATCGGAACAGCGGCGGATACCTCTGCGACGGCGAAACAGCTGCTGGAATTGTCCGAAAAGAGGGGAGTAGATGTTGTTTGGAGAGATTTGGCAGTTTTGATGTATGTTTCGTATAAGTTGGAGCCTGATGACAAATCACTGGAGCGTTTGCAAAAGTTGGCGGAAGGAGATCGTCCGTTCAGGTTTACGGCTATGGAAAAAATCGCAATGATTCATGCCAACAGGAAAGAGAGCGACAAGGCAATCGAAATCCTGACGAAAATCATTGATAACAAGGAAGCACCTGATACTCTGAAAAAAAGAGTAGCAAAAGTAATCAATTACATGAAAAATCACGAAAACGACAAATCCGACTCTGAGTTGTCTGTGGTTAAGGAGGAAAATTCCGAAGCAGGGGGGATTCAAAACAAAGATATGAAGAATAAGTCTGTGAAGTCCGGCAAGGCGGGAAAGTCCGGCAGAGCCGGAAGTCAAGTCGGTAACAAATTAAATAAGAACGGCAAGAAGAGAAAATAAATTCGGGGATGATTTCATGAAGAAAATTGTTGCTTTTTCGGTTTCGAAATTAGTTGCAGGGCTGGTTTTTGGGCTGGTTTTGGCCGGTTGTTCGAGTAAGGAACCTCTGGAAGGAGTTCGGAAGGATATGATTCTTTCGGAAGTTCAGCAGGACGAAATTGATGACACGCCCGTTGTTTTGGATCAGACTTCGGTGAATTTGAATAAGAATTTAAAACTGTTGTGGTCGAGTGATTTGGAATACGGATGTTCAAAGTCGCTCAGAATGGCATCTTCCGTGGCGGTGGGAAATGGCAAGGTGTTTTGTATTGACGCCGGGGGACTGGTTTACGCTTTTGATGCAAAGAGCGGAGAGAAGATCTGGAAGAAGACGACGACAATAAAGGGAAAAGATGGTCAAGTCGGCGGGGCTCTGTCTTACAGCGACGGAAAGTTGGTTGTGACTTCGAGTTTTGCGGAAGCCTTTGCTTTCGACGAATCCAATGGCGAAATATTGTGGAGAATAAAACTTCCTGCCTGCTGTAAAGGGGACGGAATCACGATCGCCGACGGGAAGGTTTACATGCTCTGCGACAACAGCAGTCTGCAGGTGGTGGATATTCAGGACGGAAAGTTGCTTTGGTCTCATTCCGGCATGATTATGGACACAACTTATTTGGGAAGTGCCGGAGTAGTGGTCAGGGACGACGTCGTTTATTTGTCTTATCCGTCGGGAGAGGTATTCGCTTTGCTGGGGAATGGTTCGGTGCTTTGGAGTTCCATGCTTTCCAAGTTTTCGTTTGTGAATGCGGGAGAGTCCTTTTCTCATCCGCGGGCGTGTCCGATAATGAAAGACAATTTGATTTATTTTACCAGTGCTAACCGTCAGATTACGGCCTTTGACGCGGGAAGCGGAAATGTCGTCTGGAAGAAAGACTTCGGTGGATTAGAAACTCCGTTAGTCAGCGGAAATAGCCTTTTTGTGCTGGATTCTTCGGCGGATTTAGTCTGTCTTAACAAAGACAACGGAAAGGTCAGATGGACTTGTCGGCTTAAAGTCAGAGGCGGTGACAATAGCGGGTGGTTCGGTCGATCGGAGGTTCCTTCAGCGTGGTTTGGTCCTATACAGACAAGCGACGGTGTCGCAGTGCTGTCATCTAACGGGACTTTAGTTATGGTTTCAGCGGAGGACGGAAGTATAAAATCAAGCAGGCAAGTGGGAGATTTCGATCAGGGAATAACCGCACGCCCGATAATTTCGGAAAATATGTTGTATTTGACCGCAAATGACGGGACAGTGCTGGCCTACAAATAACAGTATAATTTACATTCAGATTTAGGAGGTAATAATGAAGTTTTGCGTAACGACGCCTATCTATTATATTAACGGAGAACCTCACATCGGGCATGCTTATGCAAGTACGGCTGCCGATATTTTGGCTCGGTTTAAGAGATTGGACGGTTATGAAGTCCATTTTTCAACAGGAACCGACGAGCATGGAATCAAAGTAGCTCGTTCTGCAGAGAAAGCTCATATGGAAGTTCAGGCGTTCAGCGATGTGATGTCCCAAAAGTTTCGCGATATGTCGTCTTTGATGAACATAAGTTACGACGATTTTATTCGTACCACCGAGGAACGTCACATAAAAGCCAGCCAAAGATTGTGGACGATGATCGAGAAGGATATTTACAAGAGCTCCTACAAAGGCTGGTACGACCCGCGGGACGAAATGTTCGTAAATGACAGCGAAATTGTCGACGGGATTGCTCCCAGCGGAGGAAAAGTCGAGTGGATGGAGGAGGAATCTTATTTCTTCAAGCTTTCCGCGTATCAGGATAAGTTGCTGGATTATTATGAGTCGCATCCTGATTTCATTTTGCCTTTGAGCCGCCGTAATGAAATCATCAGCTTTGTAAAAAGCGGACTTAAGGATCTTTGTATTTCCCGCAGTAAGTTCAGTTGGGGAATTCCAGTTCCGAATTCCGAAAATCACGTGATGTATGTTTGGATAGATGCTCTGACCAACTATCTTACATCGCTCGGGTTTCCCGATGATATGGAGAGGGCGGAGTCCTATTTTAAAGAGTGTATACATGTGGTGGGGAAGGAGATTTTGCGTTTCCACGCCGTGTATTGGCCGGCGTTTCTGATGGCGGCGGGTTTGCCTTTGCCGAAGAGGATTTTTGCTCACGGATGGTGGACCAGCGAGGGGCAGAAGATGTCCAAATCGGTCGGAAATGTTGTGAATCCTTTCGAAATTGCGGAAAAATACGGACTCGACTGTGTTCGGTACTTTTTGATGAGAGAGGTTCGATTCGGTGAAGACGGAGATTTTTCAGTTGAGGCGATTAAGAAGAGGATTTCTTACGATCTCGCCAATGATTTGGGCAATTTAGTTCAGAGAGTTTTGGCCTTCATTCAGAAGTCGGGCGGTCATATGATTTCGGACTATAATTTTTCGAACGACGAGAAAATTTTGTTCGATAATTCCAAGCAATTGATCTCCAGACTGCGTCCGCTAATGGACAATCAGGACTTGAGCAATGCGTTATCGACGATATGGGAGCTGGTTGCGGAGTCCAATAAGTTTGTTAATGACCAGAAGCCGTGGGAGTTGGCGAAGAAAAATGATCCGAAATTGCACAGAGTTCTGACTGCGCTGTGTGAGGCCATTAAGTCGATAGCGTTTGGAATTGCTCCGTTTATGCCGGACACCGCTCGCAAGATTTTTGATTTTATCAATGTGAAAGGGAATTCTTTTGCGGAGATTGATGAAAAGTTTTCGTCGCAGTGTTTTCCGAAGCCGTTCCCGCTTTTCACGAAGTGTGAGTGATACTGAAAAATTGCCGGTGGGTTTAGGTTATTTTCGGAAGGAGAGAGGTGTAGGGTGATGTTGGTTGATTCGCATTGTCATTTGGCTTTTTCAGGTTTTGATGATTTTTTGAAATCTCGTTTGGCAGGGAAGACTCCTGAATATTATGCCGTAGATCTTCTGGTGGAAAGAGCTTCTCAGGCGGGTGTGGAATACATGCTTAATATCGGGACTCATCTTTCGGATGTAGAGGGACATACGAAAATTTCGGAGAAGTTTGCGAATGTGTTCAGATCTGTCGGAATACATCCGGAATACGCGAGTGAGCATTCCGAAAAATTTTCTTTCGAAGAAATACGGGAAGTTTTTCAAAAATATTGCGGTTTGGATAAGACCGTTGCCATCGGAGAAATCGGGCTGGATTATTACATCAACGGCGGCATCGACAAAAAAGAGCAGAAAAAAAATTTTTTCTTTCCAATTGGAACTTGCTGAGGAACTCGGTTTGCCCGTGGTGATTCATTCTCGCGAAGCTTGGATGGATACGATGGAAATTTTGGAAGATCATCCGAAGGTCACGGGAGTTATTCACTGTTTTTCGGGGGAAAAAGAGTTTGCGGACAGGGTTCTGAAGACCTCTTATTATTTTGGGATAGGGGGAACTCTTACTTTTAAAAAGAATGTCGTTTTGCCGGAAACAGTTCGTGACATTTTGCCGTTGGACAGGATTTTAATTGAAACAGATTCTCCCTTTTTGGCTCCGATTCCGTTTCGAGGGAAGATAAATGAGCCCGCGTTTGTGGCCTACGTTGCGGAAAAAATTTCAGAGATAAAAAATATTTCCGTTGATCGGGTTGGGGATTGTACCTACAGGAATTTTTTCACGTTATTTAAGAAAGCAAAATTTTGATATAGTACAAAAAGGATAGTTTATGAATAAAAAGCACGTACTCCTGTTGGCCTTTTGTGTTTTGTTTTTTATGTATCAATATGGTCTGCGTTCAGCCATCCCGAATGTATTAAATGGAGATTTACAAAATTATTTCGGAGCGAATACTTCGCAGATCGGGTTCTTGGTTAGCTTATCTTGTTTTGCGTATACGATAATGCAAATTCCAGTCGGTCTGATTACAGACAGAATCAGTGTAAGGAAAATTGCCGTATCATCTTTTTTGCTGTTTTCTTTGGGACTTATTGCGTTTGTAAATTCTCCGAACTTAGTTTGCGCCTCTGTTGCTCAGGTATTTCTCGGCGTTAGTTCGTCTTTCGCGCTGATTATGATCATGAAAGTCGCGAATGACTATTGTTCCAGAGGAAAAGTCGCGTTTATTTCGGGATTGGCTGTTTCGGCTGGAGGGTTCGGCCCGATAATATGCAATCCGCTGATAGCGCATTTATCTTCCGATTTTCCCTGGCAGAGAGTTGTTATGCTTTTTGGATTCGTGGGGGTTTTTTGTTCGGTAATAGGATTTTTTGTAATCAAAGAAAAAGACTTAATAAATCTGCATGCTGAATCCGAATCGCGTTCGTCCACATGTTCGGTTTGGCAGGACATTAAAACTGTAATTTCTGACCATCGCTACATCGGAATCAGCGTTTTTTCAATGGCGACTTGGGGGGCCTGTTCATCTTTTTGCGATGCCTGGGGAGTTTCGTTTATGACCTGCGTTCACGGAATATCGAGGGAAGAAGCAGCGTTTGCAATAAGTTTTGCATACGTCGGAATGACAATTGGAGGACCTCTGTGCGCTTATCTGTCTGAGATATTCAACAGTTTCAAGAAAGTCATGTTGGGCGGGGCTGCCTGTTTAGTGGTTCTTCTCGGTTTGATAAGTTTCGTGAAACTTCCTATTGTGTTGTTGTTTGCGGTTTTATTTGTTATGGGGATTTCCGCAATGTGCCAGTTTTTGGCGTTTCCAGCTGCAATGTCTTTAGGAGAAAGAAGGCTCGGAGCGACCGTAACGGGTATCGTCAACACTATCACTATGCTCGGTTGTACGATTTTGATTTGGGCTTTCGGATATATTTTGGATTGGTCGAAGGGATTGAGGCTGTCGTACGGTGCTGCGGACTATAGGTACGGAATGATGGCTTCAATAATGTTTGTGTTGATTGCAGCTCTTATTTTATTTTTTACCAAGCTTCCGGAAGTCCGAGGTAACTCCGAATAACCAGGATGGTTTCCAATAATTGCGGCGCTTGCGAATAGTCAGGATGGTTTCCAATAATTGCGACGCTTCTGGATAGCCGAGAATGTTTCGAGTTTCGCTTTATCTTTTCAAGAATTCTTTCGTCAATTTTTCTTTGAAAGATGTTGAAAACAGAGAGCGAAACAAATTCCTCTCGGTTTTTATTCCCTGAAGGCACCCTGTATTTTGAGAAAGTTGTATTGCCTCCTTTATAAGACGCAGGCTTGTCGGAGATTTTTGAGCTATTTTGTGTGCAAGATCCAATGTTTCCCGCTTCAGATCAGAGGAAGAAGACACCGTTTTCGAAATAATATTGAGACGCAAGGCTTCTTTCGCATCGATAAAATCGCCGCTCATGATTAATTCGCTTGCCTTTCTTACTCCGACGATTCTTGTGAGAAGCTGAGTACCTCCCAGGCCCGGCATAAGCCCGAGATTTACTTCCGGGAATCCGAATTTTGCGTTTTCGCTTGCTATTATAATGTCAGAAGCAAGGGCCAGTTCGAAACCTCCTCCGAGAGCGTATTTTTCCACGCCTGAAATTACGGGAATTTTTATATTTAAAATGCGTTCCCATTTGTAATCTATGAATTCATTTAACAAAGCTTGTTCAAATGACAGGGTATTTATCTCATTGATGTCGACCCCCGCTGCAAAAGCCTTTTCGGTGCCGAATATCACCAAAACGTTTGCTTTTTTTTCAACATCCGCAAGATGATCGTACATTTCTTCGACGAAATTCGTGCTGAGTGCGTTTAATTTTTTCGGATTGTTTAACGTTAAAACCGCAACGAAATTATCTATTTGAAAGTCAACTGACATTACATTTCCTTCATACTTCAGGATAATTATAAGATCTATAAAAAAAAATTCAAATTATAAAAAGTTTCGGTTCGAAATTAACTTTATTTTTACATAAACGATTTATGCTGGAGATAGTAAGGAGTTGAAACTTGTTTATTTGGTGTTGTTTTGCAGTAGTTTTGTTGATCATAGCGTTGAATGATTTTCTGTTTTTCAGAATCGAAAACGAATACGTCTTGGCTTTGATCCTATTGTATGCGGTTTCTTACTGTTTTGGTGTTTCAGGGCAAAATTTTGCGGAAGCGTTTAGGGTCATGTGTATCGTTTTTGTGATTTGTTTTGTGCTGAACCAGTTGAATTTTATAGGAGGAGGCGACGTAAAGCTTCTGGTGCCTCTTCTTATGTTTGCAGAGAATAATGTGTTCAACTTTATATGGGGAACTGCCATCGGAGGGTTAGTACTTGCCCTGGCCTATATATTTTGCGGGAAGCAGGTTGCGAGTCTGAGGAGAAGATTATTTATCATGTTTTCGATATTAAAAAAGAAAAAATTTCGTTTTTTAAGATTTGCTTTACTTTCATTCTATAAAATAAAGACAAGATCGGTAAAGTTTGAAGTCAGCGATGCCGATGTGTTGAAGCAGGAAGTGCCTTATGGAGTGGCGTTGTCTTGCGGAGGTTTTTTTGTAATTTTTGATGTGATGTTTGGGTGATGATATGGGTAATAAAAAAGATATACTTCCTATTGTTATGGCGTCGGCAGTAGCCCTGGTGATTACGGGGATAGTTCGATGGATGATTCCTGGAGGTACTGTGATAAAGCAGCAACCGCTCAAGAAGGAACTGTCATTGCCGGACATACCTTTGATGATCAAGTCTGAGCAGAAAAAAGCAAAAGAGATTCAGGTATTGGTAACGAGTACCGAAATCAAAAAGGATGAAAGAATTGTACAAGCGAAGTTGAGCTGGAAAACCTGGCCGTCCAACGCGGTTCAGCCTTATTTTATTGCTCAGGACAGTAAAGGAATTCCGTTGAACAACCGAACGGATTACACTAATGCCCTGAATATGTGGGCGAAAAATGAAATACCTGCGGGAATTCCTCTTACGCTCAGTATGTTGACCAGCGACGATCCGGTGGAAATTGCAAGAAAGAAAAAAGAAGCAGAGGAAGCGGAGAAGGCAAAAAAGCTTCAGCTTGAGAAAAAGAAAAAGGACACGGAGAATCTTATTAAGGTTGGTTACAGGGCTGTTCCTTTCCAAGTTGATCAGAGAACGCCGATTTCCAAGAGTATGATTTCTCCGGGGGATTATGTGGACGTCATTATAAATTCATTTGAAGGAAACAAACAAAAGACCCACGTTTATAAAGGGCTAAAAATTATCGCGATAGACGGTGTAACAACAAAACAAGATAATGTTCAGAAGGATAACGAAAAAGGAGGGCTTTTCGGAAGCGGAATTAGCTTTGGAGGAGCATCGAATCTCAAGAACATTACTTTGGAGGTCAAGGAGAGTCTGGTTAATGTCATGCTAAAACAAGCTGGCAACAGCGGAATTACGATTACCTTGAGAAGCCAGAGGGAAAAAGTTGAAGATACTGATGAAGACACGTTTGTCGATGAAGATCGTGTTACACCGAGTAACAACAATCTGATTAAGGGAATCTGGGAGATGAACAGATCTTCATCTGCGGAGATGCTAAAAGAATCTGCAAGGAAGCGTCAAGAAGCGGAGAGAAATATATCGGCGCTTCTGCATAACATGAACAGTTTGGGTGTGCAGACAGTGCAAAAGGACAGAGAAGAGGTTAAAGCGCCAGTGGAAACCTCGAGCAAGTACGAGGTTGTTTCCGGTCGTATAGTTTCTGAAACGGAAAACAAGAAGAAAGAGGAAGAGAAAGATGAACCAGTGAAGATATACCGAAAATTGACCCCTGATGAGGTACAGTTTTACAAGAACGGTAAGAGAGTCAAAGGCGGATCAGAATCCTCGAGTGGAACAGTGAGTAGTGGAAGTAGATCAAGATAGAACGGTTGTGGGAGAAGTGATATGAAAAAAAGATTAAGTGTTCTGTGTATGGCATTTTTGGGGTTGGTAGATATCCCGAGCGTTTTGGCAGAAGAAAATGTGAAACATTTCGGGGATTCGGCGGCGATTGGCGAAGAATCCGCGAAGAAAACAGATGCCGGAGTTGGAAGTAAATCCAGTAACGGAATAATGAAAGAAGTTTTTGTTCGAAGCGTAAAAAATCAGAAAGAAGAAGAGGCTAGAGACGACGCCATCAGGGCGATAAAAACGGAAAAAGAAATAGAGATAAATTCCGTTAACTTTTTGAAGTTCAAGAAAAAAATCGGGGAAATTTTCATTCCGAACTCTGATATAGCAGATGTTGAAATGTTGAGCGACAAATCTCTGTATCTCAGTGGAATGGCTCCGGGAGTGACTTCTTTGGTAATTCATGATAAGGACGGAAAAGTTCTCGCAGACTACGTTGTGAGGGTCACTTATCCTCTGAGGGACATAAAGGGTGCAATTGCGAAGATTTTTCCTGATTTAGAGCTTGATTTGGTATCAATCGACAACAACTTAATTTTGAAAGGAAGTGTGGCGTCTCCGGAAATGGCTCAGGATGTGCTGGATATTGTCGGAAGATTTGTGGATCAAGGCAAAATTATAAACAAGATGTCCATAGAAACAGCCACCCAGGTTATGCTGAAGGTAAAGGTGGCAGAGGTTACCAGGGATGTGACAAAATCTCTGGGAATTAATTGGAGGGCATTGTCTGCGTCAGGCCCTTCTGCCGGTTTGGTAGGTGTGGCAACGGGCAATACTTCAGGTCTGCCGGAATTTTCCTCTGATGCTGCTGCGGACGTCCTAGACAATGTTCTTAACGCTGATATGCAAGGTGGTGGCAAGTGGATTGTGTCCGCGGGTATTAACAACTTATCTGCTTTGATCGATGCATTAGCCTCAGAATCTTTTGCTACGATACTTGCGGAACCTACCTTGGTAGCACTGTCTGGGCAGGAAGCAAAAATTGACTCCGGTGGTGAACAAGGATACGTGATCTATGAAAATAACACATCATCGACAAAATTCAAGGATTGGGGAACAGCTGTTACATTTACACCGAAAGTTCTTTCTGAGGATAGGATCAATATAAAGGTTTCTTCAAAAGTTAGCAGTATTTCAGGCCAAAATCCTGATGGTTCCCCAAACACGGTAAAGAAGGAAGTTAACACTGTTGTGGAATTGGGAAGTGGACAAAGTTTCGCTATTGCTGGGATTTTGCAGGTAAATAGATCCATAAAAACGACTGAGACGCCTTTTTTGGCGGATCTTCCGTTGATAGGTTCTCTGTTTAGAAGCTCTAATGTGTCTTCGGTTGAGCGTGAGCTGGTCATTATCGTTACTCCATACATCGTGAAACCGTCGTCGAAGAAATTGAAGGCTCCATCGGACATGGTCCCGAAAATGTTGTCTCCTTTGAAGTCAATCATTAATAGAAGATTCCATCAGTTGGGGCAAGAAGCGGATAGCGCAGGATTTTCGTTGAAATAAGTGGAGGTAGTTATGAAGTATTTTTTGAGTTTGACTGCGGTTTGTTTGATGTTAACCGGGTGCAGCGATAGAGAGTTTACGTCGCTTCGTGATATTGAAGAAGTAAATATTAATATAACAGAGAACAAGACCTCTCATTTCTTTGCGGTGAATAACAATTTTGAAATGTCCGCTGGTGATTTGGCGAAATTGGAAAAATTGTTGAAAGATTCAAAGGGAGAAGGAATTGAAAATGTCGGATTCATGATAGTTTCGAATTCTCCGGTTTTAACCGCACACAAGAAGTCTCTTTCTGAACGGGTGAAGTCGAAAATGATTAGGTCGGGCTTTTTGGAAAGCCGAATTGTAGATTCGGGAGTTTGTATATACAAAGACGCCAAAAAGGGAGTCAGAGTTGATGTTTTAAAGTACGATCTTCAGAGGACTGACACTAATTTGTGGGACGACTTTATTGGCGATTGTGATGCGGATAAGCCATTGCCTGGCTATGGAAAAGCCATGAATTATAACATGGAGGAAATGATAGCTAACAGTGCGGACCTCATAGCTCCAAGAAAATATAAAGGGCAGAAGATTGAACAAGCTATCAGCGCAATGGGCGAAACGGGATCGAGCGGAGGAGGTTCTTCGTCGGGTGGCAGTTCATCGAGTTCTTCATCGGGTTCGTCTAACTAGAAAGGAGATTTATTATGGCTAAAAGTACAACCGATTTACCTCACAACCTGGTGGCTTTTGTAAACGACCCTGTTTCCGAGCAGATTGTGTGGAATGTCATAAGAGAAATGAATATGGCCTATGCTGAGGCCAAGATGGGGAGTATTGCGGATACGCTGGAATTCTTGAAGGAAAGCAGGAGTCCGAAGATACTGATAGTTGATGTTTCTAACTCAGAGCTTCCGTTGGGAGATATCGAAAAGATAAAGGAGTTCAGTAGCCCTAATATTTCGATTATAGTGGTAGGTTCGAGAAACGAGGTCGGGTTGTTCAGGGATTTGAAAGCGGCCGGTGTTGTCGATTATATAGTTAAGCCTCTGAGTAACGTGTTGCTGAGAAGAGCAATAGAACAGGCCAACGGTATAAAAAGTGAAATTCTGAAAGAAGGTAAGTTAATTCACATAATGAGTGCAACCGGTGGAGCGGGAGCGACGACAGTTGCCGCTAACGTAGGATGGTTGCTTGCGAACAGAAGATTCAAGCGTACACTGGTGATGGATTTGGATTTCCTTTATGGAACAGCGAACTTGCTTCTGGATATTAAGGCAGAAAATGCTTATCTGGACATTTTGGAATCCCCGGATAAGATCGATGATTATTTTACCGAGACGATTCTGAAAAAATGTACACAGCGATTGTATTATCTGGGGGGACTATGCGATTTGGTCAGAGGTGTGCAGGTAGATATCAATGCTTTTGATGCTCTGATGACATTATTGAAAAAGCAGTTTAACTACGTTTTGGTTGATTCTCAACGAGATATAAATGAAATAAACAAAGTTTCAATGAGAAAAGCGGACAGTTTCATAATTATGGTTGAGATGACCATGGCATCCGCCCAGAACGCAGCGAGATTATTGGAATTTCTATCCGTTGAATATGGCGGTAAGAAAATTATTATGATTGATAACAAAAACGGACTTTCCAGCTCGGGAGCCATTACAAAAGAATCATTCGAAGAGGTAATCGGGCGAAAGATAGATTATGTTATGCCTTTGGATGAAACAATAACTCTTGCCGCTGCAAACATAGGTCAACCTTTAGTGATTTCAGAAGGTCCTTTGACGGAAATTTTGGAGGAAGTTGCTGATGATGTTCTCGGAAAGAATGAGAACCAGGCCATTGCTCAGGCGATATCGGAAAAAGAGGGTTTCAACTTTGAAAAGTTAAAAAATGATATTCTCAGTACAATCGGTAAATATATGAAAAAATAAGAAGGAGAGTTTAGATGGCGGGTGAAATAAAAGATACAGTAATTGAAGAATCTCCTTTACTTACGGTCTTCAGAAAAGAAGCCCATGATACCATGTTAAGCCGAATTAATTTGGCGACGGCTTTTAAATTAACTCCGCAAGAATTGAGAACTGAAATCGAGAACTTCGTTTTTGAATTTGCACAAGAACGTCGAGCTCAGATTACCAAAAGAGAACAAGTCGGGATAGCTCGAGAGTTAGTCGACGATATGATTGGACTTGGGCCTTTGGAAATTTTGTTAGATGACGATACAATTTCCGATATCGTTGTCAACGGGCCTTTCCAAATATATGTTGAAAAACGAGGTGTTATGCAGCTGGTTCCGGTTAAATTCCGAGATGACGCTCACCTTATGCAGATTGCACAACGAATTGCGCACAGGGTCGGTCGTCGTGTTGATACATCCAGTCCGCTCTGTGATGCTCGTCTCCCTGACGGAAGTCGTGTTAACATAGTTGTCCCTCCGATTGCTTTGGATGGAGCTTCCATCTCAATCCGTAAATTCTCTAAGAAGGCGATGGATTTGCACGGGTTGGCAGCGCATGGCAGTTTAACAGAGGAAATGGTGCGAGTTTTGCAGATAGCGTCAACTTGTGGGTTAAATATCATTGTTTCGGGTGGTACGGGTTCCGGGAAAACGACAATGTTAAACGCTTTGTCGCAACTTATAGATCCTCGTGAACGTATCGTAACCTGTGAGGACGCCGCGGAGCTGAAGCTGCAACAGCCGCACGTGGTTCGTTTGGAAAGCCGTCCGCCGAACATCGAAGGAAAAGGTGAAATAACCATTCGAGATTTAGTTAAGAACGCACTTCGTATGAGACCTGATCGAATTGTTATCGGAGAGGTTCGAGGAGAAGAATGTATCGACATGTTACAAGCCATGAACACCGGTCACGATGGATCTATGTCAACGATTCACGCGAACAGAGCGAGAGAGGCCTTCATACGTTTGGAAAACATGGTCGCGATGTCTGGATTTGATTTGCCTAGCGAGATAGTGAGAGCGCAGATTGCCGGTGCTGTTAACATGATCGTCCAGACGGAGCGACTCCATGATGGTACAAGAAAAATTACGGAGATTGTTGAGGTTACGGGTATCAGTGAAAGAGGTGACATTCAGTATCAGCACCTGTTTAAATTTGTTCCGATAGGTGAGTCCGAGGATCACAGAGTTATCGGCAGATTCGAGGCGAAAGTGGAACAGCCGGCTTTCTTGGATAAAGCTATAACCTACGGTCTTGATAAGGAATTGTTAAACGTAATGAGAAGC
>JAGABS010000011.1 GCA_017614525.1 Alphaproteobacteria bacterium
ATTGCAAGTACCTGCCGGGAAAGCAAACCCGTCACCTCCGATCGGACCGGCTTTAGGTCAGAGAGGTTTGAATATTATGGAGTTCTGCAAGGCATTCAACGCCCAGACTCAGTCTTACGATGCGGGAACACCGCTTCCTGTGATCATTACGGCGTATGCTGACAGAACATTTTCGTTCATTATCAAATTACCGCCTGTTACCTATTATTTGAAGCAGGCTGCCGGGATTACCAAGGGATCATCTACAACTGGAAGAGGTCCGAAGGCTGGACAGATTACCATGGCTCAGATTCGTGAAATTGCGGAAAAGAAAATGAAAGATCTGAATGCAAATGACGTTGATGCGGCAAGCATGATGATTGTTGGTTCTGCTCGTGCAATGGGATTGGAGGTTGTTCAATAATGGCTCGTTCAGGAAAAAGATACAAGAGTATTGCGAAGAAAGTTGAGGACAGAGCTTACAGTTTGTCCGAAGCTGTGAAGTTTTTGAAAGAAAACAGCTCTTGCAAGTTTGATGAAACGGTGGAAGTTGCTATCAACTTAAACTTGGATCCTCGTTCTGCCGATCAAAATATCCGCGGAATGGTTTCCATGCCGGAAGGTACCGGAAAGACGGTCAGAGTCGCTGTTTTCGCGAAAGGGGCTGTTGCCGATGCTGCGAAAGAAGCTGGAGCTGACTTTGTCGGAGCCGATGATTTGGCAGAAAAGGTTAAGGACGGGTCTATCGAGTTCGATATGTGCATCGCCAGTCCGGACATGATGGGTGTCGTTGGTCGTTTGGGTAAAATTTTGGGCCCTAAAGGATCGATGCCGAACCCGAAGTTGGGAACGGTTACCCCTAATGTCGCCACGGCGATTAAAAACGCGAAGGCTGGACAGGTTGAATATCGTTTGAGCAAGGATGGAATTGTTCACGCGGGAATTTGCAAGTTAAGTTTCGATCAGGAAAAAATCGAGGCGAATCTTAAAGCTTACATTGGCGCTGTCGTGAAAGCGAGACCTGCCAATGTGAAAGGCGCCTACTTGAAGTCCGTAGCGATTTCCAGTACAATGGGCGTTGGGTTGAAATTGGATACCGCTGAGGTGTTCACTTTCTGATTGTTTTGAGTCTATCGTAGACCATCGGTGCGAGTAGCTTAAATTTGCCGTTGCAGATGACTTTCTATTTGTGATCTATGGTTTTCGGTATTCTCTCGTTAAATTGTTTGGGAGAGAACTGTGGAAAAAAACAAGAAGTCGGATTTAATTGCGAAGATTAAGCAGCGCTTTCTTGAGAGCGAGGCTGTCTTTGTGGTTAATCAAAATCGACTGACTGTTGCTGAAACAGAGAGTCTTAGAAAACAACTTCGATCGGTACAATCTGTTTATCTTGTCGCGAAAAATACGTTGGCGAGATTGGCGGTGAAGGATACCGATTTCGAGTGTGTCGCCGAAAAATTAGGCGGGCAGACTGCGTTGGTGTTTTCAAAAGATATCACAGGATCGGCAAAAGTCGTGTCCGAGTATGCGTCCAAGAGCGATGAGAAACTTTCCGTCGTTTGCGGAGGATACCAAGGTAAAATGTTGAGTGTCGCTGAAGTAAAAACTTTGGCTTCATTACCGTCTATGGATGAGTTGCGTGCCAAAATTATCGCTGTCGTACAGACACCTGCGCAACGTTTGGCAACGTTATCACAAGCACCGGCATCTCAACTTGCTCGTGTATTAAAGGCCTATTCAGAAAAATAATATGGAGGTAAAAAATGGCTGCAAATTTAGATAAAATCGTAGAAGAGTTATCATCTTTAACAGTTTTGGAAGCTGCTGAGTTAAGCAAGAAGTTGGAAGAGGTATGGGGAGTATCCGCTGCTGCTCCTGTGGCTGTCGCCGCTGCCGGCGCTGCTCCAGCCGCCGCTGCTGAAGAGAAGACCGAGTTTGACGTCGTTTTGACAGATGCTGGTTCTTCCAAGATCGGTGTGATTAAAGTCGTAAGAGAGATCACCGGATTAGGATTGACCGAGGCGAAGGCATTGGTCGAAGCTGCTCCAAAGGCGGTAAAAGAGGGAGTTTCCAAGGACGATGCCAAGACCATCAAAGAGAAGTTGGAAGCTGCCGGCGCAAAAGTTGAATTGAAATAATTTCGATTCATTTTGATTAACTTGATCTAAATATACCCCCGAGGGCAAATTGCTTTCGGGGGTTTTGTGTTCAATTAAAGCTTAAGACCAGAGTTTCTCCACATTTTACTTACAAATGATACTTGCAAAAAAAATTGCTATATGAAAGAATGAGCCGTTCTGAGTTATTGTAGTTTTTGTACCGAAAAATTGAAGAGACTTTTGCGGATTGATAAATCTGCGGAGTGGTATGGATGGGTTGGTTTGTCCACATAAGTGAGGCTTGGGTGTACTCGCATCGCGTGAGTATGTTCAAAATGTTAAAAGTGAAAGGAGAATACACTATGAAAAAAGCCTTAATTATCGCGAATATGTTATTCGCGTCAACGACCGTGTTTGGTATGCAGCAGAGGGATGATGATTCATCGATGTCTTATGGTAGGGCATCAAACACTCCATATTATCTCCCTTGGCCTCCCAGAGTTCAACCTGAAAGAGTGAATTTATTTGTGGGATTAACTGAAAGGAGACCTTCAATAAATTCAGAACAACTTACTGCATTGGTCAACTCGTTGGTAGCACCGCGACTTAATGATTCAACACAGAATAATCACAATTTCGTGGAAACTCTAACTAATGATTCAACACAGAATAATCACAATTTAGTGAGAACTCTAGTGAGAGATCTGACTAGTGATCTAATTAGTGATCTAACGAGTGATGATTCAGTACAGAATCACTATGATGCCGAGCGACGCTCGCTAGACCTGAGTAACCAGAATTTAACTTCTATTCCTTTTGGAGTAAGAGAAATAAAAGATCTGGAAGAATTGGATCTAAGCAACAATAGAGTGGAAGCTCTTTTGTTTCTGCCGAATAATATTAGAAAGCTGAATATTAGCGGAAATAATCTTTCGCATATGCCGCTTGGAATATTCGGGTTAGAAGGCTTGGAAGAATTGGACCTGAGCAACAATAAGCTGACGAGCCTTTGTAGAGGAATATTCGAATTTCCTCCTAGAAATCTTAAGAAATTGAACATTAGTGGGAACGATCTGGAATCATTAGGGTCGTTGCTTTCTTTTCCAAATTTGGAAGAACTGACCCTGGATGGTTGGTCGCTGAAATATATTCCGGATGATCGAATTGAGTCTATAACAAATATTTATGGGGTAAATGAAGGCAAAGTGGATCCGGAATACTTGGCAAATCTCATTGTGAATAAAACGAATAATTTATACAGTGGAAACAAGCTTTTGTTGCAAGCGTTGGGTGGCGTATGCACTGTAAAGCTGAAACGTCTTTAGAGTGAAGTTCTACCTGAATTAAGAAGAGAGATAGAAACGTTGCTGGCGCAAAAGTAGAGCTGAAATAGTTTCAGTTTATCTGTTGTTCAATTTATCTAAACATATCCCGAAGGCAAATCGCTTTCGGGGTGTTTTTTTGCGAGGTTTTGTTTTCTTGCAAGATTCCTCTGTTTTATTATACTCTTAATGTTGTTGTAGTGAGGATTAGCAATGGTTGTTTCAAAGCACGGGCCGTTAGTGGGATGTTTTTTGTTGGTTGCTGCATGCACTTCTTCTGAAACGGAATATTCGAGTAAGTTGGTTATAACTCATGAGTCGGGAAAATGTTTCATCGACGAATCTTATGACGCGATTTTGGATGTGCCTCAAAACCTGAAACTTTTTGCATCTCAAATTGTTGAGAAGGATTTACCCCAGAAAGAATTGAATAAAAAATTCGATAAACTGTTCTTTTCCCCGTGGACGGCCAAAAATAAAGAAATTTCTCCTATGCCGTTTTCAGGAGAATATTTTGGCGAAAATCTGCATAAGTTATCACGGAAAGATACGGAATATATAAGGAGCAATGTGAAATATCGCTCTGTCATCAAGAAAAAAGGTATCATTATCAGAAATACTATGGCGAAATTGTGGCCAACAGACTCTCAATTGTTTAAAAGTTTAAAAAATCCAGGGGATAGCTATCCTTTTGATTCTAATATTCAAAGTTTGATCCGATTGGGAACGCCGGTGAGTATCACGGCTGTTTCCAAGGATGGGTTGTGGGCTTTTGTCTCTTCTTACGCGTTCTCGGGTTGGGTTTCGATGCATGACGTAGCTTATGTAAACGAGCAATTTATGAAGACCTACATGGCTCGGACAAAAATGGTCGCCGTAAAAGACGGAATAGTGATAAAGCACAAAAATAGGTTTTTGAACAAAGCGGATATTGGGACTATCATTGTTAAAGATAAGCAAGGTTTGCTTTGTCCGTATAAAGGTTTTAATGGATTTGCAAGGCTGATACGCTGCGACGCTTCGGGATTTACCGAAAAGCCCCTTGCGTTTACCGCTGAAAACGCAATAAAGATAACAGAGCAATTTCTTGATCAAAAATACGGATGGGGAGGTTATCTGAATCTTAGAGATTGTTCTATGCTTACCATGGATTATTGTACTGCGTTTGGAGTCCCACTGGATCGGAACGGAACAGCCCAGCTTTGTGGAGGAAATTACGTAAATCTTCCAAAAAAGAATGCTGCGTTAATACTGAGTCAGGGGAAGCCTTTTCTTACCTTGGTCGGGAATAAAGGACACGTTATGCTTTACGTAGGAAGGTACAACAATAAGCCTGTGTTTTTGCATAATGTATGGGGAGCACCAAGAGCCCCAGACAAAAAAAACAGATACGTTATTGGAAAAACTGTTCTTACGACCTCTGATTTTGGTGGGGATATAGAAGAAACAGAAAATTGCAAACTGGAAGACGTAATTACTGTGATGAGATTCATTTAACTACAACATGTCTGGAAGGCTGCGTGCTTTCGGAATATTTTTGTTGAGTGCGGCGGCAAAATTCCCGCGAATAAAGAAGAGGAATTTTAATGTTCATTCCCTATTTTGGCGTAGTTTATATCCTTCACTTTAAATTTGCGATCGCTCTTGAAGTTAATGTGAATTACCTTGCCGTCCAAAATGAAAACGTCATACAGAGCATGCGACTTAACCAGATTTTTGTTTTTGTATTTATCTTTCTCGAAAAACTTATCTACGGGAAAATATTTTGTAAAGCTATCTGCAAACTTATAATCAATCAGCGCAATTTGGCACATGGTAGGAACGTACCACTGTTCAGGGATAATTCTATAGACCATCGGATATAACTCAGCAAATTTATTCATGGAGTAGGTCTGCAAATTTCCTGTGCAACAGAATCCTGATAAGTTTTTATTTTTCTCTCTTACTTCGTGAATATCCTTTGCGATGTCGTACAGTACATGCCTTTGTAACAAGCGTAAACTATGTATGATGTTACCTGCCGAATTTAGGAAGATAGCACTCCACGTGCAAAGAGAAGTTACCACAAATCCGTAAAATGTGAATGCTTGATTGGAGATTTTGAACAACTCACACGCTCCGTATAGCACTCCAGAAATCAAAATTCCCATGCTGTAGAGACTGCGAGGGGGAATGGTTTCGTTGCAAACCAAGGTTTTAAGTGCTGTGCTAGCTCCGAGAGGACACAAAGTGAGTACAAAAACTCCTAATACGTAGATAAAAATGGAAGAAAACTTTTTGATTTTTGTTACGGAATACAAAACGGAGATGAAAAAAATGAAAAAGAATAAAATTCCCGCGGTATTTTGAGACCAATCCGTGTACAAGTTTGAATAATATGTTCCGACATTTTTTAAAATAATATCAACATTTTGAATATTAAACGGAAGAGCCAGCATAGATCCGTCTTCTGCAACGTGATAGTTAAATAAGTAAGTAAAGGGTATATATGCAATGACTGAAATCAGTACCGTGTACAGCCAGTACCGCATTTTTGAAATCGTTTGGGAAAAAGACTTTCCCGCACGTATTTCTTCCAGAAACTTGTAAGTCCCTAAAATAAAATAAACAGATGACGCCGGTTGGTACATAAACAACGAAAGAAAAAATATTACCGTTTGAATAAATAACAATTTCTGGCTGTTTTCTGTAGATACATAAGCCGCGACAATGTAAAAAAGCAACGCCAATGCACTGAACGGATTATCAAACCTGAACATCATTATTTCAAGCATATACGGGTTGGCTACGATCGGGATAAAACATGCCACTTCCAATTTGCTGTTTGGATTTACGTTAAAAATTTTCAAACAAATAACCGCTCCGTAAGCAAGAAATGCACATGCTAAAACATGCGAAAGAGGCGCTGCATCGGTGATAACATTGGATAGATACACGAAAGTTTCAATCAGAAATGTAAAAACCCGATTGGATGCAAATGTTCCGACGTTGCTGTTCACTAGGTATCTACATATATCGTCATTATAGGGACAAAATGAAACCATAAGAGACAGGTAGCTGCAAATTGCAACAACAAAAAAGAACAAAAAGCACCAACGCAGATCTCTGTTTTTGTTGTCAAACAAGTTGATTTCGTCAAACATAACATTCCTTCTATCATGTGATGTTTCAGTATTTATCATCCAAAAATAAATTGCAATATGAAAAAAAGCCGGGGGAAGAGAGTCCATTCATGCTGAAGGAATGCTAAAGCAATTTACTGAGGCGAGAGGCAGAGGCGTAGGCAGAACCCGTAAAAATTTTGTGCAAACCGAACTACTTCACCCACGAAATATTCAATCTTGCATCCCATGTGTTTCACCGAGTTTGATGAATTATGCATTTTGATGGTTGGATTGTGGCCAACAAATCTTGATAGTCTTTGAAATTCCAAACGCATTCTCAAGTGTTAAGTCTTTTATGGCCAACAAATCTTGATAGTCTTTGAAATTCCAAACAAGTTATCGGCGCAGAATATCAAAACATCCCGCACGCCTCGAACTATAGCTTTCGTTCCAGTTTAAAATTTTGGGGTGTTCTCAGTTCTTCGAATATCCAATCCTTCTCTCAAAATCAGCTCTTTTTATCGAAATTATTCGAATTTGCAGCGTTAAACCAAGCAATGACGTTGTTGTCGGATGGAGAGTTTTCTCTCTGTGCATCTTGGACATCAAGATCTGAACTCCTGACTCGTCGACCTTCTTCGCTTTCTCCATTAATCTGCAAAAAAGATCTTCAGAAATTCAAAAAGACAGCAAGTCAGCGTACTTAAGCACTTCTCAAAACAACCGCCTGCATAGGCTCTGTACTAAAACGGCAGTTTCATTCCCGGAGGCAAAATCCCGCCCATGCTGGAAGAGACTTGCTCTTCGACCTTCTTTTTCGCGTCATTGTAGGCCGCGATGACCAGATCGCTGACCATGGTGGCGTCGTCGGGAGTCATTAACTTCGGATCGATGACCAAGCTTTGAATCTCGAATTTTCCGTTGATTTTGATCACGACCATCCCGCCGCCGGAACTTCCCTCTGCGATCGTTTCGTTGACCTTATTTTGGGCTTCCATTAATTTCGCCTGCATTTTTTGGGCTTGCTTCATCAATTCGGAAAAGTTGTTCATTTTTTTCTCCATTACTTCAATTTTGCCCTCGGAAAAGACTTCATCGCCTCCTCCAAGAGAGACACCGGTTCGTCTGTTTGAGACTTTATATCATGATCTCCCGACACTTCGAAAGAGCTGGTTTTTAATTTTTTCAGAAATTCGCTAAGGTCGGGGAGGTGTGATGCGTAAATTATCCTGATAAGCAGCATCTCCAGCGCGATCTCCTGGCGGTCGCAGATCTTCAGTTCATCCGCGCCTCTCACCAGCATCTGCCAAATTCTGGACAAAGACGACAGCGTGGTATTTTGCGCCAACTTCCGTAATTTGTTTTCGGATTCTTCCGACAGTGTCTTGTCGGGAATTTTCAGATTCGACTTCGCACAGGTCAGAAAATACACAAAATCCATCAGCCTGGTCAAAATCGTTTTAACAGAAGTCTCGTTGAAAATTATTTCACGATATTTCGTTACGGCATCCTTCAAATTTGAGGACATAATCAAGTTAAACAGTTCTATTAAATCATTATCGTCCGAAACGCAGAGAATTTCTCGAACCTGCTCCGCTGACAGCGAACTGTTATCGGCGACGTTCAAAATCTGATCCAAAATCGAGAGACTGTCTCGGATGGAGCCGTTCGCAAATCTGGCCACCAGCGACAGCGCCTCAGCTCCGACGGAAATGTTTTCCTGATTGCAGATAGTGGACAAATATTGGGCGATCAAGTTGCTGTCGACATTTCTTAAATCAAATCTCAGAACGCGCGAAAGAATCGTCTCGGGAATCTTGTAAATTTCGGTCGTTGCCATCATGAATTTCACGTGCTCAGGAGGTTCTTCCAGAGTTTTAAGCAGCGCATTAAACGCGCTCTTGGACAGCATGTGGACCTCGTCGATGATGAAAATTTTGTACTTTCCCGTCGTCGGCTTATAGCGACAAGATTCGATGATTTCCCTTACGTCATCCACTCCCGTGTTGCTGGCGGCATCGATTTCTATAACGTCAATTTGGCTGTCCTTTGAAAAATTCAGGCAGGATTCGCACTTCCCGCAGGGTTCGTATTCATCAGGGCGTCGGTTCTCGCATCTCAGTGTTTTTGCGAGAATTCTTGCAAGAGTGGTCTTTCCTACCCCGCGAGTTCCCGTAAACAATATGGAATGCCCGACGCGGTCCTTCAAAATCGCCTTGGTCAAAATTTTTACAACGATATCTTGCCCTACTACGTCGGAGAATTTTTTCGGTCTGTATTTGGTAGCTAAAGGAACGTACATAATTTATCCACATCAAAAATATCTATTCACATTAACGAACGACCGTCACAGGAATAAATACCACAACAACAGATACTGCTCGACAGGGAGCAATCAACCCGCACGGTGTTCACTACGGCTGCTTCCTTCCGGACCTGACCGGGTTCGCGCTCCTCTGCGTCCGACTACTCCATTTTCTGAATATATCAAAACATCGATGGGGATAATAGTTAACCGATAGCAAAAAATAAAAAAAATTTCCTGTCAACATCCACGGTTTTGTGATAGAAAGTCACTGTAATCAACTTACGGAATTTCAGATGACTAATAAAGATGAGATGTTAAAGGAAGCGGAGGAAAGTCCTGCTACTCCGAAGGTGCCTCGTACCATATGGATAGTCGGAATTGTCAGTTTTTTTTCGAACATTGCCTCGGTCGTAATTACAGCTTTTTCGCCGCAATTCATTATTAACATTTTGGGAGGAACTCCAGCCGCAATGGGATATATTCGCGGATTGTCGGAGGCTCTGTCTTACTTAGTGAAAATGGTTTCAGGAGTTATCAGCGACTGGCTCGGAAAAAGAAAGATTCTCATGTTATTCGGGTATCTTTGCGCGGCCTTTGCGAAACCGATGTTTGCCGTTTGCAGCGGACTTGGACTTTATACGGCGGCTCAGGTTTTGGAGAGGATTACCAACGGATTAAGAGACACTCCTCGTGACGCATTGATCGCCGACTGCGCTCCGAAAGAATTAAAGGGTGCCAGCTACGGAATTCGTCAAAGTTTCGCCTTTTTGGGATCGATGGTCGGGTCCGTGTTCGCGTTTTGGGCCTTAGCTCATTTCGGAACGTCTGAATCCGTATTAAGAATGGTTTACATGGGTGCGGCCGTTCCTATTTTTATCGCGGTTGCGTTGATTTACTTTGGAATTAAAGAACCGAAAATTCAAAGTTTGAAGTCCCGCAAAGGATTTCCGATAAAACGCGCCGACGTGAAACAATTGGGCTCACACTTTTGGTACTACATGTTCGTTGTTTTCATTTTCATGTGTTCGAGATACAGCGAATCGTTTTTGGTTTACAGAGCTCAGGATTTGGGGCTGGACGTAAAGTACGCTCCGTTGGTTTTGGCGATTATGTATTTATTCAATTCGCCGACTTCTCGGATTGTCGGAAATTGGTCTGACAAGCACGACAGAAAGTTATTTTTGGCATTCGGATTCTGCATGATGTTGGCGTCCTGCATTATTTTGGCGTTGGCAAGCAGCTACTGGATGGTCCTTGCGGGAGCGGCGGTTTACGGAATTCACTACGGAGCGACTCAGGGAACTTTCTACGCGATGGTTTCCGATTACTCGCCTCCTCAGATTAAGGGAACTTCCATCGGAATTTTCAACCTCGTTTGTTGCTTGGGTATGTGCATTTCGAACGTACTTACGGGTGAGTTTTGGAAGCATTTCGGCGCCGAATGGACATTCATAGTGATTTCAGCGATATCTTTCACGGCGGCGATCGCGATGATGTTTGTCAAAAAGCCGAACAAGAAAATGAAAATACTTCCGGGTACGCAAGAGGAAACACCAAAAGCAACACTAAAGGAAGCAACACCAAAGAAGGCGTAAAAATCATGAAAGAAGAAACCAGGAAAGTTTGCGAATCGATTGAAAAATCTCTGTCCCTGCTGCGGAGGTTTCTTTGACCCGAATAAGCTGAAATCCAAGCTTGAAGAGCTGAATCTGCAAAGCGCGTCCAACGATTTGTGGGAAGATCAGGAACGGGCGAAAAACATTCTGAGACAGAAGTCGGAAACGGAATCCGAATTGTCGCGGTTCGAACAGGCTGAATCCAAATTTTCCGATCTGAAGGAGATGCTGGAACTCGCGGAAGCTGAAAACGAGACGGAGTTAATCGCGGAAACCGAACAGCAACTGCAGGATTTGGCGTCCTATATGCAGGTTTATCAGCTGGAGTGCTTTTTTTCGGGAGAGGCGGACCAAAACAGTTGCTATCTCGAGGTTCATTCGGGCGCGGGCGGCACAGAGGCTCAAGATTGGGCGCAAATGTTGCTGCGCATGTATTTCCGCTGGGCCGAGTCACACAAATACGGCATAGAAATCCTTGAAGAGAGCGAGGGCGAGGAGGCGGGCATTAAATCCGCGACACTGAAAATCACGGGCGCGAAAGCCTACGGCTGGCTCAAAAGCGAGTCGGGCATCCATAGACTGGTGCGAATTTCGCCTTTCGATTCCAATGCGCGGCGCCACACGAGTTTTGCCTCCGTATGGGTCTACCCTGTGGTGGATGACGCAATCACAGTCGAAATCAACGAAAGCGATTTGCGAATCGACACCTACAGAGCTTCGGGCGCAGGCGGTCAGCACGTCAATAAAACGGACAGCGCCGTGAGAATCACTCACATTCCGACAGGCATCGTGGTACAGTGCCAAACGGACAGATCTCAGCACCGCAACCGCGCAATCGCTTACGACATGCTGAAATCGCGGCTGTACGAGCTGGAACTCCGCAAGCGCGAGGAAGACAAAAACCAGGATGTCAAAAACGAGATCGGCTGGGGGCACCAGATTCGATCCTATGTCATGCAGCCTTACCAGATGGTGAAAGATTTACGCACAAATTTCGAAAAGGGCAACGTTTCAGCCATCCTCGACGGCGAAATCGACGACTTCCTGCGAGCGTCTATCAGTGCAAAGGTAACAAAAGACGACGGGGCGAAGTGATTACTTAAACTCCCTTCGCTTTTAAAAAGAGAAATCCATAAACAAATGCGAGAACTAACAGCATTCCCCCTACACTTTGCAACAGTGGAGCAAATCGGACGTATAACTTGCTTTTTTCTTCTTTTGTTCCTGTGGAATATATTACGGCGGCTTCTGTTAATGGGCAATAAATCAAGACGTACAAAACGGTTGTTTTATAGATGTAGCTTACAGCCAATATTGGAATCAATCCAATCCATCGGATATATTTTGGCTTGTTTTCGCTCTCTTCATAAATCCAAAGCTTTTCGGAGTACGGAAGTTTCAGGAGAATATATAATTCAAAAATCGCGACAACCCCCATCATGAAAAAAGGATAAATCGATGAATCTGTGCTTATTAACTTTTTTCCGAATAGCCCAAACATGAGACACACCCAGAAATACCAAAATCCTAATCGATTCATGAATTTTCTCCGTAATTTTTCAAGGATAGTATCAAATAATGATTAAGTTATAGTTAAAAACAAAAAAGGCAACGTTTCAGCCATCCTCGACGGCGAGGTCAACAACTTCCTGCGAGCATC